>JAJDDE010000134.1 GCA_029260475.1 Phycisphaerales bacterium | reverse complement strand
CCGGTGATGCCCAGGCTCAGCACCGCCGCGAGGCGGGACTTCATCATCGTGGCGCCGACGGCGCCGATGACCGCGAGCGCGACGAGCACGGTCTCGAAGAGGCCGATGGGCGCGGTGTCGGCGGGCATCTGGGCGGGGTTGCGCCCGGTGTGGATGAGGCCGTACGCGCCGAGGCCGATGGTCGCGAGGAGCGTGGTGCGGATGTAGCTCGACAGCGAGCCGTTCTGCATGACGCGGGTCTGCGTCTGGGCGAAGTTGTTCACGCCCGCGAGGGTGTGGTGGTACATCGCCTGCGGGCCCAGCGGCGTGAGCACACGCATCGCGGGCTCGGTGACCCTGCGCCACTGGTCACGGACGGAGAAGAGCGCGACGCCTCCGAATACCGCGAGCAGCGAGAAGGCGAGCGCGAGCGAGGGGTGGAAGAGGTAGTCGGTGACCATCATCGAGTGATGGGCGTGCTCGTCGTGGTCCGCACCGTGAGCGGGCGCGAGTGCCGCGGCGTGTTCGACGGCTCCGTGCGTGTCGGCGAGCGGAACGAACGCGGTTTCGACGTGGTGCGGAACCTGCGGAATGAGCGCGCTGGTGGCACCGTCCACGATCGGGTCGGCGAAGAGGCTCGGGAGGAAGGCGCCGATAAGCCCGAGCGCGCCGAGCGTCACGGGGCCCAGGAGCATCGAGGGCGGCGCTTCGTGGGGCGTCTTCGGGAGCGGGTTGCTGAACTCGTCCCACATCTTGCGCCCGAAGTAGGGGCGGATGCCGACGGTGATCGCGACCATGACCATCATCGCGCCGCCGATGACCGTCGCGAGCGTGACGAGCCAGGGGAGCACGGGCGCGTCCATCGACGCCTTGATCATCAGTTCCTTGGCGGCGAATCCGATCATCGGCGGCGCACCGGCCATCGAGACCGCCGCGAGCAGCGAAGCGCCCGCGGAGATGGGCATGCGCTTGCGGAGCCCGCCCAGCATCTCGACGTCCTTCAGCCCGGTCTCGTGGTCGGCGATGCCGGCGAGGAGGAAGAGCGCGCCCTTGAAGAGTGCGTGACAGAACAGATAGGCCATCGCGGCGTGCGCACCGCTCTCGCCCATGCCGATGAGCATGACCATCGTGGCGAGCGAGCTGACGGTGCTGTAGGCGAGGAGTTTCTTGAAGTACGTCTGGCGTGTCGCGAGGAAGACCGCGATCACCATCGTGAGCCCGCCCATGCCGATGAGCGCGCCCTGCCAGAGGGGCGTGTCGCCCAGCGCGGGCTGGAGGCGTGCGAGCAGGAAGACACCGGCCTTCACCATCGTCGAGGAGTGCAGGTACGCGGAGACCGGCGTCGGCGCCGCCATCGCGCCGGGGAGCCAGAAGTGGAAGGGGAATATCGCAGACTTGGTGAAGCAGCCCAGCAGAATGAGGAGCGTCGAGGGCGTGTAGAGCGGGCTGGAGCGCGCCATCTCGGGGTGCGCCACGATCTCGGAGAGGCGCCACGTGCCCGACTCGAGCCCGAGCATGACGAGGCCCGCGAGCAGCGCGAGCCCGCCCAGCCCTGTGACGATCAGCGCCTGCAAGGCCGCTCGGCGGGACTCTTCCTTCTGGTGATCGAATCCGATCAGCAGGTAGCTGGTGACGCTGGTGAGCTCCCAGAAGACGAAGAGGCCCAAGAGATCATCGGACAAGACGACGCCGAGCATCGAGCCCATGAACGCGAGGAGATAGGCGTAGAAGCGGGAGTGGTGCCGGTGCCCCTTCATATAGGTGCCGGCGTAAAGGACCACGAACGAGCCGATGCCCGTGATGAGCAGGGCCATCAGCAGGGAGAGGCCGTCGAGGCGGAAGGCGAGGCTGATATCGAGGCCAGGCACCCAGTCCAAGACCTGTTCGGGGGCGGGCCCGTCGTGCTGCACACCTATGAAGGAGGCGAAGCGAGCGAACCAATAGCCCGGCACCAGCGCCAGCATCGGGGCGCCGAAGCGCCCGAATCGCGCATGCACCTGTGGGGCGATGAGGGCGACGCAGAAGATGGAGAGGACCGATGCGAGGAGCATGCGGGGGTCTCCGAACGGAGGTGCCGTCGCCCAGACATCCCGCGCGGGAAGCCGGCAACGAGCGTCCTATCGGAGCCCCAGGGCGGGGCAATCAGCCTGACCCCTCCAGAACGTGTGGATTCACATCGATCCACCGTATCCGGCGGTCAGTGAAAGGGATGATGGATAGGGAGGTGACCCCCATCATTCCTTCCTCAACGTTCATGAGGGCCTTGCGTGGGAGTCGATCCTGCGCCAGAGTGTGAATATGGGTTGACGCGAAACGTCTCCCGACTGTCCGATAGCACATCCGGTAGTCTGTTCCCGGACGGGTCTCGATTTGATACGTTGACGCTGTTCCGGTGAGAATCGGGAGCCGATCGCTGACGGGCGATCGGCGGAGAAAGAACCAAAGTCCCGGGCCGATCACCCGGGCGATGAGGTCCGACATGAACGACGCAATGACGCGTGTCTCTTTTCTGCGTCTTGGCAGCGCCACCCTCGGGGCCCTCGTGCTCTGCGCGTGCGCTTCGATCGCCGGTATCGCGATGTTCCAGGATTCCGGATCGCTGCTCGGCGACGACCCCGATGACGGCGGCTCGCTCTTGGGCGATGACGACGACGGGCTCCTGCTCGGCGGGGACGACGACGAATCCGGCTCGCTCCTGCTCGGCGACGACGACGATCTCCTTTTCGGCGGCGATGACGACGAGGAGCCCGAAGCGGGTCAGGTCACTGATGTCACCGACGTCGCGGCGGCGCTCGCACACGAGGAGCTCTTCTCGAACGATCGCTACCCCTCGGCGACGACCTGCCGCACCTGCCACCCGGATCACTTCCGCGAGTGGTCGGTCTCGCAGCACGCGTACGCCCAGCTCTCGCCCGTCTTCAACGCGTTCCACGGCACGGTCGTCAAGCTGACCAACGGCACCAACGGCGACTTCTGCATCCGTTGCCACACGCCCATCGGCATGAACATCGGCGAGTCCGTCTTCATGTCCAACATGGACCGCACCCCCGCGTCGCGTGAGGGCATCACCTGCATCGTGTGCCACCGCGTCAACAAGGCCTACGGCAAGATCTCCGGTCGTCTGTCGATCGTCGAGGGTGACCTGCTCGACCCGGTCTACGGCTCGCTCGGCGGCGAAGAGCTCGAGCGTGTGCTCGCGAACCCGGATGAGTACCGCGTCGTCACCGAACGCGGCAAGCCCGGTCGCCAGATCCACACCGAGGCGATCAAGTTCTTCCAGCTCACCGAGTCGGGCTTCTGCGGCACGTGCCACGACGTGACGCTCGTCAACGGGTTCCGCCTCGAAGAGGCGTTCAGCCACTACAAGGAATCACCCGCAGCCGCACGCGGCGAGTCGTGCCAGGACTGCCACATGGGTATCGAGCAGGGTGTCGCGACCGGTTACGCGATCGGCCCCGTGGCCATCGTCGGCGATGTGCCGACGACGCCCCGCAAGCGCACGAACCACTACTTCGCGGGCCCCGACTATCCCATCATCCACCCCGGTCTCTTCCCGCACAACAGCGATGCTCAGGACCTTGCGACGATGCGCGAGTGGATCGAGTTCGACTGGAAGGCGGGCTGGGGCACCGACGAGTTCGAGGACGAAGCCTGGGAGAAACGCGGCACGCCCGAAGAGGTCGTCTATCCCGAGGCGTGGGCCGCGGTCGATGACCGGTACACGGCGCGCGAGATCCTCGAGCAGAACTGGGAGCTCCTCGATTGGGCGCACGATCAGCGTCTCGAGGTGCTGCGCAACGGCTACGGCATCGGTGACATCGAGACACTCCGCGCCGACGAAAGCGGGCTGAAGTTCCGCGTGCAGGTGAAGAACCTCACCGACGGACACGCGGTGCCCACCGGTTTCGATGCAGAGCGCCTCACGTGGCTCTACGTCGTGGTGAAGGACGCCGACGGCAACGTGGTTTTGGAGTCGGGCGATCTCGACCCCAACGGCGACGTCCGCGACCTGCACTCGCTGTACGTTCACAACGGCGACCTGCCGCTCGACCGACAGCTCTTCAGCCTCCAGGGCAAATTCATCATCCGCAACCTACGAGGCGGCGAACGCGAGCAGATCCTCGCGGTGAACTACGGGCCCTCGCCCCTGCCCTTCCTCCGCAAGGCGCCCCGTTCGACGGTCCTGACCGGTGCGCCCGGCGGCACACGCAAACACCGCTACGGCATCGAGCCGGACGGCCATCGCTGGGCGGACTACTCGGTGGGATCGGGCGACCTGACGGGCAACGGTCCGTACACCGCGGTGATCGAGCTCAAGGCCGCGATGATCCCGGTGAACCTGCTCTCGGAGATCATGCACGTCGGCCTCGATTACAACATGACCCCGCGTGAGATCGCCGACGGTGTTCGCGAGGGTCACGAGATCCTCTGGACCCGCGAAGTGACCTTCGATCCTCACCAGGATGTGATCGCGGTCAACATCGAACCCTCCATCTCAATCGACTGATTTCAGATACGCTTCTCGGTGCCCTCGCTCTCGTGCGAGGGCACGTTTCCCTCTCTGTCGGGAGGCCCGGCGCACCGCACCCGCCGAGGCCCTTGCACGAATCGAACCCAGCGCCACCGCAAGCCGTGGCCACTCCGAAAACGGATACGATCGCGGCTCGGTGCCGCCGCGCGAGCGTCCGTAGGGTTTCCCCGCGATGTGTACACGATTCTTATCGGCGGCTCTCGTCAGTACTGTCATGGTTGTCCCGGCGATGGGCGCCCCAACGGGCGACGGCGAGGACGGCTCTCGCTACCCCGATGAGCCCCAGCCCCTGCAGATCGAGACCTTCCCGTCCCGACCGGCGCCGCTGCTCGAGCTCGGGGCACCCTTCCTCGACACCGGCACCCTGGACTCTGGCTTCACGCTGCCCACCGGCGCCGTGTGGCAGCCGTCGCTGCTCGTGTACGGCACCTACCGAACGGCGGTGCAGACCTTCCACGACGGCGCGAGCGACACCACCTTCACCGAGTGGGCCAACCGCCTGGACCTCTTCGCAAACCTGCAGCTCTCGGGCACGGAGCGCATCCTCGTCGGGATGCGCCCGCTCGATCGCGGCACGCGTTTTAGCGGGTACTACTTCAACCCCGACAGCGCGGACATCGACGAGGGCTGGCACGGCGAGCTCAACGCGGAGATCACCACGCTCTTCTTCGAGGGCGACTTCGGCGAGATCTTCCCGAGCATCGACCCCGACGACTCCCAGCCACTCGACTTCGGATTCTCGGTCGGTCGTCAGCCCCTCTTCTACCAAGAGGGCATGCTGATCAACGACACGATCGACGCGGTCGGCATCACGAAGAACAACATCTTCCCCGCCGGCTTCAGCAACCTGCAGCTCACGTTCATTTACGGCTGGGCGAATATCAACAGGGACGACAACGACCGCAAGACGAACCAGCACCTCTTCGGTTTCTTCACCGAGGCCGACTTCAAGGACAGCACCTTCAACCTCGATATGGTGTACGTGTACGACGGCGACGGTGCCAACGGCCATGGCGGCGGCGTCAACCAGTCGTCCTTCCACTGGGGTGCGAGCGCGGTGCAGCGCATCGGTTATGTGAACACGTCCTTCCGCGCCTTGGGTTCGTACACCGCGGACGAAGACTCTCCGGCCGCCAGCGAAGGGCACCTGCTCTTCGGAGAGGTGTCGTGGGTCCCCTTCCACACGCACGACAACATGTACATCAACGGCTTCGTGGGCTTCGACGAGTACTCGTCCGCCGCTCGAGCCGAGGACACGGGCGGGCCGCTGGGGCGTACCGGCATCCTGTTTGCCGCGGTCGGCATCGGGCGTTACGGCGCACCGCTCGGCAACCGCGCGGACGACTCTTACGGCGGCGCCATCGGCTATCAGAAGTTCTTCGGCACCTTTAAACGCACGCAGCTCGTGGTCGAGGCGGGCTTCCGCGACGGCCTGAGTGACGACGAACCGTTCGCCGCGGCGCTCGGTGCCTCGTTTCAGCAGGCCCTCGGGCAGCGGACCGTGTTCCGTGTGGACACATTCATCGCGGGCGGCGAGGAGCGCGGGCCCAGTTACGGTCTGCGTGGCGAGATCCTTGTCCAGTTCTGAGGACCGCTCGACTGTGATTGAGACTCGTTCTCACCGAGGATTGCTCGCGTCTCTGGTAGTGTGATGCGGTACAAAGGTCGGACAGACCCCATCGATGTGGGCGGAGGATCGGAAAGAGCATGGATTGGCTCACGCCACAATTGATGGCCTTCACACTGGGTGGACTGCTGATCGTCGCGACGATCGTGCGTCTTGGCATGTCCATCGTCTCGGGTGCCCGGCGCATGTCGCGCGAAGAGCGATTGTCCGAGCTTGAGTTCCGCGTCTTCGAAGAGAAGATCGAGACGGCCCGCGCCCAGCGTGCGAAGGCCGAATCCGCCCAGGAAGCGTGGGACGGTTTCCGCAAGTTCGAGGTCGCCCAGAAGCGGCCCGAGGGCGGGGACGTCTGTTCCTTCTTTCTCAAGCCCCACGACGAACGCCCGCTTCCGGGCTTCAAGCCCGGTCAGTATCTGACCTTCCAGCTGCGCATCCCCGGGCAGGACAAGCCGATCATCCGGTGCTACTCGCTGAGCGACGCGCCGTACGACTCGCACTACCGCGTGTCGATCAAGCGTTGCCCGCCGCCCAGGGACAAGCCCGAGCTCCCGCCCGGACTCAGCAGCAACTTCTTCCACGACCACGTGAACGAGGGCGACATCCTCGATGTCCGCGCCCCTTCCGGCGGCTTCTTCTGCGAGCCCGACGGTGACGAACTCATGCCCGTCGTCCTGATCGGCGGCGGCATCGGCCTCACGCCCGTGCTCTCGATGGCCAAAGCGATCGCCGACATCGGTGTGAAGCGCGAGACGTGGCTCTTTTATGGCGTCCGCAACAAGGTGGACCGCGTGCTCCAGGACGAGCTCAACACGCTCTCTGCGGAGCACCCGCACATCAAGATCCGATACGTCTTCTCGTCGCCCGACGAGGACGACGTGCTGGGTGTGGACTACCACCACAAGGGGTACGTCAGCGTGGACCTCTTCAAAGAGGCGTTGCCGAGCAACAACTACATTTTCCACATCTGCGGCCCACCGCCCATGATGTCCTCCATCGTCGAGCAGCTCGACGAATGGGGCGTGCCCGAAGAGCACGTGCGCTTCGAGGCTTTCGGCCCCGC
>JAJDDE010000133.1 GCA_029260475.1 Phycisphaerales bacterium | reverse complement strand
CTCGGGTTCGGAAAGACCGTCGAGCAGAACCTCGAGCTCATCCGGGGCGTTCGGGAGATCGAGTCGATCGGGCACCCGACGCTGAGCGCGGCGAGCCGCAAGAGTTTCGTAGGGTCGGTCAGCGGGGTGGAGCGCCCCGCCGAGCGCGTCGCTGGATCGGTCGCGATCTCCGTCGCCCACTCTCTCGCGGGCGTGCGTCTGTTCCGCGTTCACGACGTCGCCCCCCACGCCCAGGCCCTCCGCGTCGCGGCGGGGTTGTCCGGCGGGGCCCGTGAAACCCGTCCAGCGTCGTCAGAACGCGTTTCGGAATAACCCGTTGGGGTGAACGGTTCGTTCATCGTGCCGGGCTTGGCCCTGTGCAGCACCCACGGCTAGACTGCCCGTTCACAGCCGCGAACCCCCGATCGTCTCGGGCCGACGCACTGCACCGAGGCAGCACACGAGGGACATCATCATGGCAAGCGCCAACGTCAAAGAGTTCACAGACGACAACTTCAAGTCCGAGGTCCTGGACGCCGACGCACCGGTCGTCGTCGATTTCTGGGCCGAATGGTGCCAGCCCTGCCGCCTCCTGAGTCCGACCATCGACAAGATCGCCGATGAGTACAGCGGCAAGGTGAAGGTCGGCAAGGTCAACATCGACCAGCACCAAAAGACCTCCGTGGACTTCAAGGTCACCGCGATCCCCACGGTCCTCATCCTCAAGAACGGCGAGGTCGCCGAGAAATTCGTCGGCATGACGAACGAGGGCGACCTGAAGGCCGCGATCGAAAAGCACCTCTGAATCCGCTTCAGGATTCTCCCGAGACTTCATCCGAACCGGCGTCGCTCTCCGCGGCGCCGGTTTTTTTCTGCGCCCACCCACCGAGCGGTGCGGGCCAGCGCTCGCGTCCCGAGCGCTGAGCGATGATCGCGAGCAGCGCAACGCCCGCGAGCACCATCAACGCGCTCAGCCATTGCCCGCGGCTCAGCCCCATCGTCCGCCCGAGCCCCGTGTCCGGCAGGCGGATGAACTCCGTCGCGATGCGTCCGACGCCGTAGACGACCAAGAACCATGCGCTGATCACACCCGGGCGGCGCGGCTTCCGCCACACGAACAGCAGCACCGCGAATACCACAACGCCCTCCGCGAAGGCCTGGTAGAGCTGCGAGGGGTGGCGTGCGCTCAGGATCGGCTCGATCGCCGCCCGGACCTCGGGGTCGCCCTTCTGCACAAATGCGATCAACTGATGCACCGCGGCGTTGTACGCGTCCTCATCCCCAGCGACCGGGAAGCGGCGTTCGATCCAGGCGATCTGCTCCTCGGTGGGTCGGTTCAGCAGCTCTTGCGGAAACCGCACGCTCCATCGCGGCGCCGCCTCGCCCGGCTGCGCCACGACTTTGCCGAGCAGCTCGCCGTTCACGAAGTTCGCGAGCCGACCGAGCACGATGCCGGGCGGTGCCGCGAAGGCCAGGGTGTCCAGGACGTGCAGCGGGTGCGTCTTCTCGCGTCGCGCCACCCAGACCGCGGCGCAGACGAGCCCGACCATCCCGCCGTGACTGGCCATCCCGCCCTTCGTGATGTTCAGCAGCCCCCAGAAGGGAAAACTCCCGGAGAACTCAACGAAGAGGCCCGGCGAGTACACGAGGGCGAACCCGAGGCGCCCTCCGACGAGCACGCCGACGACCGCCGCGAGGATGAAGTCGCTCACGAACTCCGGGCGGATCTTCACGAGCCCGCGCTTCGCGAGCATGCGCACGAGCAACCACGCGACGATGAACCCGCCGACGTACGCGAGCCCGTACCACCGGACCGCGAGGGCGCCGCTGATCGGGAGCAGGATGGGATCGAGGTCGTGCAGCCACGCGCCCTGCGCGATCGTCGTGTTCGGGAGTGCGATCATCGTTCGCATCCTACTAGGGGCCGGTGCGCAACGCGGATACGATCGACCCGTGACCCCGCCCACCGACACCACCGCCGCCCTCGTCATCACCGCCATCGCGCTGGCGATCGGCGCGATCGGAGCCCTCGTCTTCCGCGGCGCCGGTGTTCCGGGCGGCAATCGCGCCGCGGGGCTCGTCGGGGGCATCGTCGTGGGCCTCCTCGCGGGGCACGGCGGCGTCGGCGCTCTCTGGCCCGACAGCTACGACGCGTGGCTCAACGGTGGCACAGAGGAGCAGGGTGAGCTCGACCTCTTCGATGACGAGACCAATGCGGGCCTACTGGGTTTCCAGGTCTCCGACGTGAGCGGCGTCGCGATCGACGAGTACGTCACCGCCCGCAAGGAGACCCGCGCGCCCTTCGAAGAGTCGCTCGGCGACGCCCGGGCAGCACGCTCGGACTCGCTGCGCGTTGCCGCTGTGGTTCTGCTCGCCCTGCTCGTCGCCTGCACCGCCCCCTACTGGTTGCCGCGCCCTCGAACGCACGACGGTTCGGGCTGGTTGGGCCCCTTCATCGGGATCGTGCTCGCGGGGGCCTTGCTGGGCACCATCGTCCGAGCCACCGGGTTCACGCCTGCGCCGAGCGTGGCGCTCACGATCGCCGCGATCGCGGCGCTCGTTGCGCCGGCGCCCAGCGCACGCGCGTTCGGATCGCTCGCGCCGTGGTGCCTGCTCGGGTGCTTCGTCTGTCTCACGCTCGTACGGGTGCTCGCGCTCTCGGGCGACCACACGCCTCTCGGACCCGGGTCGCTCGCGACGGGGACCGGCCTCGCCCTCCTGCTGATCCTGATCGGTTGGCCCCTCTACCACCGGCTCCCCCGCGTGAGCGTGCGCTCGGCGCGTCGCACGCTCAACACCGCCGCGCTCTTCGTGCTCCTCCCGGGCGTCTGCGCGATGACGGTGGCACGCATCGAGACCGGACCGCTCTGGGGCGACTGGCTCTTCTGGGCGCTGCTCATCGGCATCGGGCTCATCTCCAGCGACCTGCGCTGGTACGCGCTCGCGCGCGTCATGCAGGCCGTCGGCCGCTCGACGCACTACACGGACGCCGAACGCTGCGCCAACGCGGGCGCCGGCATCGTGCAGCTGCTCCTCGCGACCGTCGCGTTCAACACGGGCCTCATCGACGGGCGACTCTGCCTCGCGCTGCTCGTGGGCGGGGCGGTCGGCGAAATGACGGTCGGCATGCGCAAAAAAATCGCCCTCGCGATGGAGCGGGGCGATTCGATCATGGACATCTTCGAGGACGACGAGGCGTAAGCCGTATCGCGTTTACTCCTCACCCTCCTCGGGGATCAGGTCGAGCTGGCGGTACTTCTCGCGGTACTTGGCGGCGAGCTCCGTCTGCTTGTTCGAGAGGTCGATCAGCCGGCCATCGATGAAGGCCATCGAGATCTCGGTGGTGAACTCCAGCGGCGAACCGTCTGTCACGATCAGCGTCGCCGCCTTGCCGACCTCCAACGAACCGAGCACGTCATCGACGCCCAGCAGCTTCGCGGCGTCGATCGTGATCGACTTCACCGCCTCGTCGTGGTCCAGCCCGTGCGCCACCGCGGTCGCGGCGTGGTAGGGCAGGTTCCTTTCGTGGGGCGTCTCGAAGTTGCCACCCGTCGCCGCGAGGCACCAGGTGACGCCCGCCTCCTCGAGCATCTGCGGCACGCGGTACGACCAGTCGTACTCGTCATCGCGCCGGTTCGGCAGCCGGTGCGTGCCGGTGACCATCACCCACGCGTCGTGACGCACGAGCAGGTCCGCGCAGCGCGGCGCGTCCATGCCGCCGACGATCGTGACCTTGTAGGCCCGCTCGCTCGCCCAGCGGACGGCGCTCATGATCTGGTCGAGCTCGTTCGCGCGGATCAGTAGGCGGTCGTCGCCCGAGATCACGCCGCGCAGCGCCTCCCATCGCAGGTCCTGAGGCGTTGTCGCGTCGGCGGCGCGGGCGGCGAAGTACGCCTCGGCCTCGTCGAAGGCGCCGTCGATGCGCTCGAGCTGCTCCTTCGTGCGCTTGCGCTGCTCCTCGTCGGTAGACCGCACCCACCAGCCCGTCTGCAGCTGCACGCTGGGCCAGTTGACGATCACGCCCGCATCGTCATCGATCGTGAGATCCTCGTTCGTCCAGCCGTCCATGCGGATGACGCTCGCACGCCCCGGCAGGGTGCCTCCCGAGGGCATCACGCCGACGGTCAGGATGCCGTTGGAGCGCGTGACAGGGATGATCGTCGAGTCCGGATTCACGCTGATCGAGGCGCGTACCTCCGGGGAGAACTGCCCGACCTCGTCGTAATCCAGCGTCGCGCGGGCGGCGCCGATCTCCATCAAGCCCATCAGCGTGTTCGCGCCGATGAGCCCGGGATAGACGTGCAGGCCCTGGCCCGACAGGTCGATCACGCGCGCGCCACGAGGCACCGCGCCGGACCCGTCGTCGCGACCGCCGACCGCGACGAGCTCGCCGTCCGTGAATGCCACGACGCCGTTCTCGATCGTCTCGCCCGACACGGTGTGGACCGTGGTGCCGATGATGGCGATCGCACGCTCCTGCGACGGCGCTTTGGGCGCAAGGTCTTGGGCCCCGGAAGTCGCGCACAGCGCGACGCTCGCGATGAGTGTGGTGATGCTCTTCATATCAGTTCTCCTCCCGGTAGCCGGCCCAGCGGCCGCAGCCGCACTCGCCGGGACGGTTCGTGTCGGGGTCCATGCCGTTCTCGATGAGCCAGAGGTACTCGCGCTCCAGCGCGAGGGGGTCCTCGGACTCGGGATGATGGCTGTGATCGTGCGAGTGCCCGCTGGCGCGCAACGCGTCGAGCAGCCATTCGGGCGGGGAGCCATCGATGGATTCTGTGTCATCGGAGCCGTCGCCTGTGTCGGCGCCGTCCTGATCGTCTTCGGACTCGCCGGCCTTCTCGCGGGCCTTGGGGTCCTCGAGGAGCTTCTGGATCAGACGCATCTTCTCGGCGGCGTTGCGTTCGCGCATCGTGCGGTCCATCGCCAGCGAGAAGAGTTCGCGGCCGTCCACGAACGTGCTCTCGCAGCGGGTCATGCTGCTCAAGGGGCTCATGGACCACACCGCGATGTCCGCGTCCTTGCCACGCTCGAGCGAGCCGGTCTGGTCATCGATGCCGAGCTGGATCGCGGCGTTGAGCGTGACAAACTTGAGCGCCTCGTTGGGCTCCACGCCGCCGTACTTCACCGCCTTGGCGGCCTCGGTGTTCATGCGCCGCGCCATCTCGTCCGAGTCGGAGTTGAAGGAGACGGTCACGCCCACCTCGTGCATGATCGCGCCGTTCTCCGGGATCGCGTCCACCACCTCGAACTTGTACGCCCACCAGTCGCTGAACGAGGAACCGCCGATCGCGGCTTCCTTGATCGCCTCGGCGACCTTGTACCCCTCGAGCACGTGCTGGAACGTACCGATCGTGAAGCCGAACTCCTGCGCCACGCGGCAGAGCATCAGGATCTCGTCCTGGCGGTAGCTGTGGCAGTGGATCAGGCGCTCGCCGCGCAGGATCTCGCCCAGCGCTTCGAGCTCCATGTCGCGCCGGAACGTGTCACCGCCGCGCTGCTCCTCGGCGAGGTACTCGCGCGCCGCGATGAAGCGTGAGCGGATAAACGTCTCGACACCCATGCGCGTCTGCGGGTAGCGGGTCGTGTTCTCGCTGCCCCAGTTGGACTGCTTGACGTTCTCGCCCAGCGCGAACTTGATGCCGCCCGGCGCGCCCTCGAAGCGCATGTCGTCCGGGTGATCGCAGCCCCATCGCAGCTTGACGACGGAGTTCTGCCCGCCGATGGCGTTGGCCGAGCCGTGCAGTTGATTGGCGGCGGTGATGCCACCCGCGAGTTCGCGGTACCAGCCGATCGCGTCGGGGTTGATCACGTCGAAGATGCGCACCATCGCGGTGCTGCTCAGCGAACCCTCGTTGACGCCGCCCGAGATCCCGGTGTGCGAGTGGCAGTCGATGAGTCCCGGCGTGATGTGCTTGCCCTCCATGTTGAGGATCCTCGCGCCGGTTGGCATCGCGTTGCGCGATTCTCCGACGTACACGATCTCGCCGTTCTTGATCTCGACCTCGCCGTCCTCGATGATCCCGCGATCGCTCGCGGTCCAAACGGTGGCGCCGCGGAAGACGATGTGCGCCAGCTCGGGTGTCTCGTCGATCGCGTAGGCGCCGAAGGGAAGGCCGAAGGACTCGGGGACGCTGGGCGTCTTCTTGTCGTCCTTCTCATCCTTCTCTTCACCGTCCTCGGGCTCGTCGTCACGCTTCACGCCGGTCCACGTCGCGACGCTGCCGTCGCTCATGGTCGCGGTGCCGATGACCGCGTCGCCCTCGACCACGAAGTCGATCAGGATACTGCCGTCGATGCCGACCTCCGTCGCGGTCAGCGCACCACCCACCCGGTTCTCGAAGGCGCTCACCTTGCGCCCCTTGAGCTTGGTCGGTGTCGCCTCTTCACCTTCCGCACGCTCGACGCCCTCGTTGGCGAGCACGAACGTGAAGGACTTGGCGTTCTTGCCGATCTCCAGGCTCAAGGGACCACGCCCGGACTGCGCGAAGCCGTTGTCATCGCCGACGATCGTGAGCTCGTAGGTGCCCGAGATGTCGGTGGCGGGCGGCGCGTTGATCTCGTGGCGTACGCCGTCGATCCACAGGTCGCGGATCTCGCCCTCCTCGTCGAAGGGGCTCTGGGCATCCGTCACCACGAGGTTCGCCGCAAACCCGGGCGCCACGCGCCCGAGACGATCACCCAGGCCCAGCAATTCCGCGGGGCCGGTGGTCAGCATCGCGAAGGCGCGATCCTCGTCGAGCCCGTGCTCGATCGCCTTGCGCAGGTTGGGCATGAACTTCTGCCCGCGCGGCAGCTTGCTCGTCGTCAGCACCACGTCCGCGCCGGCGTCCACGAGGCGGCGCACGTTCGTGGGTGATTGCTCCCACATCATCAGTGTTCGCAGCGACGCGTTCGTACGCTGGCCCGCGGTCGAAACGCTCGGCGCCTTCGAGAAGGCCAGTGGCACGATGATCGTGCGCCCCTCCGCGACGACCGCGTCCAGACGCCGGTACTCGTTGCCCGAGCCGACCATCACCGCTTCGCGGTCGAATTCGCGAGCGATCTTGCTCGCCCGGATCAGGTCCAGTTCATCACCAACCGGGAAGATCAGCGGCATGTCCTCGCCCAGCTTCGCCAGCGCGCTCTGCGGCGCGGGGCGGGGCGTGGACTTCGTGTCCCGCTGGTGTGCCTGTTGTGTGCGCGCGTACCAGTCCGCGTCCGCGAGCGTCTGACGGACGAGAGCGATCGCGCCCATCTTGGAGCCCGGGTAGCCGCGGGAGCTGAACCCGCCCGACTCGAGCGCGACGACATGCCCCATCTCTTCGCGCAGAACGCGCGACTCGGGGGGCGTGCTGCCCTCGTCCGGGATCAGCGTGAGCACGCCCGAGACGCCTCGGAAGACGCCGCCGTCGGGCGCGACGTGCGCCACCGCGAAGCCCATCTTGCGGAGGCCATCGACGACCGCGCCGCCGACCTGCCCCGCCTCGAGCGCGTTGCGCTCCGCCATCACCTTGGGGTTCCAGTGCCTGCCCAGGCCCTCGGAGGCGACGCTGATGTCCGGCGCATCCACTTCCAGATACGACTCGATGAAGGCGCCGTGGACCAGCAGGCCCTCCGCGTCCCAGACACGCGCACCCTGGGGCGGCGCGCCGCCCGGGGTCACGCTCTGGATCGTGCCGTTGCGGATCACGATCGTCGCGTCCTCGACGCGCTCGCCCGGTGAGGGGATCAGCGTCGCGTGGACGATCGCATGGAAATCAAGGGCGTCCCGCGCAACGCCGTTGACCGGCTCACGCGGCTGGCGCGGTGCCAACCCCGAAACGACAGCGAGCACCGCACCGAGCGCGAGGCACAACGCCGCCCGCCCGAAGGGTGAAGAGAGTGAATTCAGTGGCATTACGGGGGCAGCCTCCCAGCAAGAGTGTGGCGAACTCCATGCTACGGGAGGATCAGGATGTCGTTGCGATGAGCCCGGGGCCAGAGGCCCCTGGAGGCGCTCAGCTGCCGCCGCCGATGAGAATGTCGTTCACGGTGTCCGCCAGGGCGTCGTCATCCGCGAGGGAGCCGCCGAAGTTGCCGCCTCCGGTGGGGACGTAGACGTACTGGTTGATATCGCCCTTCTTGTTCTCTGCGAAGTACCCGTCCTTACCCGCGGAGTGCAGCACGAGATCCCCGTAGGCCCGCGCGGGCTCGGGGGGCGAGGTGTTGCTGCGCGGGGAGCTCGGGTCGCCGATCATGCCCTCCAGCGTGCGAACGACCTCGGCGTCGGTGTTCTGCAGGTCCGAGAGGCACGAGTTGCGGTAGTTGTCCGAATCCAGGCGTCTGCCCAGGGTGCGTGAGTTCAGGAACGCGATGTTGGAGGACCAGTAGTAGAGGGCCTTGGTCGAATCATCGCTCGCGTCACGCTCCGCGAAGAAGGGGGTCGGGCCCGCCTGCTCGTTCTTCGCCCACATCAGGATGGGGTAGCCGAACGAATCGACAACGTCGGGGATGGCGATGTGATTGGCAACCGCGTTCTGCTGCGAGCGCCCGGAGCCGCGCTCGCCCGCCGCGAAGCTGCTGTCGCTGAGGGTGAGGTACCCCGGACCATCGGTGTCACCGATGCGCCCGATGTCGATGGGCACCTTCCGGGCATCGTCGGATGAGGGACCGACCAGGAGGAACGCGCTGTTCGTGCGGTCGCTCACCACGCCGCCCGCGAGGGCGAGCAGCGCGTTCTCCATCGGCGTGAAGCCCTGGGTCTCGTTCGAGGCCTGGGCCATCTCCTCCTGGCTGAAGATGCCGGGCAGGCGCTGGTTGTCCGCGACGTACTGGCTGCTCGCGGCGAGGATGCTCGTCATCAGCGACTCGGTCGCCGCCTTCCGCGCACCGGCGCGCACCGCGCCGACCACAGGGAGCAGCAGCCCGAGCAACAGCGCGATGATGGAGATCACCACGAGCAATTCCGTCAGCGTGAACGCGCGGCGGTCCCGGGGGGTACGCGGGGAGGTTGTGGCGTTGGGCATGGTGCGGTCCTCAGATAGACGAGGGGTGGTGGCGGAGAGAGGTGGCGAGCGTATGACCGTATAGACAGCCCGGCGGATCGTACCGCTCCCCCCGATTCGCGTCCGGGGCCACTCGGGTTGCGTCCGATGCCCGCCCTCCACGGCAGCCAAGCCCCGAACAGGCAAGGTGTTACGACGCCTCAGCGGGCGGCATCCCGCACAAAGACGCCCCGGAGCCGGCGTACCGGCGGATCGTTGTCGTCCATGAAGTCGTCGAGTCGGCCTTCGGGGACCAGCGCGTGCGCCCCGAGCACGCCGATCAGTTCGGCGGGCGTGAAGGCGTAGGGCGGGCCTGGGGTGGAGACGAGCGGCTCGTCATCGGGGCGCCCTCGCGTGATCGCCAGCAGGCGACCGTGCGGCGAGACGAGCGACGCGATGCCCGCCGCCAGCGTCGAACGGTGCTCGGGGGGCAGCGCCTGCAGCGTGTGGATCTCCACGACAAGATCGAAGCGGTGGCGCATCACGCTGGGCACATCGCGCAGGTCCGCGACGCGGAAGATCGCGGCGTGTCGCGCGTTGGTCGCCTTGGCGTGCCGGATCGCGCTCTCGCACGCGTCGAACGCGCACACCTCGTACCCGCGCTCCGCGAGTTCCACCGCGTCGGCACCCAAGCCGCACCCGACGACCGCGACGCGGGCCCCGCAGCGGATCAGGCCCGGGGCGCGTGCGTTGAGCCACGCAACGAGCGCCGGGTTGGCGCGGGTGTGCGCCCAAGGAACCTGCTTCGGATCACCGTTGGAGGAGGCGTACATCGCCTCGACCGCCTCGAGTCCGCGGTTGATGCACGCGCCGGGCGAGAGCGATTGCACGAGACGCTCGCGCAGATCGCTGTCGGCGACGTTCGTACACGCGGTGGCCTTCGGAGGCGTGGTGGCGGGGTCGGGTGTCTTCGGGATCGTGGAGGGCATCGCGAACTCCTCTCGCGATAGCGCACGCCGGCGTCCCGACAAGGGACACGAGCCTGCGCCCGGCTTGGCCTGCGCCGCCTCTCCTCACGAACCACGCGGCGCTACAGCCCAGAATACCTCCGGACGCGCTCGGCTCCAAGGGAAATACCGGTACCTACCGAACACCCCCCGCATCAATCCGGCGGACGAGCACCACCACGTGGACCTCGATCGCCCGCCCCTCCCCCACCGCGTCCACGCGCTCGTGGGTCTTCCCCTTCACGTTCACGCGATCCACCGGCACGCCGAGCAAGCGGGCGAGGTTCTCGCGGAGCGCCGCTTTGATGGGCTTCACCTTGGGACGCTCCAGAATAATGGTGCAATCCAGGTTCTCGATCGTGTACGCAGCGCTCGCGAGCCTCTTGACCGCTTCCAATAGGAACCGATCGGAGGCGGCGCCCTCGTGAACGGGGTCCGTATCCGGGAACAACTCACCGATATCGGGGAGGCAGACGCTCGCGAGAAGAGCGTCGGTGACCGCGTGCAGCAGTGCATCGCCATCGGAATGGCCCACGGGCCCCCGATCGTGCTCGAGAGCAAGCCCGCCCAGCACGAAGGGCCTGCCGTCGCCCTCCGGGGCCAGCGGCTCTAGGCGATGGAGGTCGTAGCCGTGCCCGATGCGGAATTGGGGCCGCTCGGACGGGGCAAGATGGTCGTTTTTGGTCACGCGCAGTGATCCCTCATCCAAAGGACGCTCACGCACCACCCCCGCTCACGCCGATCACGAACGCAGGGCGGCTGCGGTTCGTACCGTACCCGACCCACGCCCCAGGCCCCTTCGCCCACCCTCCGACCCACGAGACACGGATCGCCATGCGACGCACCACCGCTCCCCGCCTTGCCCTGCTCGCCCTCGCCGCCTGCGCTCCCCTCGGTGCCTGTCACCTCGAGGGCGGCTCGCGCTACAGCGCCGACCGCTACACCTATGTCTCGCGCACCTGGCAGCCCAAGACGGTGACCCTCATCGATACCCGCACCGGCGAAACCACGTGGTCCGTGGACGTGCCCGTCGGGCAGCAACTCGTTGTCGGGTTCAGCAAGGGCACGGGCCCGAACGAGCTCCGCCCCGACGAGATCGTGTGGGGCCTGATGCCCGCGGGCAGGCGCTTCGGCACCCGCGACAACCGCCAGCCCTGCCCGCCTTCGAGCGCGCGCCGGCTGGACATGGCCATCCGCCCGACCCCCGAAATGCCGGGCGACACGCTCCCGGGCACCCCGTTCGCCGATCAGGAGCCCAGACCCGTCCGCAACATCGGCAACCGCGTCACGGAGCCGGTCAACGAACAGGAATGAAATGCGGCGGCGCGCTCAGCCCTTGAGGTCGAGCTTTGGCGTCGCCTTGAGCACCTTGCGGGGCTGCCCCGAGGCACCGGGCTTGTAGCTGAACGAGGTCGCGTGCGACTGTCGGTCCTCGTGCCCTTCCTCGCTCGCTTCGCCCTGCACCGCGTCCGCACGGCGGGCCCGCTCAACCGATGAGAGCTCCGCCTCGTCCGTCGCACGCTCTACGCCAGCGATGCGCTCGACGCGACGCACCTTGCGCTCGTTCTGCGCTCGGCGTTCGGGCGGGACGCCTCCGGAGGGCGGGATGATTCCGACGAAGGGCATACCCGCTGTATCGGCGAAGCCATCGGACGGACTCAACCCAGATCCAGGAGCCACATCGATAACAACGAGGACGGGGCCCTCAGAGCAGCTCAGGTCCGTTCGTATCGGATCTCCATGGTCTTGCATTCCTCCCCACCCTCGGGGTGGTGGTACATCTCCATGAGGTGGGTGTCCTTGTCGATGAGCGTGATGACAGAGCGGCGCGTCATCGGCTTGCCGGAACCCGGGTCGGTCATATGGCCCTCCATCTCGAAGGTCTTGCCATTGTCGCTGGCGTGCCCACGATCCACGATCATGAAGGTGCAGGCGTTGTCGATCCACACGCTCTCGAACCGTTTATCCACCGTGTTGTAGCCCCAGTAGCCGCGCCCGTGGAACGCGGAGAATGGGCCTTCGCTGGGGTCGCCCGTGTAATGGTGCCGCAGGAAACGCCCACCGAGTTCGGGTTCGTTCTTCATGACGCCCGTCGCGATCATCGGGTCGCCCGGGCCCATGAACATGCTGATCTTCGCCTTGAAGGTGCCGATGAAGGGCTCGAGATACGCGTGCTCGGGCGCCGTGGCGCGCATCGCCTCGAAGTCACAGGTCTGGCCTTGGTCCTTGGTGGTCGGGTCTGTCATACTGGCTCTCCGTCTCGGTGTTGGGGTGGTGCTGGTGGTCGTGTGATACCGCGCCGATCGACCGATCACAACCCAAACAAAGCAAGATCGTGAAGAACTGGTGTCGCCCCCCCGTAACGCACACCAACTGAACGGTTGCCCACTCGGGATCGCGCGCTACACTCACGACCCTCGCAAACGTCCCGCGAGATCTGGAGAAGTACCGAGCATGCCGACGATCAACCAGCTCATCCGCAAGCCTCGCAAGACGCCCAAGACCAAGTCCAAGGTCCGCGATCTCGAGAACTCGCCCGCGCGTCGCGGGGTGTGCCTGCAGGTGAAGACGCAGACCCCCAAGAAGCCCAACTCCGCGCTCCGCAAGATCGCGCGTGTCCGCCTCTCCAACGGCAAGGAAGTCACCGCCTACAGCGGCGGCGAAGGGCACACCCTCCCGGAGCACTCCATCGTGCTCGTGCGAGGCGGCCGTGACCGTGACCTCCCCGGCGTCCGCTACCCCATCGTCCGCGGCGCGCTCGACTCCCTCGGGGTCGATGGACGCACCAACGGGCGTTCGAAGTACGGCGTCAAGCGCACCAAGAAGTAAACCGATCCACACACGGCGCGCTCGTGTGAGCGCGCCGCATGACAATCTGTCATTGGCAAGTAATCCCGCGACCATCCGACGCGGGGTGAACACACAGCGGGCGATTGTGCCCGCCGATGAGCCCGAAGGAGCACCGCATGGCCGGTCGCATCACGAAGTCCGAGCAGCAACTCCGCCCGGACCCCAAGTTCCACAACATGACCTTCGCGAAGTTCACGAACTGCGTCATGCAGGACGGGAAGAAGACCCGCGCCGAGCGCGTGATGAACGACGCGATGGACGTCATCGAAGGCCGTCTCAAGAAGGACGGTGGCCACCCCGATGGCTGCGCCAGCTCCATCGAGGTCTTCGAGAAGGCGATCGAGCGAGTGAAGCCGCACGTCGAGGTCCGGTCGAAGCGCATCGGCGGTGCGAACTACCAGGTGCCGATGCAGGTGACGCCGCAACGACGCCAGTCGCTCGCCTTCCGCTGGATCATCACCGCCGCCCGCGCCGAGCGGGGCCGCCCCATGCACCAGCGCCTCGCCGATGAGCTCTACGCGGCGTCGAAGGGCGAGGGCAAGGCGATGAACACCCGCGACCAGACCCACCGCATGGCCGACGCGAACAAGGCTTTCGCCCACTTCGCGTTCTGATCCGGAGCTCGATCTGAATCATCGGTAGGGTGACCACCCGGTTGGTCGCCCTTTTTTATGCGCGCCCCTCGGGATAACACCAGATGTGACGTACCCCTAATCGTCTCTCTTCTCATCCACCATCGGACACCGCACAATCCAGGCAAGAAACACATTGCAGGCTCCGCCTGCGGGAGAAACACCATGTCTGCGATCCGCTCCACGCTTGTCGTTTGCGCGTTCACCGCTGTGTGCGTCACTGCGAAGGACACACACGCGGATATCCAGAACCCGAGCGCACAGACCGACTTCCTCAACATGGGGAATCAGATCATCGGCCCGCTCGGGAGCCCGACTGGGCGACGAGCCAGCAGCGTCGGCACGCTGGGCTCAACCTCCACCACGTTCGATGCTCGGTACGCTTGGGGCCTCAGCGCCGACCCGACGGCCAACGGCGGGACCAACGACACGACCGTCTCCGGTGACTCGCGATGGTCGATGACCTTCGACGTGACGGACGCGGGGCCTTGGGCGTTGATCGTCCAGCACCGGCGCCACGGCGCCTTAACGACGGACCCCGCATCCCAATTCGATACAAATTCCGCTTCAATCGCCCCGATCGTTGCCGGCGTGACGGGCGCGACGCTGCACTCCGGCTCGCTGGTGCTGCCCTCGTTCGTCTTCGGACCCTCGGACTCGACAGTGGATCTGGCGATCAACCAAACGGGGAACGCGCTCCTCACGGGCTCGGGACCGTCCTCGGTGACGCTCTCCTTCGCGTGGTCCAACGCGGTGCGCGCAGAGTCGTCGTTCATCGTCGCGCCGGGCGCGATCGCGCTGCGGGCGGGCGTGGACACATCGTTCACCAACTCGACGATCGGTGCCTACCCCGGCGTCGGTGCGCGACCCATCGCGTTGGATGGGCACTTCGTGTCGGTGACGCTCGTGCCCGCGCCGGGCGGAGTTGCGGCACTGGCCATCGCGGGGCTCGCGGCGACGATGCGCCGACGGCGGTGATCCCCAGACATAGCCACGCTCGTTCGCACTCGGCAGCCTGACCGCGGCGCGTGATGGGTGCCGGTCTGCACGCATCCGTCGCCCGTGTGCAACCCTCGTTCTGACCCCTCAGCACAGAGGAATCGCGCGGCGATCGTGCTCGGTATTCGTTTAGCCTTCCGGGATCATCAACAGCGGCAAGAACCGAATCGGTGTGCGTTCGCCCGATTCGGATGTAGTGTAAGAATGCGATGCCGACTGTGCGCGGCGTCCACACGTCACACGCGCCACCGGTCCCCGGCGGCGCGAACTCAGGAGGGAAGACCCATGCGCCACTTCGTTTCCGCTATCGGTGCGACCACGCTCGTCTCGCTCACAGGCTCAGCCAATGCGAACTTCGCGACACCCAACGCGTTCGTCTCCGGCGGGACAATCGTGAACGGCCAAACCGGACCCAGCGGCTTTGCCCAGCGCGACGCGAGCATCATCAGCTCGTCGGCGAACGTGATCCAAGCCCGCTACGCCTGGGGGCTCATGGTCGATCCCGACGGTGTCAATAATTCCACGTCGGGACAGACCATCAACGCGTCCTCACGCTGGACGCTGAATTTCGATGTGACCAACGCCGGCCCGTGGTCGATCACGGTGGACCAGTCACGGATCGGCGCTATCACGACCGACGCCGAGAACGATGACGATCTCAGCGCCCAGCTCGGCCCCTCCGCTCTCACCGCCCTCTCGGGCGCGACGCTCCAGAGCGGGACGATGTCGCTCGCACCTGTTTCGCTCGGCCCGGTCAACTTCGACCTGAATCAGAACGTCAACCAATCGGCGTCCGCCGTCATCTCGGGAACCGGCCCCTCCTCCGTCTCGATGACGTTCGAGTGGAACAACTACGTCGATACCGATGCGAGTTTCTTCTCTTCGCCGGGCGGCATCGCGCTGCGGTTCGGACGCGACACGGCGTTCTCCGGCTCCAACGTCGGGGCCTACCCTGGCCCGGGCGGACGCCTCATCGGCGACGACGGCCACTTCGTCACGCTGACCCTCGTCCCGGCACCGGGCTCACTCGCTGTGCTCGCCGTCGGCGGACTGCTCCTGCGCCGTAGACGCTGAATCCTCTGTATCAGCACCGGAGTCGCGGCGGATCCTCTGATTCGCATCCACCGTGGGACCGACCTAGAGTCCGGTGCGGGGCGCTGCTTCATGCGCCCTTGTCTTTTACAACCGGGGCCGATCGGTTTCGACCGGGCATGGCAAGCTCGGCGTAGCGTGCCGCGGCGCTCGCGTACCGCGTTAACAAGCGAGCAAACACTGATAACTGCCAAACCGCAGTTTGCTCTGGCGGCTTAATAAATCCGCCTGTCCACGCTTCGACGCCCGATAGAGGCGTGGACACAGACATCGGGCTGGATCCCAATGCCACCGCCTGAGGCGGCGGGATCGAGACTTAACCAGGCTGGGCGTCCGCTTGTTGACCGACGAGCGGGCGGGCGCCGAGATTATTCGTCGGTTGCGCACGGAGAAGCGTCGAGTGGACTGCTACGGGACGGGGGTTCGATTCCCCCCGGCTCCATTACCAAGACCAAACAGATCAGGGTGGCTCACCGAAGTCCACCGAGGATCTAAAACGGTCTTCTCACAAGGTTTGTGGCGACTCGGGCGAAGGTCACGAAGGACCACCCGAGGTCGTTGCAGGCCCGCGAGGTCCAAATCCGAGTGTCCCCATGAGTGTCAACGGCGTTGCGCTCGATAGCACGACGCTGAACGCACTCGCTCTTCAGCAACTCGGGGAGATCATCCGCGCATGGCCAAGGCTCAGCGGCGAGATACGGGTGAGCATGCTAATGCTCGCCCGCTCCGCCGCCGCTCTGCGTGCACTCTCGTCCTCGCAGCAGCACGCCCCACTCACCACTGACGAGCAGAGCGTTGCCCGTCAGGGCGTAGAATGCGAGCTTGGCAGTGGGGAGGGGGGCCGGACGCCAGAACGTGTCCGCTCGTACCAGCCGCCCGCAACGGGGCGAGTTGAGCTCAACTCGCCCGCGGGCGGCACGCCTGCCGGGGGTGCTCAGTGAGTGCCGATCCGGAGGTCTATCCCCGTTCTGTAACACCGGGGATAGAAAATCACTCAGAGCACACTCAACTGCCACCTCCCGGTGTGTATGTCGGTCTCGACTGGCTCCGATTCACCGGTTTCGAGGACCTTTATCGAGACAGGCTGCAGCATCTGTTGCAGGAGTTCGCAGGCACGACGCCCGACCGGAACAAGGGTGCGGCGTACTTCACCGATGGCATGCTCTGGAAGCCTGGCATCTTGATGAGCTGGGGTCATCGCTCCAAAGTCTGTCAGGTGGACATCCAAGGCGGGCGACTACGCCTGATGAACGGTGACGAGCGAGCCGAGTTGTTCCGAGCTATCGGGAGGATGGGCATGAAGCCGACTCGGATCGACGGGTGCATTGACTTCGTGGATCAGGGGCAGGAGCTGTACGTGAACGCACGGGCATCGTGTGAGCGTGATGAGCTGTGCAGGCTCCGAAGCTATGGCGACAACTCACGGCGAACCGTCGGACAGAGACCCGACCGGCTCCATCTCAACCTCGGGCGTCGTGACTCTCCTGTCTGCGGTCGGATATACGACAAAGGGCTCGAGACTAAGACAACGGAGACGGCGGGGCGCTGGGAGCGGCTAGAGATCGAGTGGAAGGGTGATCGCGTGCAAGAGGTCGGCCGACAGCTCTACGGCGCGGATGCTGAATGGGCCGCGATGCTGACGGCGCTGGTGTTTGGCGCGGTGGATTTCCGCGAAGTCACCGGACAGACAAAGCTTGATCGTCGACCACGCTGCCAGTGGTGGGAGGGCGTCGTCGCACGACATGACGAAGTCGTGACATCGCCTGCGTCGAAGTCACCTGACCTGGCTAGATGGATAGAAGCGTTTCGCGTTACCTACGGGCGTCGAATCATGGAGTTCGCGGCGGCCGTCCGGCGCCCTAGCGAGGAAGTGTTCGAGTGGCTCGTTTACGGATTACAGCCGAGTGACAACGGCGGACTGCTCGTGAAGGAGTTCACTCGGGTCTACGGAGCGGCAGGCGCCTGGGACAGCGGACCGCTCGATACACCGGAATAGCACTCAGTTTGCAGCCAACAGTTCGCCTCGCACTCCCTTCTAAACCGAACTCCGCGTTCGATCTGTTTACGATTGGCAATGAGTTCGCCTACAGTCGCTCAGCACGCCCCACGGAAGGGGCCGAGAACGACCAGGAGGTGCCCATGTTTCGAGTTACAGAACGAAGGCTAAAGAAGGCGATGCTTGTGTTGGACCGGTGTTATGACTCAATCAAGCAAGGAGCCCCGATGGATGCCGGAACACTGGAGATGCAGCTGCGCGAGCTTTGGAAGACCGGATATCGCGAGATCAAGTGGGCGATGATCGACTTGTACAAAGTCCACGGAGGCAAGTATGCCGTCGTGGCAGAGCACTACATGCGGACCAGTGCTCCGGAAGGGATGATGGTGGCCGAGTTCGAGAGCGTGCTCGCTGAACCTGCTGCTTGACCTTCCTATCACGCGTTTTTTTCACGGCGGCCACCCACTCACCCAGATACCCTCGGAAACCGGGACAGGGCCGTATGCGATAGGGTTTTATCAGGTATTCACTGGTCACAGTGACCGCCTCTGAGGCATCAAATTTCTGCCGCACGCTTTCAGGGATAGCCGAAGCACAAAAGTCGACGTATCGTTTCTCTCGTGGTGCGGAACTGCCAGGGAATCCTGTCATGTCCAATGGTACAGAAGAGAAGAAGAACTTCGCGTCGCATCGATTGATGAATCAGGACCGATCGCGCAGTCAAGAAGAGAAGCAGAGAAGAGGACCCAACATGCAACAGCTATCAGCCTTGGTTAGGCGGCCTGAAGGCCAATTTGAGGCCCAGTTGCTGCCGTTTGACATTGTAGTTTCTGCTCCGTCGATGGATGAGCTCATTCACGAGCTTGAGCACGTGCTCTGCATGGAGTACCAGATCGCTCGGAGGTTGGGGTGTACTCCATTTGCAAATCTCGGAGCTTCACCAGCCTTGTTCTGGGAAATTTTTGATCGTGCCGTAGAGCAGGGTTCACCTGCCGAAACTCGCGACTTAGAGCTACCTTCTGAAGTAATGGATGCCCTTGCAATTGCTTTGCGATCACCCCAGCCCCCACGCTTTGCATTTAGAGACTATGCTGTCGCAGCATGAATTCTGAAACAAGGCCGTCGATAAATGTCGTAACTTGGGGGCAATTCATTCTGCGGCTTCAGTCGCTGGGCGTAGAATTGCGCGATGTTGAGCCAGATGTTGCTCAAGGACTTCCCGAGGGCGGAAAGTACTTCTACAGGCGTGTCGGAGACGAGCACTGCTGGTGGCCTCTCCCGCGGAAGTACGACGCGGATTCGTCGGTTGGCCCCTACCGGGTTGACAGCATCATGCGACGAATGAAGCTCACCAACAATGAGCTTAACATGCCTGTTATTCTATAGTACTTCCCAGGACTGCGCTCAAACTGAAAAACCCTTTTGGTTCTCGAGCAGCAGCGCCTTGAGTTCATCCGGTTGAAGTACCGCCGATTGCGCGTGAAGAAGCCGGTGACAGTTGGCACATACCACGGTCACGTCTTCCAGCGAAGTCTCGTTACTTTTCCTGTCTCTCGTCGCCAAAGGGTCGTTGTGATGGCACTCCAGTACGCGGTGCCCAATCTTGGGGTCGAGGCTACGAGTGTCCAGCCCACAGCACTCGCAGAAACCATCGGCCCGCTCTTTCGCGAGTCTGACCAAGCGTGGGTCCCGAACAAACGACCTCGTCTCCCCCCAGCGTTCGCGGCCCTCCCGGAACAGTGCGGGCGCGATCGGACTCTGAGGTAGAGGTTCCCGCTCAGACGCTTCCAAAGCGATCGCGATCAGCGAGTAGAGGCGGCGGGTGCATTCCGCGAGATAGATCCCTTGAATCGTTCGAAGGGTCTGGCCGTGCGTGGTGATCGGGTAGAAGGCAGGCCGATCGGTCTGCAGTTCGTCGCGAATCTCATCGCCGAACTGGTTAAGCAAGTCATCTAGCGGCACCTTGTTCGTAAGCCGCTGAAAATCCGTCAGATTGACTCGGTAGTAGTCACCCCGATCGGACCAATCTCCGGCTTGTGGAGGTTCTTCGCGAGTCACCTGAGCGGGGGACGACACTCGCGACCACGCCCGAAGCGCTGTCTCGGCCCTGTCCTCCGCACGGAAGTGCAACACCATGTCATTCCGTACCGGCTGCTCCATGATCTGATAGCGGCGAGCTCCGCTGCGGTTCGTAACCGGGCTCCATAGACAGGTCCCAAACTCCCAGCCGCTGCCTCCGTGTGCCGGGTCCGTCGAGACCTCTACCCATACGCGCCGTCGATCTGGGAACGCTGGAAGCATGTAGGCAATGTACACCACCGCAAGCACTGGCAATTACGTAATTGTCATTGACACCTAGTGGCCGGCCGGATATGGTCTCGCCATGCCCGACCGAAACGTCACAATCGTGCTTCCTGACGAGCTCATCGAGGGCCTCGATCTGATCGCATCCGAGATCAATGTGAGCCGCTCAGCGCTGGTCCGACGAGCTGTTGTCCGATTCCTGCCCAATCTCAACTACTCCATCGAGCACTCAAAGCCCGGAGACTGGGCTGATGACCTCGTGTATCTACTGATGGGGGCTCCGGTAAAGCGCACCGGCGACCCGAGTGACATGGAGTTCACCGAAGCCCTCGATTCGATGCGTGCCCGGCGCCAGGCTGACAAGAAGCATGATCGTAAGCGCAAGAAGCGAGCCGGACGCCCTCGCAAGTCGGAGGGCATGAACGATGCATGATGCCGCTGGACTGAAGCCCTACTACACGCTAACAGAGTTCGCGAGCTTGATCCGAGTCTCGTACTCCACTGCTAAACGCATGGCCTGCGAGGGCGTTATCAACCGAGTAAGCCTGAGGACAAACGGCCGAAAGGTCGTCCCCCGTGCCGAAGTCGAACGCATCGCATCTAAACTGGGGCTGACGTTGTGAAGGTGTATCGACGCCAGCGCCGCGATAAGTACGGCAACGTCATCGTCGCGCCTACATACACCGTCCGCCATCGTTTCCCGGGCGAACAGAGGCCTCGTCAGCACGCCCTAGGAGTCACCCGCAAGGACGTTGCCGAGAAGCTCGGGCGAGAGTGGGTTAATCGAGAAGAGCGCAAGATCGCGGGGCTCATAGTCGATCCGGTCGAACTCGAGACAGCCAGAATTCCACTCGATGGGCTCATTGAGGAGTTTCGCGAGTCACTCAAGGCACGGGGACGAGATGCGGATTATGTACGCAAGCCTGTTCAACGTTGCCGCGATCTCTTCGAGTCGCTTCGTTGGCGTCATGTCTCAGACGCGAACGCGTTGGCTCTTCGTCGGCACCTGGAATCATCGACTTGGTCCTCATCGACGCGCAACCACTACCTCGACGCGGCCAAACAGCTCTTCCGTTGGCTGCAACGCGATGGACGCATCCCCACCAATCCCATCGGAACCGTGCCGAGATTCAGCGCTGCACACACAGAAACATACGACCGTGCGGCGTTCACACTGGATGAACTATGCCGTCTCATCGACCCCGATACGGATGATCTGCGTCGTCTGTATCGCGCCGATGTGTACGCCCTGATGATCTTTTCTGGGCTCCGATGGAAGGAATCAAAGCGTCTCCAGGTGGGCGACATCCGCCACGACGAGCACGGGTACTCCATCATGATCCCCCGCGGTAAGGACAAGGCGAAGCGCGGCGATATTGTCGAGCTCCCTGATGATCTTGCTCCCGTGCTCGAGCGCTTCATAAAGGGCAGAGAGGCAGCCGATCCGCTGCTCTACCAAGGGTGTCCGACCCGGAAGACGTTCGCGCTCGACTGTGAGCGTGCCGGGATTGACCGTGTTCGATCAGACGGATCGCGCATCGTTCGGTACTCCTCGCGTGACACCTACACAAGCCTGCTGCGACCGCAGGCAAAGACAACGGATCAACTCCGATCTCTCACACGTCACACCACACGAGGCATGGAAGACCGCTACACCGACCGCAGTACCCAAGGGCTACGCGATCTGGTGAACACGATGCCCGTGGTCGTGCCGAGCCGATCCAATATGGTCCACAGTGGGTCAGAGGCTCGTGTCAACATGAGTGTCAACACCCCCTCTGCGCCATCGGGAGCGGCGATTTCGCGGGGGTTCGATTCCCCCCGGCTCCATTCATCAGATCGTTGGCGGATACGACGATCGGGCACGCCCGTGCTCGATCGTCCCGTCACCCTGCTGGCCCCCACACAACTTACCCGTGCTTCACCCTCGCGTGCGCCGTTATCCTGTGTGGATGAGCAGCGCCACACGGGCCCAGATGCTGGACATCGAAACGCCCGTCGCGGTGCGTATGAGCTGGACCGAACTGCTGTTCCTCCACTGGGCACTCGATCCAGACCTCGTCCGCCCGCTGATCCCCGAGGGCCTTGAGCTCGATACCTTCGACGGGCGCGCGTGGGTCGCCCTTGTGCCCTTCACCATGACCGACTGCGACTTCGCGGGCCTCGGCTGGGCGCCCGGGCTCACGGATTTCCATGAGTGCAACGTGCGCACCTACGTCCGCGTCAACGGCACGCCGGGCGTGTGGTTCTTCAGTCTCGATGCCCAGCACCTGCTCCCCGTGCTCGGTGGGCGGTGGGTGTGGCGATTGAATTACGTCTACAGCGGGTTTGACGTGTCGCAACGCGGCACCGCTCACGACTACGCGCTGCGTCGTCGCCCCGGGCCCTGGCCGAAGGCGCGGACACGCGTTCTCTGGAGCACCGGAGAACCGCTGCCCACGGCCCAACCCGGATCGCTGGAGCACTTTCTGACCGAGCGGTACTGGCTCTTCACAAAGAAACGCGGGCGCGTCTTCGCGGGGCGTATCCACCACGATCCGTGGCCACTCACACAGGCCACCCTGGTGTCGCTCGAGGATTCTCTGCTCGACGCCGCGGGCTTCTCGGGCATCGCGGCAGGGCCGCCGGCGAGCGTGCTCGCGACCCATCGCATCGATGTCATCGGCGAACCGCTGCGACTGTTCGATGGATGATCGTTCGTAGGGCTCAGGCCCGTTCGAGCAGCACGAGGTAGTTGCCCGGATCGCGCACCACCAGGGCGTCCGCGGGCCCCTCCTCGGGAACGCGGCTCTCGATGTGCAGGCCCTCCGCCGCCTTCTCCGGGTCATCGACGCGGAACGTCAATTCGAAGAGCGAGCCGGGCGTGCTGCCCACGTGCGGGCGCGGCAGGCAGCTGCGCAGCTCGAGGCCCACCCCCATCTCGCGGTGCAGCAGGCGGTGCCGCTCGAACATCACGCCCGGGCTGATCGTCTCAACGTGCTCGAAGCCGAGTCGATCGCAATAGAACGACGCGAGCAGCGCCGGATCGTGGGTATCGAGTGTGATTGTGAAGGGGGGCAGGGCGTCTGGCATGGCTGAAGGGCCTCATAAAGAGGCGATCATACCCGCCGCGAAGGGCGTTGACTCAGGCCTGTCGCTGGCGTGCGAGCTGATCCCGCTGCACCTGAGCGACGTACTTGCACATCTGGTCCACGACGAATTCCCGGTGCTCCGTCCGCGTGCCGAACTCGAACGACAGGCCCGCGTAGACGCTCTGCGTCGAGTCGATGTGCGTGTGGCGCCCGCGAGCGCACGCGCAGAGCGGGGCGGGCAGGTCCGGGCGCAGGTCGATGCGGAGCCAGAGGAAGCGGGCCGTCTCGAGGCTCGCGTGGTCCTCGGGCTCGACGACGAGGCCGATGCCGCCGCCACCGATATTCATCATCTTCGCGACGAAGGGCGGGCCGACTTCGGGCAGCGCGATCGATTCGGGGTCCAGGTCGCGGATGTTGCCCGCGATGGGCGTGTCCATCCGACGGATGAACTCCTGACGGTTTGCGGCCTCCGCGGCGATCGCGCTGGCGGGGTCCTGCATCGGGTAGCACATCACATCCGGGAGGCGCACGCCAACGGTCTTCACGCGATAGAACTCGCGGCGTTGGCAACGCTCCACCTTGGTGGGCATCTTGAGCACGAGCCCGGTGACGGGGTGCGCCCCGCCCAGCTTGACGGGCGCGTGACCGGTGAGCCGTGTCTTGAACATCCAGCGGTTCTGCCCGACGCTGATGATGCCCGCGAGCTCCGAGTCATCCGAAAGATCGATCGTCTTGCCGAGCACCATCGGCTGCTCGACGACGATCTCGTCATCGGTCAGCGAGAGGATGCGCACGCGCCAGATGATGTCACGCGCACCGGCGCTGTCGTCGTCGGCTAAGGCGCCGAGGTTCTGATCGTCCTCGCCCACGTAGCGGGCGAGGGTGATCTCGATGCAACCGCCGCGCTCGTGGATCTGGTCCAGGCTGCGGCGCCAATTGGTCGTGCGTGAGCGTGCTGCCGGCACGGCGTCCTCCTCTGTGTCGATCGGTATCCCGGCGCGCCGAGCGCACCGATCCGTCTCATCGGCGCACAAGAAGCACCACCCGCGCCCCGGCCGGGCGCATTCCACACCGGTGGCGGTCTGTGCGGATCACACGGCGCGGAAGGCGACCAGATGCCTGTCGAGCATCGCCTCGGGGTCCGAGAACCCCGACGCACGCGCGAGCAGTCGCAGAGCGCCCCACGACCACAGGCGCATGGGCGCGTCCCGATCGTCCACCGTCTCACGCGCGGTATCCACGTCCGGTCCCTGCCGGAACGCGATCACAGCGTCGCCGGGCGACCACACCATCTGGAGATCGCCGTCCTCGCTGACACCCTCCTGCCAGTACCCCTCACGCACCTCACGCCAGACCACGCTGTGCAGGTGATCGACGAGCAGCACGCCGTCGGGCGTCATGACGCCGCGCAATCGCGCGAAGAGCTCGGCACACGCGATCGGATCGTGGAAGAGCGCGAGCGTGTTGCCCAGGATGAGCACCGCGTGCGCACGCCCTCGGGGGTGCGCGAGGTCCGTGGTGATGTCGAGTACGTCGGCTTGTCTGGTGAGGACGGGATTCGGGAGATCCGAAGTGGCCTGTTCCACGCCAACGAGCCACGACTCCTCGGTGTCGATCGCGAGCACGTCGCACCCGCGCTCCGCCAGCGGGATCGCGATGCGCCCCAGTCCCGCGCCGACGTCGATCACCCGATCGCCCCCCGCGATCAGCGCCGAGAGCCCTTCCAGCTGCGCGGCGTGCTCCTCGGGCTCCAGCGGCATCGTCGCATCGATCGGATCATCACGCACGGGCATGCTCCCCACCCTTTGAGAGTCGTTCAAGAGCCACGATCGCCTCGGCCGTTTCGCCTCGCGTCGATGACGAGCCGCCGAACCGCTCTTTGTACATCACGTTGGCGACGCGCTCGAGCGCGGTGCGCGATTCGCCCTGCATCAGACGCGCGTGGTCCAGCAGCGCCCGGTGCTCGGGCCTGGGCGCGTTGAGCCTGCGGAGCGCACGGTCGATGCGCGTCACGCCCTTGCGTGTGCGCCGATCGCGCGTCCTGCGCTTCAGCACCGCGTGGTCCACGCCCAGCCGTCTGAACGCGATCGCGACGAGAACGCACCCCGCGATCGCGAGCCCCGGCACCATGAGCCGGCGCACCCACATCGGGGCACCGCTGATCACGCCGGTCTGGTTCGCGGCCATGGTGTCGAGCCAGCCACCAAGCGTCTCCACCTGCTCATCGCCAGAGATGCCGAGCAGGCTCTGCTGCGCGTCCGCGTCGTACTGCACGACGCTCGCCACCCACAGGTCCTCGAAGCGGTAGAGCCACATCCGGAGCGTGTCCGTGAACGACGAGCCCGCGAGCGTCGATGAGCCGAGGAAGGACTGTGGCGAGGGGTCGTAGGTCTTCCAGAGCAGTCGGTCCTCTCGGATCATGTCCCGCTCCGGGTCGTTCTCCGGGTAGAACGCGACCGACTCCACCACCGGCGCCTCGACCCACGCGTGCGCGTGGCTTTTGCGGATCACATACCGACCGGTGTCCTGGTTCACCTCGCTCGTCACGAACCCGGTGACGAGTCGCGCATCGATGCCCACGCTCCGGCACAGGCCCGCCAGGGCGCTCGCGAAGTACTCGCAGTGGCCGCGCTTGGAGTCGAAGAGGAAGTAGACGGTGGCGTCGCGCTGGTCATCCGGGGCCACCATCTCGAGCGTGTACGCGCAGCGCTCGCCCAGGTGCTGCTCGAAGAGGCGGACGATGCGATCGTCTTCCCGGCTCGGCGGCGCATCGAATTCGCGCTCGATGCCGGCGTTCGCCATGATCTCGAGCGCGAGTTCGCGCAGGGCGTGCCCAACCTGTTCGTCCTCGAAGGGGTTTGGGCGCTCGCTACGCCTGGTGGTGTAGTCCTCCCATTCCTCGGGCGTCGGGGGGCGCGCGTAGTTCGTCGCCGATCGCACGCTGTAGGCCTGCTTCTGCACCCGACCCGGGAGCGTGAGCGTGCGGTCGATCGGGTTGAGGTTGATCCACGACTGCCCGGCGTACGCGACCTGGATCGGCTGCGCGAGCGCGAAGAGGTTGTCGGAGGTCTTGTTGACGAGCTCGAAGTGCTGGTCGATGACGTTGAGCCCGTCCGGGAATCGGCCCGCGTTCCGGCCCGAATTCAACGCCGGCAGCTCGTACTCGCCGCGATCGAGGTGTGCACCGTGATCGCCCTCTGCGATCCCGATCGCCAATCTTCGGCCGTGTTCGTATCGCTTCAGCACGTTCGACGCCGACCACAGCCCTTTGCGCGTGTCGTACTCGTCCTGCGTGGAGCCGCGGAAGTACCGGAAGACCGGCTGCGTGAGCAGGAGGCCGTCGGTCTCCAGCCCCACCGTCGCGACGACCTCGCGTGACTGGGAGATCAGCCCCGCGGCACCGAGCTGGATGTGATCTTGGAACCCCGAGACAGACGTCGCTTCCTCGCCGAAGATGTCGAACCTCGCGCTCGAGTCCGAAGCGCGCCTGGGCATCGCGATAAAAATCGTCACGCCCCCCACGCCGATCATCGTCAGGAGCAGGAGGGTGACCACGCGCAGGCGCCAGCGTGTGCGTCGGCCCTGACTCGGAACGGTTTCGATGGTGTCGGCAGACGCCGTATCGCTGCGCGCGTACGTCGCGTGGTGACCGGCCCAGAGCTGGTACCGCGTCGAAGCGATCAGCAGCACCACGATGTGCGTGATCAGCAGGACTCCCGTCCACATGCTGAGGTCCGTGAGCACGGCACCGACGCCCAGCATCGCGCAGATCGCCAGCGACTGCGCCTGATCCCGCGGCGTGCGGTCCTCGAAGAGCTTGATCAGCAGGAGCACCACCAGGTACTCGGACAGGATCACGATCGCGTCTCCGGGCGCCGCGGAGACGCGGAGCATCATGTAACCCGACGCGAGCAGCAGGCTCGTGTTGATCGCGATGCGCGGAATCGGGGAGGTCGCGGTGCGTCCGAAGAGCGTCCACGCGAAGAATACGAAGAGCAGCCCGATGAAGCCCGTCCCGGAGGCGCCCGACGATGTGGCGTAGAGCAGTATCCCCGTGGTGGCGCACAGGTGGGTCGCGTTGTGAAACCGCTTGTAGACGCTCACGCTTCACCGCCCACGCTCTTCGCCAGACGATCAAGGTCCCGCGAGGTGAAGACGATGCAGCCCGCCGGCGCTGTCGGGAGGCCCGACACCTCGTCGGTGCGCACGAGCACGAGCGCTTCGCGCGTCGATTCGAAGGCCTCCGGCACAGGCGAGGTGTGGTCGAGCAGCGCCAGCGCATCGAGCAGCGCACCGATCGACGCGGGGCGCGCGCCGTCGAACGATGCGGAGGCCTGCGGCACCCGCATGCTTAGGGACACCTCCGTGCGCACGAGGGCGCTCGAGAGCGAGGCGTACAGCTCGATGGCCCGCTCCACGTCCTCCGACGCCGCCTCGGGCGAGACCAGCAGCAGCGCCCGGACCCGGTGCCACGTGCGTTCTGCGTGCTCTCGGATCACCAGCGTGTCGAGCCGCGCGGAGGTGCGCCACGCGATGAAACGGGGCGAATCGCCCTCGACGTACTCGCGCAGCGAGAAGAACTCTTCACCCGTCCGGCGCTTCCGCGAGGTCTGCGCCTCGTGCCCGAGGCGCGAGAGCAGCCGCGGCACCGCCCCGGGTCGCAACGCACGCACGCGCGGTCGGATCAGAACCCGGGCACCCTGCCGGCTCGCAACGACCTTGTGAAACAGCCCGAAGGGGAACCCGCTGGTGACCTCCACGCCGCAGAACGCGCACGCGCCGCGCTTCACCGGCTCGAAGCGCCCGACGGCGCGCACGGACTCTCGAGGCCCCACTTGGGCCACGAACGCACGCCCCGCGCCGCCCTCGCGGGAGAAGTACTCCTCCCAACCGGGCCGGCGCTTCGGCGAGGGCGTCTCGCTGATACCCAGGGCGAACGATGGCAGGAACCGTGCGCGCGATTCGAGCTCGTAGCGCACGCGGAAGACCGTGCCCACCTGCGCCGAACCCAACGGGAGCCGCCTGGGGCGCAGGCCCATGAGCATCATGCCGCCAACGAGCCCCGACGACACGAGCCCCGCGATCGCGACGCCGAAGATCAGCGGCATGAGGTTCGGGTCCGCCTGGATCGCGCCGATGCCAAGGAAGGCGGTCACGCCCACGAAGAGCAGCGACGAGGCGCGGGGGCGGTACTTGCGTTGCAGGCGCATGACGGGGTCAGTGCGCGAAGCGCTCGAGGTCGCGCTCGAAGGAGTAGTCCTCGTCGAACGCCGACCGGCGATCGCCCACCGCGTCACGGCCCGGCGCGAGCACCACGAGCACACGCTTGCCCGACCCGGGCAGCGGGAAGAACCCCTCGGCGGGGGCGAACTTGCTGCGGCGCACCGTCACGCCCATCTCGTACTCCAACCAGCCGGCGCCGAAATTCTCGACGGGGATGGAGAACGCGCCCGAGACGTCGGTCGTGACGCCCGCGAGTCGCGTGCTGTCGAGGGACTGCGGGTCCACGATGCTCGTCACGGTCGCGCCCATCACGGGCTCGCCCTGCGACAGGCGCGGGTCGTTCTTGTCCACGATCTGGACGTAGCTGTTCTCGCCCACGAGCACGACGCCGCGAACGTGATGGCCCGAGCACCCACCGATCTGGACGGCGGCGATGACGAGCATGCAGAGTGTGAAGACGCGACGCATCGTCGCCTCGCTTTCTGTGCGTAGGGCGAGAGAGGGGGATTGGCACCCGGCGCTCGCGCAGGGGCTTCAGGAGGATACGGGCGCGCCCGTCAGTCGGTTGCCGCCTGGGCGTCCGGTGTGGGCCTGGGCTCGATGTCGGGCTCGATGTCGGGTTCGTCATCCGATCTTGGGTTCACCGCGTCTTCAACACCCGCAAACGCCCGGAGAGCCGCACCGGCGTCGAATTCCTCCACGGGTGGGAGCTCTTTGAGGGTCGCGAGGCCGAAGGTCTCCAAGAACCGCTTGGTGGTGCCGTACAGCATCGGGCGACCGAGCTCTTCGGCGCGACCGGTGATCTCGACGAGCCGGCGATCCAGGAGCGTGCGGGCGACCTCGCCACAGGCGACGCCTCGGATGGATTCCAGTTCGGCGCGGGTGACGGGCTGGCGGTAGGCGATGATCGCGAGCGTCTCGATGGCCGCCTTGGAGAGGCGCCCGGAGTCCCGCATGCCACGGATGGCGGCGACCGCCGTCGCGAACTCGGGGAGCGTCATCACGCGCAGCCCGCCCGCGACGTGCTCGATGCGGAAGCTCCGCCCCTCTTTCTCGTACGCCTCGTTCAGGCCCGCCGCGGCGTCCTTCACACGCTGCGAGCCCTCCTCATCGAGCCCCAGGGCCAAGGCGATGCGAGCAGGGGTCAGCGGCTTGTCGCAGGCGAGCAGCACCGCCTCGACCGCAGCAGGCAGGCGTTCGTCCGAGAACCCGTGCTGGGTCTCGGGCGATGCGTCATCGGCAGCCGCCCGGGTCTCTGCGGTCTGCTCTTCGTCCTGGATGGCGTTGAATTGGCTCATTTCCCGCATCGTATCACCTGCGCTAGCCCGACATCCCGCACCGGAGGCAGTCTCATCGAGGAAGTCTCGCCCGGATGCCTCATGCGGGCCCCCGGACTCGACGATGCGGCAAGATCAACGGAGGAATCGGCATGACCAGGGAGCAGGACGAGGCCTACGCCAACACGCTCATCAAGCTCGCCCAGACGGACGCGGACAGCGCCCTGGCGGAAGCGAGCCGTGAGCCCTCACCCAACCGAAGGGCCCTGGCCCTCTGGATGGCCGACGAACTCCAACGCGAGTCCGCCCGCCTGGACCTCACCGAGCAGACGGCGGGCATCATGCGGAAGACCGCGAGCACGATCCGGTACCGGGTAACGGCCTCGCTGCCACGGGCGTGAGTGTCGTAGGATCGGGCCATGCCGCCGCTGGGCCCCCTCGATCACGTCGCGCTCCATGTCTCGGACATGGCCGCGTCCGTGCGCTGGTACTCGGATGTGCTGGGCCTTAAGCACATCTATCCCGATGCCTGGGACGGCGTCCCCACGATCCTCGTGGAACCCGTATCGCGTGCGGGTGTCGCCCTCTTCCCCGTCCACGCCGGTGCGCCCCGCAACGCCACCGACGGCCGCATCGCGATCGACCACTTCGCCTTTCGGGTGACCACCGAGTCGCTCGCGCTCTGGGCCGAGGACCTGCACGCTCGGGGCATCCCCTTCGAGCCCAAGGACCACGGCGTCTGCGCCTCGATCTATCTCAGCGATCCGGACGGGCACGTCGTGGAGATCACGGCGTACCGAAACGCGTAACCGCGTGCTCGGAGTGCAAGAGATCCTCAACGAACGCTTTGAATGACGCATCATCATCCGAAGGCGTGAGCACGCGCTGCCAAAACGAGTCCTCGGGATTATCCCTGGTCGAGATCACTGGCACGTCTTGCAGGAGATTCACGCGCAACGTCGGTGTCTGCACAATGAGCACCTCAATATATGAAGCGAATGACACCGAGCCTCTCCGGCCCGACAACCCCTCGAGGTACTTCTCCAATTGATCGAAATTGTCAGCGTCCGATCGCGGGACTTCAACGACAACAATCGAGCCATCCGCTTGTTGCGATGTGATCGTGATTGCATGAACCTGCGCTCCCACCGCCACCCGAGGCACCCTCCCCGCGCAGCGCACGACCAGCAGCAGCACGCCTGACACCACGACGAACCCGATGAGCGCGTTCCGGAGCAGTTTCAGTGGGCGGGTCGTCGGCATGCGTCCCACGCTACCGCGCCGTGCACGTCGCTCCAAACGGGAACCTCAATAATTGAGCGCACAGAACGGCCCGCGCAAACGGTCCTCCTCCGTTCGCGCGGGCTCGTTCAGAATGGGTGCGCCGCCCGTGCGCGGACACGGACGGCGCGAAGGCCACACGCCCCCGCGGAAGAGGGGCATGGGCGCATCAAGAGAAGGTCTTAGCCCTCGTTGGGATCGGTGTGGTTGCCCTCGACCACCTTGCGGAGGTACTCGTTCTCACGCCGCGTGGCCTCGAGATCGAATACGAGGTACTTCACGCTGAGGCGCAGGTAATCAAGCGAGTCCTGGAGACCCTTGATCGTCGTGCGGATCTTGTCGTGCCGGGCCTTGGTCTCGTCGGCGAGCTTGCGGAGCTCCTCGCGCTGGCCCGTCGGGAGGTCATCGATCTGGGAGATCAGCTCGCCCAGCTTGGCCTGAAAATCGGTCTCGTTCATGGGGGTCGTCCTCGTCTCTCTTGATGTGTCGCACGCGGCTCACGCCCCGCACGGAGAGACACATAGACAACCCGCGGGCCAAACGGGGTTGGCACGCTGAATCGAGGTCCATTCGGTGATGAGTCCCGGTTTTCTCGGGCGTGCAGGCCGGACGACTCGCCCAGAACCAACGCCCGATTCAGGTGGACCCGGGGCGCCGGTGTTGCGATGTCGCCTCAGGTCAACGCGGCGCGTTGATCCGACGCAACATCTGTTTGTCCGCGTCGGTCATCTTGGCACCGGCCTCGCGCTCGATCTTCGAGAACAGACGCGGGTCGTTGCGCTTCGCGTCCAATAACAAACCCTTGAAGCGCTTGGCCCGCTCCGTCTCGTACCGCCGGAAGAACTCCTCGAGCTCCTGACGGCTGAACCGCGAGAGCGGGTCAGAGAGCCCCGTCTGCGTCGCGGCCCAATCCAGCAGTGATCCGCCGTTGGGACCGAAGCGGTAGAGGGCCATCGTCGCGCGAAGGCGGTCTTCGAGGCTGGAGAAGGGGTCGTTCGTGGACTGGGGGAGCGTCGCCATCCGCTGGGCGAGATCGCCCGCGGAGACCTCATCGAGCCAGGAGCCGCCCTCCATGACCGCCGCGGCGGCGGGCGCCTCGCCCGCATCGCGAGCGGGGGCCGCCTTCTCGCCGGCGGGGCGGATGTTGGCGATGGCTGTGACAACATGCTTCAAGCCCGCCCGCTCGAACCGCAGCGTCAGACGCTGACAGGGCTTGCCCTCGTGGGTGACGTTGGCGGTGCCTGTCACGACCGCCTCGCCCCATTCGGGCTTGTCCGCGTGGACCACTCGGTCGCCGAAGCCGTACCGGTTGTCGTCTGCCATAGGGCGCTGCTCGCTGGGTGGATGCCACCCCGAGCGCGGGCCTCCTCGCCTTGAGGGGGCGTCCGTCGGGGTGTGGGCCGGTCGTCAGGTTGACGCATCCGCGAGGCGGTCTGCCCGGATAGCCCCGGAAGGGCCTCGGAAGCCGATTCTGGCCCCGCGTGCGTCAGAGGCCTATCGTAGCCATCCCGGTCCCAGCGGTCCCGCCCGTCCGTCCCGGTACCGGTCACCATTCGACACCCACCAAAGAGGTTTCCCCAGCATGATCGAAGCGCTCAAGAGCGAAAAGATCGTCGAGCAGATCGGCGGCAGGTTCAAGCTGTGCGTCCTCATCCAGAAGCGCCTCGTCGAGCTGATGGACGGCGCACGCCCCCTCGTCGAACGCGAAGGCCGGCGTGACCTGGACCTCGTCGTCGAAGAGATCATGCAGGGCAAGATCGCGATCGAAGACGAGGACGGCGTCCTCAACCCGGGCGGCATCACCCCCGATATCGACGACGCCACGCTCCGCGAGATCGACGACGCCTCCGGCTACAACCGTCGTTCCACCAGCGACGCGCTGCTCTAAGCACCGCGCACCGTAGAACCCATGACCACGCCGCCCAACGACCAACCCGCGCGCCATCTCGAGGGCAAGCGGGTGCTTGTCGGCATCACCGGCGGTATCGCGGCGTACAAGACCGCGACGCTCGTCTCGCGCCTCGCCCAGCGCGGCGCGGACGTGACGGTCTGCATGACAGAGGCCGCGACGCACTTCATCACGCCCCTCACGCTCCAGGCCCTCAGCGCGAACCACGTCTACACCAGCGCGTGGGACCATGTGGAGAGCCAGGACCCGCAGCACATCAGCCTCGCGAAGAAGGCGCACCTCTGCGTCGTCGCCCCCTGCACGATGGACTGCATGGCCAGGCTCGCGACCGGGCGCACCGACGACATCGTGACGCTCATGCTCAGCGCCGTCGATCGCACGCACATCCCCGTGCTCCTCGCCCCCGCGATGAACGAGGTCATGTGGGCCCAAGCCAGCACGCAGCGCAACGCCAAGCAACTCGACGAGGACGGCTTCACGCTCATCGGTCCCGACAGCGGCTGGCAGGCGTGCCGGGCCGTCGGGCCGGGGCGCATGGTGGAGCCCGAGGAGTTGCTTGAGGTCATCCAGACGCGGCTGCTCAGTGGTGGGACCGGGGGGGGCGCGGGGGGGCGGCGGCCACCCGGCGGAGTCCGGGGGCGCCACGACGCGATGGCCGCC
>JAJDDE010000132.1 GCA_029260475.1 Phycisphaerales bacterium | reverse complement strand
GACCTCGTCGATGACGTGGATGATGCCGTTGGATGTCTGGATGTCGGCGGAGATGACGGTCGCGTCGCCGATCGTGACGCCGTTGTTGGTGCCGATGGTGGCACGCTGACCGTTGAGGGTGGTGACATCGGTCAGCTTGGTGACGTCGCTCGCGGGGACTTCGCCCGCGACAACGTGGAAGAGCAGGATTGACCGCAGCACGGCCTTGTTCTCAGGCTTCAGCAGCGTCTAGACGGTGCCCTTGGGGAGTTTGGCGAAGGCCGTGTCGGTGGGGGCGAAGACGGTGAAGGGGCCGTCACCCTTCAGGGCATCGATCAGGTCGGCGGCTTCGAGCGCCGCGGCGAGTGTCTTGAAGCTGCCGGCAGCGACGGCGGTGTCAACGATGTCGCCAGCACGGGTGTTGCTGGCGGCGGTGACGTTCGCGTTGGAGGTGCGATCGGAGCAGGAGCTCGGGCACTGCCCGAAGGTCTGTGCGGCAAACGTGGATAGAGCGATAGCGGTCAGGGTCGTGAAACGCATGGCGTTCCCTTTCGGCCGGAGTGGCGGTGAGTGTGGTTGTGTGCCCGGGTGGGTGTGGAGGAGTCCCGGTGCTCAGTGTTGTGATGGGTGTGGCTTCGCAGGGGCACTCGAGGCGGATTCAACGACTTTGGCGTTGTGTCGGGCCTGCGTCCTAGACTGGATAGCACCGCATGATGGAACCGAACGCACACCCCGAGTTTTCCTCAGAAGCGTCGTTCCTCCGCAGCGTGTTCGATGCGCTGCCGTCTCATGCCGCGGTGCTGGATGGGCGTGGCGTGGTGGTCGAGGTGAACGACTCGTGGAGGCGCTTCGGTGCCGAGAACGAGGGTGACACAAAGGTGTTGGGGCCGGGTGTTGACTATCTCGCGGTGTGCGATGACGCGGCGAGGTCGGATGCGGACGGCGCCTTGGAGGTGGCGCGTGGCATCCGGGACGTGATCGCGGGAGTTCGCGATCAGTACCACATGTGTTACCCGTGCCACAGCCCGGATGAGCAGCGGTGGTTTCAGGTGCGTGTGACGCGCTGCGCGGGCCTCGATCCAGTTCGCGTTGTGGTGTCGCACGAGACGATCACCGAGGCGCAGCAGATCGAGAAGCTATCGCGGAAGCACCAGTCGGATCTTGCGCACATGATGCGTCTTGGGACTATCAACGAGATGGCAACGGGGCTTGCGCACGAACTGAACCAGCCGCTGGCGGCGATCGGCAACTTCGCGTCGGGGTGTCTCCGGCGCGTCGAGAGCGGATCGGCGGAGCCCGAGGCGTTGCGGGAGGCGCTCGAGACGATCGTCAGCGAGTCTCGGCGTGCGGGGGAGATTCTCCGGCGGGTCCGCCAGTTCGTGCGCAAGGGGCAGGACCTGAACGTTCGCGTTGACCTGGGCGAGGTCGTGCGTGATTCGACGGCGCTCGTGAACGCGGAGGCTCGTGAAGCTGGCGTTGACCTTGTTCACGAGTTCGCCTCCGAGCCGGTGTGCGCCACGGGCGACCCCGTGCAGATCCAGCAGGTGGTGATCAACATCATCCGTAACGCGGTCGAAGCGATCCGAGACGCGGAAACGCCTTTGAAGAAACGGCGTATCACGGTTCGGATCAAGCCCGATCATCCGAGTCTCGCGCGCGTGGATATCATCGATTCGGGCCCCGGCGCTCCGAGGGAACGGATCCCGGTGCTCTTCGACCCGTTCTTCACGACCAAGGGTTCCTCTGTCTCCCAAGAGATCGCGAAGGGGACGGAGGGTGATGGCGGGATGGGGCTGGGTCTCACGCTGTGTCGATCGATCATCGAGACGCACGGGGGCGAGCTCAGGGCGGACATCAACCGGCACGGCGGACTCACGTTTACCTTCACGCTTCCACTACTCAAGGACACTGACAGTGATGGCTGAACCCAGCGAAAACGCGACGGTCTTCGTGATCGACGACGACCCGACGCTCCGGCGTTCGATCGAGTTTCTCTCCGAGTCTGTGGGTCTCAAGGTGGAGGCCTTCGGCTCCGGGCAGGAGTTTCTCGATGACGCCGACGCCACCACCCCAGGGGCGATCGTGCTGGATGTCCGAATGCCGGGCATGAGCGGGCTGGATCTCCTCGACGCGTTGACCGACAACGGTTTCCACCACCCGGTGATCATTATCACCGGGCACGCGGATGTGCCGATGGCGGTGCGGGCTCTGAAGGCGGGCGCGACCGAGTTCATCGAGAAGCCCTTCAACGACCAGGACCTCCTGGATCGCGTGCAGAAGGCGATCGAATGGGACGCCGAGCAACGGGTGCGGTTGGCGGATGTTCTGGTGGTGAAGGAGCGGTCGAGCACCCTGACACCGCGCGAACGCGAGGTGATGGACCTCGTCATCGATGGCAACGCGAACAAGCAGATCGCCGCGACGCTGGGGCTGTCCGAGAAAACCATCGAAGTCCACCGCTCGCGTGTGATGCGGAAGATGCAGGCGACGAACGCGGCCGACCTGATCCGCATGGTGCTGGAGTCTCGGACCGCCTGACGCCGGTTTTTCGGGGCACCCCGTGCCTCCGAGGGCGTCCGTGTCGGTAGGCTGCATGTGCCCCACGGGCTCCTGGGCCCACGATCTGCGCCGAATCTCCGACCGCCGCCCCCGAGACCAAGAGGATGTTTTCCATGCGTACCCGCCCGATCCGTTTCGCTTTACCCTGTCTTCTCGGTGCGCTGTGCGCCATCGGGGGCGTCGTCGTGCTGCCTTCTGCCGTCGCGTCTCAGGGCGTTTCGCAGCAGGAGGCCCGGATCGATGAGCGGATCCCGGAAGCCGAGCAGGAGGTGTTGCTGAGCACGCTCAGCTACGCGATGCCGGAGTTCGATGCCGACGTCGAGTGGCTGGGGGAGGAGCAGCCGACCTTCGAGAGCCTCCGTGGCAAGACGGTGGTGCTGCACACGTGGAACTCGGAGACGACCAACGGCCGGGCGATGGCTCGGCGCGTGAGCACGCTGCTCCGCAAGTTCGGGGACGACGTCGTGCAGATCGCCTTGCACACACCCGAGGGCGCGGACGAGGTGCTCAAGAAGTACGAGCGCCATTCGGGGCGGCTGCCTCAGCCGACCGCGATCGATACCAAGGGTGTGTACCTCGACGAACTTGGCATCTGGAAAGAGCCTCGGATGATGATCGTCGATCGCGATGGTCGGATCCGGCACGCCGGGGTTTCGCTCGCGGAGCTCCGCGACGCGGTGCAGGAGACGATCGACCTTGAAGTGACCACCACCGCGATGCCCGAGCCGCTCCCCGCGCGCAGTGAGCGCATCACGACAGCGGAGGATGGCGAGGCCGAAGCGCCCGTTGCCGACGCGGAGTGGCCCGCGCACAACCGCATCCAGGCGGGCTCGGCGAACAACCTCCAGGGCCAGCGAGGCCCGGCGCTCCGCGTCCAGAAGTACGTCCGAGGCGAGGAGCCCGAGACCGAGGGCAAGGTCGTGATGATGGAGTTCTGGGCGACGTGGTGCGGCCCCTGCATCGCCGGCATCCCGCACCTGAACGAGCTGCAGTCGAAGTTCAAGGATGACCTGGTCGTGGTCGGCATCTCTTCTGAGGACGAGCAGATCGTCCGCAACAAGATGCGCACCGATCGGCGTCTGGACTTCGAGTACACCATCGCGATCGATCCGCAACGCCGCGTGCAGGGCGCCGTGGGCAATCGGGGCATCCCGCACTGCATCGTGCTGTCGAGCGACGGCATCGTGCGTTGGCAGGGACACCCGGCCCGCTTGTCGGAGGAGGTGATGTCGCAGATCGTCGCGGCGAACCGGTCTAACGGCGGCGGCGGATCGAGCGCAGGCACGGGCCGGTGGGTGACCGAAGACTGAATCAGTCCTTGGTTGGTGCCGGATCGTCGGGGCGTTCGACCCCGTCGAGCCAGATCTCCTGCTCGCGCTTCTCGCTCTGGATGCCGAAGATGCGCACGGTCTCCGTGAAGCGTTCACCGACGAAGCCCGTCTCCGTGACAAACCATCGGTCGGTGGTGCGGTTGACCTTGGCGGGGCCGAACGTGCTGACGAGTTCTGCGCGCACGATGACCGCGATGCTGTCCTCGCCTCCGATGGTGAGGTGTTGACCCCCCAGCAGCGTAATGGTGGAGGTGGAGTCTCCTCGGCGGGTGATCGTGCCCGGCTTGTCGAAGTCGGCGATCAGCATGGTCAGGTCCTGCTTGGCGGGCTGGTTTCGTTCCAGCGAAGCGGGGAGGTGAACGAAGGGCGGATCGAACCGGGTGACCACGTCGCGTTCGCGATTGGGCATCCGAAGGACCACCAGAGCGCCCTGCTCGTTGCGTTCGAGGTGGCTTTCGTTGCGTGGCTCGGGTTCGTCACCGACGGTCCAGGAGACCACCACAACACCCTTTGTGTCGCTTGGTTTGATCGTCCTCTTCCCGGTTGCCCCTTCGTCGTTGCCCGTCCGGATGGCGAACGTCTGCTCCGCAGCGTTGCCGTTCTCGAGCGCGTCGATGACGAGTGGATAGGCGTCCGAGGCCTCGAGCGAGGAGGGGCCGGCGTCGAGCACCCCGGGGGCGACGGGAGGTTTGCTGGTACACGACGCGAGCAGGGGGGCGGCGAGCAACACGAGGGTGAGCGTTCGGGCGGGCTTCATGCCGTCGTTATACTCGCGAAATGAACAGCAGACGCACACCGCTCCGCTCCGCGCCCCACGCCCTCGCGTTGATCCTGATGGGCGTCGGGGTGGTCACGATCATGGGTGGGTGCCGCACGGGGTCATCCGGTGCGCAATCGAACGACTCGGTGCTGGACCTGCTGGCGCCGCCGACGCCGGCGGAGGCCGCGGCTCTGGCGGCGGACCCGTTCAACGCGGACAACAGGCAGAAGGGCATGCTGCTGCTCGCGAACGCGCCGTTCGGGGGGGAGCAGGTGTACGTGCGTTTGTACGAGGTGGGTCTCGATGACGATGACTCGGGCGTGCAGACGGTCGGCGTGAAGTCGCTGGGACTGCACGGCGGGCCGGAGCACGTCGGGCCGATCGGTGAGTTGCTGCGGACCTCCGATGACTCTGTGCTGCGATGGGAGGCGGCGCGATCGCTTCAGCGGCTGCACAACGCGAGCGATGGCGTGCCGGTGCTGATTCAGCGGATGAGCGACGACGAGGACGCTGATGTCCGCGGGGCGTGCGCGACGGCGCTGGGTCAGTACGCCGAGCGGCGTGTGTTCGATGCGCTCGTCTCGTCGCTGGATGATCCGTCGCTGCACGTGAACCTGGCGGCGCAGGGTTCGCTCGGGATTCTGACGGGGCAGCGTCTGGGCTCGGTGCCGAACGGGTGGCTCGACTGGGCGGACGGCACCCCCGACCTCTTCGCGGATCGTGGTGTGTACGAGTACCCCGTCTTCGAGCGCGATCGGCGGATCGCCGAGTGGTTTATCCCGTGGCTCGAGCCGCCCAACGAGACGACCGCGAGACCCGCCGGCATGGCGGGCGAGGCGCGGCGTGGTGAGGACGACGAGGGCTGAGGCGCTTCGGGCTTTGTGTCAGACCGAGACGACACCGGCGAGGATCAAGCCGCCCAGCACGATCGCGAGCGCGATGCGGTAGTAGCCGAAGGGCGCGAGGCCGTGGGTGTTCAGGAACCCGACGAGCCACTTCACCGCGAAGGCGGCGCTGATCGTTGCGACGGCGATGCCGATGAGCACGGGCGCGAGGCCGAGGACTTCGTAGAAGGGTTCTTCCGTGTCGCTGGAGAGGTTTTTGTAGAGCTTGTAGGCGCAGGCACCGCCGAGCGTGGGCAGGCCCAACAGGAAGCTGAACTCTGCGGCTTCCTTGGGTTTGAGGCCCAAGAGCGTGCCGCCTGCGATGGTCATCATGGAGCGGCTGGTGCCCGGGATCATCGCGACGCATTGGAAGAGACCAATGCCGAGGGCTTGCATGAGGGAGAGGTCATCGATGGTGCGGTGTGCCGCATCCTCGGGGCGCTTCTTGCGCCAGCGATCGAGCCAGATCATCCAGAGCCCGCCCAGGAAGAGGGCGGTGAGTACGGAGGGTGCGTTGAAGAAGGTGGCCTCGAGGAAGTCGTTGAAGAGCACGCCCAGGATGGCGGCGGGCAGGAAGGCGACGACGATGTTGACGAAGAGCTTGCGCCCTGCGGTGTCCTTGCCTGCGATGCCCTTGAGCATCTGGATGACGCGCGAGAAGTAGAGCCCGAGGACCGCGAGGATCGCGCCGCCCTGCACGATGATGTTGAAGGTGTCCGCCGCCGCCTTCTGCTCAGGGGTGCCGTCGAGCCCGAGGAGAGAGGCGGTGAGGATGAGGTGCCCCGTCGAGGAGACGGGGAGGTACTCGGTGATGCCCTCGACGAGGCCGAGCAGGATCGCGTCGAGGATGTTCATGGCGTGGTGCGTCTCCTGCGGTTCAGATCGTCACGACTGCGCGATCCACTTGAGCAGGGTTCCGAATGAGGGCGGTTTGCCGTACATCAGGACGCCGACACGGAAAATCTTGGAGGCCATCCAGATGGTGAACAGGACACCCAGAGCCCCGACGATGCTCGTCAAGATGATCTCCCAGAGCGGGACGATGTGGGCCGGTTGGCTCATCCTCATCACCATCACGAAGGGCGTCGAGGGCGGGAAGTAACTCATGATTCGCGCGATGGGGGCACCGGGGTTGTCCATGATCGGGAAGAGGATCACGAAGATCAGGATGATGAGGAACGTCACAGGTGCGAAGAGGGATTGCGCCTCGCGCACTTCTGTGACCGCGGAGCCGACGGCGACGAAGAGCGCGCCGAAGAAGAGGTACGCCATCAGGAAGTAGGGCAGCATCCACGGGAGCGCGTCCATCGGGATGGCGCTCATGAAGCCGAAGTGGTCCGCCGCGAAGAGGCCGAGTGTTAGGTAGATGGCGAGGACGGTGAGCCCGACGAGGCCCTGCCCGACGAGCTTGCCGATGAGCAGGTTGATCGGGGAGACCGCCGAGAGCAGCACCTCCATCACGCGCGAAGATTTCTCCTCGATGGTGCCCATGAAGAGGTAGTTGCCGCCCGTGAGGACGGACATGTAGAGGAGCATGAAGAAGGCGATGGGGATGATGCGCTGGGCGGTGGCGGTGGAGTCTTCTTCTTGGCCGTCGTCGCCGACCATGCGCGTGTCGGCGATGGGGTATTGCGTCTCGTAGCCTCGGACGACACCGGGGTCCATGCCCGCGGCGCGGTACCGCTCGTTCTGCACGGCCCTTGACAGTTCGCTCTGAATGATCGAGACGTAGTCGGGGTCGAGGTTCTTCCGGTGGACGATGCGGTAGCTGCCCGCGGGGAGGTCGTTCGGCCCGATGTTGGATTGCGCATCAGCGCCCTCCTCCTGGGGCATGTTGTCCAAGGCGAGCGCGATCAATCCGGGCGGGATGATGGTGCTGAAGGCGCTGACCTGTTCGGGAGGGAGTTTGGTGCGTAACGAGGGTGGGCCGATGACCGCGTAGGCGAGGAGCGAGTCCTCCGTTGCGGCGTCGAGCAGCCGTGCCTGTAAGCCGGCGATGTCGGCGTCGGCGCCGTGGCGTTCGATGGTCAGGAAGAGTTCGCGGTCGAGGCCCCGCATGCTGAGCAGTTGTTTCTTCACCTGATCGAGCTGCGCGGGCGGGGCGCCCGTCGAACTCGCGGCGGACTCAAACATCTGCTCGACGAGCTCGCGCTGCTGCGTGCGGCGTTCCGCGTCGAGCGCCGTTTCGAGCGCTCCGGAAATCTTCTGCGAGGACGTGCCGTCCACAATCGCGATGGTGCCTTCCAGGGGCGGCTTATCGGCGTTGAACACGCCGCTGGCGCTCACGCCGATGATCGCGCCCCACGCGACGAGGGGGAAGACGATCGCCCCGAAGAAGAACGCCTTGGTCAGCACCGTGGCGGCGTACTCGCGCCTGGCGCAGAGGAAGATCTTGCTCACGCGACACCCCCTGACGCGGTGTCCGAGAGTTTGCGACGTAGCACGTCTTCAGAGTCGCCCGGTTCTACGAGGTGGACGAACACATCCTCGAGCGTGGCCCGGCGTATTTCGATGCGGCGCATCGTGCCGGTCTGCGCGATGGCGCTCATCGCGGCCTGCGGGTCGGCGCCGCTCGCGAGCGTTACCTCGACGGTGTTGTCGGTGTTCTGACGCAAGGAATGGACGCCCGGTACCGTCCGGAGCTGGTCGTTATCGATTGTGGTGTTAACGGCCTCAACAACGATCGTGCGAGGATCGAACTGGGCACGGATCTCTTCGACGGAGCCGTCGAGCACCTTCTCCCCGTTGTTGATCAGGAAGACACGGTCGCAGATCTGTTCAGCGGAGTGCAATACGTGCGTTGAGAAAATGATGGTGCGTCCCTCGCGGTGCAGTTCGTTGATGAGCTCACGCACGAGGCGGACGTTGACCGGGTCGAGTCCGCTGAAGGGCTCGTCGAGGATAATGAGCTCGGGTTGGTGCATGATCGTCGCGAGGAACTGCACCTTCTGCTGCATGCCCTTGGAGAGTTCCTCGTTGCGCTTCTTCCAGACGCCGGTGAGGCCGATGCGTTCGAGTTCTTTTTCGATGCGGCCCTTGAGGCCCGCGGGGTCCGCGCCCTTGAGCTTGGACATGAACATGAGGAACTCGCCGACCTTCATCTTGCGGTAGACGCCGCGCTCCTCGGGGAGGTAGCCGATGCGGTCCTTGGACTCGACAGCGGACTTCTTGCCGAGCACCGAGATCTCGCCCTCGTTCGGGAAGAGGATGGACATCACCATGCGGATGGTGGTGGTCTTGCCGGCGCCATTGGGGCCCAGGAAGCCGCAGACCGAGCCCTGGGGGACGACGAGGTCGAGGTTATCGACCGCTAGTTTCTCGCGGAAGCGTTTCGTTACGCCTTTGAGTTCGATGGCGGGGGTGCTCACATGGGTCTCCGCGGGGGGCTGGAAGGGTGGCGCGTGGGGAGGCGGGATGGTACCGGCTGGGGGAACAGATACCGGCGGTGGTGGGGTCTGTTTCGGGGTGGTGGTGTGGAGATGGGGGATTTTGATCCTTTATCCATTCATCCGGGTAGAAGGATAGAGTAGAGTCTCGGAGCCGGGTCCGCCGATGGTGACCCGCTCACATCGTCCTCCACCAGTTTTTCATACGGAGCGAGTCCTCACATGTCCCAGAGCCCCTTTCTTGATGCCCTCCAGCAACGCGTGCTCGTCCTCGATGGCGCGATGGGGACGGCGATCTACGAGTTCGATCTCGATATCGAAAAGGACTATCTCGGCTGCGAGAACTGCACGGACGTGCTCGTCAAGACCCGTCCGGACGTCATTCAATCCATCCACGAGAGCTACCTCTCGGTGGGCGCGGATTGCGTGGAGACGGACTCGTTCGGCACCAACCAGCTCGTGCTCGCGGAGTTCGGGCTGGAGGCGGAGACGTACCACCTCGCGAAGCTGAGCGCGGAGATCGCTCGGGCGGCGTGCGACAAGCACACGACGAAGGACAAGCCGCGGTTCGTGCTGGGCTCGATGGGCCCGGGCACGAAGCTGATCACGCTCGGGCAGGTGACGTGGGACACGCTGTTGGAGTCGTACGCGGAGCAGGTGCGCGGCCTCATCGACGGCGGGACCGATGCGCTGCTGATCGAAACGTGCCAGGACCTCTTGCAGGTGAAGTGCGCGATCAACGCGTGTCTCAGGGCGATGGGCGAGAAGGGGCGCACGCCCGAGGACCTGCCGATCATGGTGTCGGTGACGATCGAGCAGATGGGCACGATGCTCGCGGGCTCGTCCATCGAGGCGGTGATCCACGCGCTCAGGGGGTACCCGATCGCGTCGCTGGGGCTCAACTGCGCGACGGGGCCGACGGAGATGTCCGAGCACATCCACCAGCTCTCCAAGTCTTGGGCCCGGCCGATCTCGGTGTACCCGAACGCGGGGCTGCCGGTGCTGGTGGAGGGTCGCACGGAGTACCCGTTGACGCCCGGCCCGATGGCGGAGGCGGTGGAGCGGTTCATCGAGGGTGACGGCGTCGCGCTCGTCGGTGGCTGCTGCGGCACCACGCCGTCGCACATCGCCAAGCTCGTCGAAGTGGCGGAGGGGCGATCGCCGAAGAAGCGGACGCTCGAGACGTACCGCCCCTGCTCGACCTCGCTCTACGCGCCCACGGAGCACCGCCAGGAGAATTCCTTCCTGATCGTCGGCGAGCGCTGTAACGCGTCGGGCTCGCGGAAGTTCAAGGGCCTGCTTGAGAACGAGGACTGGGACGGCATGATCGCGCTGGCGCGTGGTCAGGTGCGAGAGGGCTCCAACGTGCTCGACGTGAACGTTGATTACGCGGGACGCGACAACGCGCAGGACATGGCGGACATGGTCATGCGGCTCGTGCGGCAGGTGGATGCGCCGCTGATGATCGACTCCACGCAGATCGCGACGCTGGACGCCGGGCTGCGCCATGCGCCGGGTAAGTGCCTGATCAACTCGGCGAACTTCGAGGACGGCGAGGAGAAGTTCGATGAGCTCTGCCGTCTCGCGAAGACCTATGGGGCAGGCTTGGTGATCGGCACGATCGATGAGGACCCCGAGGCCGCGATGGCTCGGACGCGCGAGCGGAAGCTGGCGATCGCGGAGCGGGCCATCGATCGCGCGACGAAGGTCCACGGGCTGGAGGTCCACGACCTCTTCATCGACCCGCTGGTGCTGCCCGTCTCGACGGGCATGGAGGACGACAAGCGTTCGGGCCTGGAGACCATCGAGGGCACCCGTCTGATCACCCAGAAGTACCCCGACGTGCAGACGACGGTGGGGCTGAGCAACATCTCCTTCGGGCTCAAGCCCGTGGCGCGCCACGTGCTGAACTCCGTGTTCCTGCACGAGCTCATGGAGGCGGGCCTCTCGAGCGCGATCGTTCACGCGAGCAAGATCATGCCGCTGGCGAAGATGGACCAGGAGCACATCGATTCCGCCAAGCGGCTGCTCTTCTGCGACGACTCGCAGGGCGATCCGCTGCAGTCGTTCATCGAGCTCTTCAAGGATGTTGACTCCGTGCAGGAGGACAAGCCGAACATCGAGGACCTGCCGATCGAGGAGCGGCTCCGCGCGCACATCGTGGATGGTGAGAAGGAGCATCTCGAAGAGTCGCTAGCGAAGGCGATGGAGACGTACCCGCCGCTGACGATCATCAACGAGCACCTGCTGGACGGGATGAAGACGGTGGGCGTGCTCTTTGGTTCCGGGCAGATGCAGCTGCCCTTCGTGCTCCAGAGCGCGGAGGTGATGAAGCGGGCGGTGGCGCATCTCGAGCCGCACATGGAGAAGAAAGACGGGGAGACCAAGGGCTCGATCGTGCTCGCGACGGTGAAGGGGGACGTCCACGACATCGGGAAGAACCTGGTGGACATCATCCTCTCGAACAACGGCTACACGGTGCACAATATCGGCATCAAGAAGCCGATCAGCGACATCCTGAAGGCGTGGAAAGAGACCGGGGCGCAGGCGATCGGGCTTTCCGGGCTGCTCGTCAAGAGCGTGAACGTGATGGAGGACAACCTGCGCGAGATGAACGAGCAGGGCCTGGACGTGCCCGTGATCCTCGGCGGTGCGGCGCTCACGCGCCACTACGCGGAGTGGCACCTGGCGAGCGTGTACAAGGGCGATCTCTTCTACGGCAAGGACGCCTTCGAGGGTCTGCGCACGATGGACCACATCGCCCAGGGCAAGACGCAGACGATCTTCGAGGAACGCGCCGAGCGGCTCGCCAAGCGGAGCGCGGCGCAGGAGACGGTCGCGAAGGGGCGTGCCGAGCAGGGGCGCAAGCAAGACGAGTTCGAGGCGAATAAGGGGAAGGGCACCGCGCTCGCCGAGCGTGTGCGCTCGGACGTGGCGGTCGATGTCCCGGTCCCCGCTGCGCCGTTCTTCGGCTCGCGCGTCGTGGAGGGTGTCGGCCTCGATGAGATCTTCCCGTTCATCAACCTGACGGCGCTGTACCGCGGGCAGTGGCAGCTCAAGAAGGGCAAGATGTCGGACGCGGAGTACAAGCACCATCTCGAGGACCACGCGGACCCGGTGCTGGCACGGCTCAAGGACCGTGCGCGATCCGAGGTCCTGCTCGATCCCAAGGTGGTCTACGGCTACTGGCCCTGTCAGTCCGAGGGCGACGATCTTGTGATCTTCCATCCGGAGGAGCACGACAAGGAGATCGAGCGGTTCACGTTCCCGCGTCAGGAGGGCAAGAAACGCCTGTGCCTCGCTGACTTCTTCCGTGCGACCGAGTCGGGTGAGAAGGACGTGATCGGCTTCACCTGCGTGACGATGGGCAGCCATGTGTCGCGCGAGGCGCAGAAACTCTTTGCGAACAACGACTACGCCGAGTACCTGTACCTCCACGGCTTCGGTGTGGAGAGCGCCGAGGCGCTCGCGGAGCTGTGGCACAAGCGGATGCGCACCGAACTCGGTATCGGCAACAGCGATTCGCCCAAGATCAAGGAGCTCTTCCGCCAGCAGTACCGCGGCAGCCGCTACAGCCCCGGCTACCCCGCCTGCCCGGACATGAGCGACCAGGACATCCTCTGGCGTCTGCTCGAGCCGGGTCGTATCGGCTGCGAACTCACCGAGAACTGGCAGATCGACCCGGAGCAGTCCACGAGCGCGTTTGTGGTGCACCATCCTGAGGCGAAGTACTTCAATGTGTAAAGTGCGAACTGGGTACGGCTACGCTCGTATCAGATAGCAAGGAGGTCGCCGATGGCAGCACGCGCGATGATCGTCTCTGTCACCGCCGGACTGATTGTTGGAGGGTGTTCTGAGGTGGAGTCGCCTCCGGGGACCTTGCCCGCGAGCGAAGAGCGGTCAACTGTTGTGTCCGACTCTGCGTCAGCGATTGAAACAGTCGTCCAGCAAACAAGTGGTCCGCGGGTTGAGATCACACAGGCCATCGACGCGCTCGCGGCGTCGTTCAGAGACAAGACCCGCGCGGTGCGTGAGGAGTTCTACCTGGCACCGTTCTTCTGCGTTATGCCGCCGACGCCCACGAAACAGCACGCCTTCGAGGATGAATGGGGTACGTCGCGCACCGAGGAGGGCGTGCCCTTCCCGGCGCGCGACCTCGTCGGTGTCAGCGAGGCGTGGAGCGAGACTCCGCACGGGCGCAAGATTTACAAGCTCCGCGCAACGGACGTTCGGGCCTACCTTGAACTCGTCACCGACACGCGCACCACAATCCCGGAGGGGTTCGCTGTGATCAAGGAGACGTGGCGACCCGAAGGGTCCGAGGAGACGCTCGGCCTCGCTGAGCGTGGTGAACACGCCGGTCTGTTCGTGATGTCGTACCACGGCCTCGATGAGCCCGACACCGACCATGGCTGGGTGTACTCGACTTTCACGCCAGGATCGCTCGGTATGGATGGACAACAGACTCTTTGGACCAGGACAGCTATTGGGCGCATCGAGTCGTGCCTGGGCTGTCACGAGGATGCTCCGCACGGGCGCCTGTTTGGGCTGGATGAGGTGACCGAGGCCGGGTATCAGATCGGGTCATCGCCGGTTGTCCTAGACATCGACGAGACCGCCGCCCCAAGCGTTATCCTGCCGCGATGACCTCAGAGACCGCTCCCTCCGACACCGCATCTGTCCTCGACGAACTTGCCTGGCGCGGGCAGATTCATCACTGCACCGACCTCGACGGGCTGCGTGAGCATCTGGCTCAGCCGCGGGCGCTGTACTGCGGGTTCGACCCGACGGCGGACTCGCTGACGATCGGGAATCTCGTGCCCATCATGATGCTGCGCCGGTTCAAGCGTGCGGGGCACAGGCCGGTGGTGATCGTGGGGGGGGCGACGGGTCGGATCGGTGATCCCTCGGGCAAGGACGCCGAGCGTTCGCTGATGACGGACGAGCTCGTCGAGAAGAACATCGCAGCGCAGACGCGGATCTACCAGCGGCTGCTGGGCGATGACGTGGAGATCATCGACAACTACGACTGGTTCCGCACCATGAGCTTCCTCGACGCGCTCCGCGAGATCGGCAAGCACTTCAGTGTGAACGAGATGATCCGACGCGACGCGGTGAAGAACCGGCTCGAGCGCGAGGAGCAGGGCATCAGCTTCACGGAGTTCAGCTACATGCTGCTTCAGGCGTACGACTTCCTGCACCTGTTCCGCGAGAAGGGCGTGAGTATTCAGTGCGCCGGCGCGGACCAGTGGGGGAACATCGTGAGTGGGTGCGACCTGATCCGGCGCGTCGGCGAAGAGTCCTTCGGGCTCGTCGCGCCGCTGCTGACCAAGTCCGACGGTGGGAAGTTCGGCAAGACCGAGAGCGGGGCGATCTGGCTCTCCGAGAACCGCACCTCGCCCTACGCCTTCTATCAGTTCTGGCTCAACGCCGATGATGGGGACGTGGTGAAGTACCTCACGGTCTTTACGGAGTTGACGGAGACTGAACGCGATGCCCTGCTCGCGGAGCACGCGGCGGCGCCGCACCAGCGGGCGGCTCAGAAGCGGCTCTCGGAGGACGTCACGCGGCTTGTACACGGTGAGGAGGGGCTCAGCCGGGCGCTGCAGGCGACCGAGGCGCTCTTCTCAGGAGACGTGTCGGGGCTGGACGCCTCGACGCTCGCCGAGGCGTTTGGCGGCGTGCCCTCATCGGAGCACGCATTAGCGTCGCTCGAAGGGGAGGGCGTGCTGTTGGTCGATCTCCTGCCCGACACGTCTGTCGCGGCGTCGAAGCGCGAGGCGCGGGAGTTCCTTGGGAACAGCGCGGTGTCGGTCAACGGCGCGAAGGTGGACGCGTCCTACGCGCTCACACGCGGCGATCTGCTGCACGGCACGACCATCCTGCTGCGTCGTGGCAAAAAGAAGTGGCACGTCACCCGCTGGGTGTGAGTTGGTGCCACTTTGGGGAGGCGATCAGTCGGCGGGGGCCGCGGCACGCCTGAGGCGATCGCGGATCGCATCCCAGATCGGGCCGGTGCCCTTGGGCGTGTTCGCGACGATCGTGTCGGTGCCGGTGCTGTCGAGTGCGCGGAGGCGGGCGTAGAGCTCGCGTGCGGCGTCGGCGGCGTTGTCCGGGAGGTGGAGGCGCTCGGCGCCGGGCACGTCCTGGTCGAGCACCAGACGGGCGCGCGGGGCGTAGTGCGATTTGAAGAGGCCCGGGGACGTCTTGGGGTCTGAAGAAGACCCGTCCGAGCCCGATGTCGCTTCGAAGGGGGCGACGCCGAGTTCTTCATGCCCGAGGACACCCGGGCGCAGCACGCGAGGCGTGACGTGGGCGAAGGTGACGACGGTGGACTCGACGCCGGTGGTGCAGGGGCCGTCATCGAGCACCAGGAGATCGGGGAAGGCGTCTTGGACGTGCTGGGCGGTGGTGGGGGAGATGGTGCCGCTGGGGTTCGCGCTGGGGCCGACGAGGGGGACGCTGGCGGCCTCGATGAGCGCCCGGGCGGTGTCGTTGGCGGGCACGCGGAGGGCGACGGTGTCGCCGTTCGCGGTGGCGATGGGTGGAATGAACGCATTTTTGCGCACGACGATGGTGAGGGGGCCGGGCCAGAATCGGTTGGCGAGGTCGTGGGCGTGGTCGGGCCAGTCTGCCGCGAACATGCGGGCGTGGGCGATGCCTCGGCAGTGGACGATGAGCGGGTTGGTGCTCGGTCGTCCTTTGAGCGCAAAGACCTTGCGGATGGCGTCTTTGTTGAGGGCGTCGGCGCCGAGGCCGTAGACGGTTTCCGTGGGGAACGCGACGAGCTCGCCCGCGTTGATGGCGCGGGCGGCGTTGTCGATCTCGCGCTGCGAGACGGTCACGCGTTACTCGCCCGCGTCGGGGACGATCACGTCCACCTGGTTGCGTTCGGGGGCCTGGCCCGTGGCGCGGTAGAGCTCGGCGATCGCGAGGTTGTAATCGACGGTCGCCTGGAGTTCGGAGAGCTCGGCGCGGGCGAGGTTGTCCTGTCGCGTGAGCTTGAGGTTGAGGAAGTTGGCGTCGAGCTGGGCGACGGTGCGCTCGAGGGCCAGGAGGGTGCGGAGGTTCTCGGATGCGGCGGTGCGCTCGACGCGGGTCTGTTCGATGAGCAGGAAGGACTCGGTGACGGAACGCAGGGACGCGACGACCTCGTCGATCGCGTTCTGGCGGGTCTGGTCGTAGCTGATAACGGTGCGGAGGCGTTCGAGCTGGCGGCGGCGCAGCCCGGCTTCGGCGGCGCGGTTGCCGATGGCCTGCTCGAAGTTGAGCCCCAAGGCCCAGTTGATGAAGTCGCCCTCACCGATGCGGTCGTACGCCTCGCCCGCGTCGCTGTCGAGGCCTTGGGCGACGGCCTGGATGGAGAAGTCGAGGCGGGGGAGTGTCTGGTTCTTCGCGACGAGCTGTCGTGTGGAGGCGTCGTCGATCGCGAGCAGGGCCCGCGCGAGGTCCGGGCGGTTGCGGAGGGCGGTGTCGAGGGCGTCGAAGAGGCTGAAGGTGAGCGGCTCGGCGACGGGCGCGTCGTTGGGGATGAGCACGATCTCAGAGCCGATGGGCAGCGCCGGGTCATTCATCAGCAGCTTGAGGCGATCGGAGGCGCGTCGGAGCGTGTTGCCGGCGCGGACGAGGTCCGAGCGGCGTCGCTCTACCGTTGCCTGGGCATCGGAGTATTCCGCCGGGCGGGCATCGACGCGGAGGCGTGCCTTGAGGACGTCGCGCGTCTCGATACCCCGTTCGAGGGAGCGTCTGAGGATCCGGTAGGTGCGTTCGGCCTGGCTGAGGGCCCAGTAGGCGCGCTCGGTTTCGGTGATCGCGTCGATGATGGACTGGCGCGTCTCCTGCACGGCGCTGCGCTCGGCGTTGCGGGCGATGCGGACCTGAGAGAGGGCGACGTCGGCGCCGAAGTTCCGAAGCAGCGGCTGGGTGTAGCCGACGGTCAGGTTCACGAGGTTCGATGGGTTGGGCGCGAAGGCGGCCCCGGGGGTGGAATCGTCGAAGTAGGACTGGCCTTGGCTGATGCTGAACTGGCCGCCGGTGGTGAGTTCCTTGCGCAGGCCGGTCGTGTACGCGACGCCCTGGCTCTGGCTGGCGCCTACACCGACGGGGACGCCGTTGATGACGGGTACGCGGCTGGGCTCGTCCGTGCCGTTCCACGAGAAGTCGGCGAAGAAGACCCAGTCGAAGGCGGCGTCGGCGGCGACCACATCGCTCTGTGCGATGGCGGGGGAGAGACGCGACGACTGGAGCGCGAGGTTGTGACGCAGTGCGTTGTTGATCGCCCGATGTAGGGAGATCGCGAGCGGGGCGGGGGCGTCTGCGAGCGAACGGTTCAGCAGGTCGGGTCCGAGGTCGCCCAGGGGTTCGGAGTCGTAGGCGGTGGGGCCACCCATCTGATCCAGTTCCGCGAGACGCTCCTCGCTGAATCCCAGATCGGCCAGCCGGTTCTGACGGACGAGGGTCCGCTCCTGGGGGTGTGTCGCGGCGTCCGCGAGCGAACGCTCCGCGTCGAGGCGGATTGTGGAACGCAGCGGCTCGGCGTTCGGGAAGGTAGGGGTGCAGGCACCGAGAGCCGCCCCTGAGAGCAGCGCTGCGGCGATAAGTCGGTAGGATGGGCGGTCTGGATTCATGAGGGCTGCGATGATAGTCGTTACCCGCACCAAGGGCTCCCGTTGCGGGGCCGAACAGGGAGGTCTTCGGATGCGTTTGCACTCACACGCTTGGATACTCGGCATCGCGCTCGGCGCGATGTGCGCGATGTTTACACCCGCCCACACCGCCGCGGCATCTACGCAGGTGCAAGCGGCGCCGGACTCCTACGTCGTCGCGAAGCGGGACGGCGTGCGGATGCGCTGCCGGGCCGGCTCGATCTGGTACGTCGTGAGCGAACTCAAGGCGGGGCAGGTGCTCCGCGTGACCGGAGAGCGGGACGGCTGGCTCGCGGTCGAATACCCGCCCGGCACGCCCGCGGTGACCCGCATCGAGCGCGTGGAACTGCGTGAGAACACCAAGGGTGAAGAGGTCGCGGTGCTGACGCGCAAGTCGAGCCTCTACGCGTACAACGCGGACGAGCCGACACGCGATACGAGCTACGCCGCGGTGTTCGGCGGCAAGGACGAGTTGGAGGCGGGGACTGCGTTGCCGATCCTCGGGACCATCGATCGTCGGGGCGGCACGCTGGGCGGTTACCTCGTGTCACCGCCGCGCGGCGCGGTGGGATACATCCAGCCTTTGGCGGCCGATGTGCGCAGCGCGACGGAGTCGGAGGTCAAGCTGTTCCTCGAAACGAGCGGCTGGGGCACCGAGGCGACGGACGACGATCCCGACGTCGGGACGCCGGCGCAGCCGACCGGTGCTGGCGACGAGCAGACGACCGATGATGAGGCCGAGGGCGACGGTGCCTCGAGCGATGAGGCAACTGTCACCGACGACGGTACTGCGGATGGCTCAGCGAGCGAGTCCACGGGGGACGCCGAAGAGCCCGTCACCGATCCGTACGAGCGAGCGGAGCGTGAGCTGGGCTCGCTCGACGAGGCGTTCCAGCGAGTGCTGCGCACCCCGATGGAGCAGGCGGAGTTGAGCGGGCTGATCGACTCGTACGAGGCGCTGCGCACCAGCGTGCCCGCCGACGAGATCGGTGATGCGTTCCGCGACGCGATCGACGTGCGGCTGGCGTTGCTCGATATTCGTGCGGAGTTGCAACGCGTGGCGATGGACGCTTCTGCACTCGAAGCGCGCGTGCAGGACACGCCCGATGCCCAGGCCGTGGAGCGGTCGAACTCGCTCGGGTACGAGGCGGTGGGTCGGCTGATGCCCAGCCTGATCTACAACGGCGAGCGTCTCCCGCTGCTGTACCGCGTGGTTTCGGTTGATACCGCGTACGGTCGCACGATCGCGTACGTGGCGCCGCGTGAAGACATGAATCTCGCCTCGGCGCTCGGTGCGATCGTTGGCGTTCACGGCATTGCGACTACGGAGCAGGACCGGCGCGTTCCGATCCTGACGCCGGAGCGTGTTGATGTGCTGCGTACGTCCGAGTGAGTTCGGGGCTGATCCGACGTCGCGGGACGATGGGCGAGGCGGTCTACACGCCCTGCATGCGGTACCGCTACGCGCTCACGCGTTCGCTCGGTGTGGATGGCGACGCGGTGCTCTTTGTGATGCTCAACCCGAGCACCGCGACGCACGAGCAGAATGATCCGACGGTGACGCGCGCTATCGGCTTCGCGCGAACCATGGGGGCTTCGAGCCTGACGGTGTGCAATTGCTTCGGGCTGCGGAGCACGGACCCGCGTGGGCTCAAGGCGGTGGACGATCCGGCTGGGCCCGGGAACACGCGGGTGATTCTGGCGCGGGCGCGCCGGAGCGATCGTGTGGTGGTCGCGTGGGGGAATCACGCGGGTGAGGCCGGCGTTGTTCTCGCGGAGCGGCTCGCTCAGATCCATGAGTTGCTGTGTCTGGGCGTCACCAAGTCGGGCCAGCCGAAGCACCCGCTGTACCTCCGTGCCGACACACCGCTGAGGGCCTACGCGCCGGCGCACGCGGGGCAGTCGCCGTAGAGGAAGATCTCGTGGTCTCGGAGGGTGAAGCCCTCGGGCAGCATGTTCTTCATCGAGCCGGAGCAGCCCTCGAGGTCGAAGACCTTGCCGCAGGCGTCGCACTTGAAGTGATGGTGATGGTGCTCGGCGGCGGAGGCGTGCTCGTAGCGATCGGGCTCGCCCGGGACGGGCACCGGCACCGCTTCGCCGGCTTCCACCAGGAGCTTGATGGTGCGGTAGACCGTGGATTGCGAGATGCCCGGGCTCGCGGACTCGGCGGCGTCCTGCATTTCGATGGGGGTCAGCGGGCGCCCGGCGTCCGCGAGGGCGTCGAGGATGGCTTCGCGCTGTTTGGTGCGTCGTGTCATAGGGTGATTGTTGGCCCCGGCACGCGTGCGAGCGGGGCTTTCAATCGTGAATCTGGCGCCATCAGAAGGAGTAGACGATGCGGGCGAAGTAGTCGAGGTCCGATTTTTCGGCGTCCTCCACGTCGCTCTCGTAGCGGTGCTCGGCGCCGACGCGGAATGCGAGGCCGTTGCCGCGATCGATGTCGATCTCCCAGGCGGCGGAGGAGATGGAGCGAAACTCGCCGGCGTCGTCGAGCCTCGGGAAGATCTCGGTGGACGCGAGGATGCGGTTGCTGTCGTTGAAGTTGTGCTTGAAATCAGCGCCGAGTATCAGCTCGGGGTGAACGTCCTCGTCGGCCATGTCGCCGAACTCGCGCGAGGCACCCACGCCGAAACGGACGTCGAGGGTGGTGTCTTCTGCTTCGATCAGCTTGTATCCAACACCGGCACCGCCCGCGACGCGGTAGTCGTAGTCCTGGAACTCATCGAGGAGGTAGCTGCCCTGGACGAAGATGGTCCAGCGCGGGTTCTCGAGCTTCCACTCGTTGCGGACGTTGGCGTCGAAGCGGTTGGCGGTCTGGTCGCCGTCGTCCTCGGCGTAGTAGTACGAGGTGTCGAAGGTGAAGATGCCCTCGGTGTCTTCGCGCTTCAGTAGCAGGCTGGTGTCGAAGTTGAGGCGTTCCGTGTTGCCTGATGAGCCGCGGAGGCCCATCTCGAACTCGCGGGTCCAGGTGACGTCGGGCGTCTGGGTATCCACGGCGGGCTCCGCCTCGGGCTCGGGGGCTGGCGTGGGCTCGGGGGCGTGGGCTTCGGGGTTGGCGGGGGCGAGTTCGAGGCCGTCGATGACGACCGGGCGCACGGTGCGTGAGATGTCGGCGCGTTGGACCGTGATCTCGCCCAGCCGGTTGTGCCGGATGGTGACGTTGCCATCCTCAACGCTGAGGAGACGACCGGTGAGCTGGTCACCGCCTGGGAACTGGAGCGTGACGCGGCTGCCGATAACGCCCGGGTCGTTGAGGCGGACGGTCTCGATGGTGGGGGCGTCCTGCGCCATGGAGGGGGCACCGGCGAAGAGCATGAGCGAAAGGGGCAGAGCGATTGTGCGGGCACGCATGGAGCTGGTCCTCGATGGAACGCGGGTGTGTGGTGACAGTCGAGGGGTGCTTGTACACGATCGAACTGGCCCGTACAAGGGGGGCGGCGTCCCGATCAGTTAGAGTGGAATCATGGGCAGGCGGACGCTGCATGACGAGTTCTTCAAACGCGCCAAGGCGGAGGGATACCACTCCCGGGCGGCGTACAAGCTCAAGCAGATTCAGGAGTCCAAGGGCCTGATCAAGCGGGGTGACCGGGTGCTGGATCTGGGCTGCGCGCCAGGCGCTTGGCTTCAGGTTGCGGAGGAACTCGTCGGGCCCGAAGGGCGCGTGGTGGGGATCGATCTCAAGCCGGCTCGGGGCGCGTTCGGCGCGGGCGTGATCCACCGCGTTGGAGACGCGTTCGAAGAATCGGCGGAGTCGCTGATGGAGCTCGCGGGCGGGCGGTTCGATGTGATCCTCTCCGACATGGCGCCCAATACCACGGGGGTGAACGATCACGAACGCTCGATCGCGCTGTGCCAGCGGGTGCTGGAACTGGCGATCGCGTCGCTGAAACCGACGGGGCATCTGGTGATGAAGGTGTTCGAGGGCGGGATGTACAAGGACCTGCTGGACAGCACCGCGATGTGCTTCGCGCAGGTAAAGGGGTACAAGCCCAAAGCGAGCCGTGGCGTTTCGCGGGAGATGTACGTGATCGCGAAGGGCTACGTGCCGGTCGGGCGTTAGTCGTCCAGCGGTACGTCGGCGACCGCGATCGGCTGGGCGCTGACGTGCACGTGCTCGTGCGCACAGAAGGCGCGTTCGGCGTTGAAACGCGAGCAGCCGGTGAGGGCCGTGAGGGCACCGATGGCGGTGACACTCAGGATCGTTCGCGTGAGGGTCGTGCGTCGGGTCATGCGGGGCGGCTCCGGGGTACTGCCGAGCGTGCTCATCGGCACATGTAGCATGCGATTCGATGTCGGGGGCGTGCGAGGGCCAATTGGTTGCTCATCGATCTCGCCCGGCACGATCGACGCAGGGCTCCGAGGGCGTCGCGTCTGGCAGGGTTGAGAGGTCTTATAATCCTGTCTCGGTCCGCCGGACCGCGCAGATTCGCAAACGCCTCGCATCGGAGCAGACCAATGACCAGGTTTCACGGATTGATCATCTCAACGGGGCTGCTCGCGTTGCTCGGCGCGTGCGTGGTGGCGGACGATTGGGCGGGGACGAGCGAGACACCCGAGCGTTCGCCCGAGGCGATCCGCATCGCTTCGTACAACATGCTCAACCTGTTCGACGACGTGGACGACCCAGCGCTCGAGGGCGACGTCGATGACTGCCACTCGTACGACAAGACCGTGCGGGCCAAGCCGTCCGCGCAGAGCGCCGCGGCGGCGCAGGCGATCCGGACGATCGACGCGGACGTGATCGGGTTGCAGGAGGTCGAGTCCTACGACGCGCTGGTGAAGTTCCGCGAGGCGCACCTGCAGGGGATGGGCTACGAGTATGTCGCTTCGGTGGATGTCGGCTACTCCCGAGGCGTGGAGCAGAGCGTGCTGTCGCGGTATCCGATCACGGAGATCAGGGTCTGGCCCGGCGCGAGCTTGGGCGGTGTGCACCCCGAGCTGTGGAACGGACGCCCCAACCGGGACGCGGGCGAGCCGCTGCTGTGGCGCCGCTCGCCGCTGATGGTCAAGGTGGAGGTGCCGGCCGGCGCGAAGGGCAACGAGGAGGCGTACGAGCTCACGCTCTTCGTGGTGCACCACAAGTCTGGGCGCGGCAACGAGTACTGGCGTGAAGCCGAGACCCGGAAGGTGCTGGAACTCATCGAGGAGCAGCATGGAGCCGACCCCGAGGCGAACGTCGTGGTCATGGGTGATTTCAATGCTCAGATCAGCGACACCTCCACGCGGATGTACTTGGAGTCGGGCATGCGGTGGATCTTCGACGGCGCTGCCCTGGGCAACTCGACCGTCACGCACGAGTCGGGGCGCACGATCGACTTCATCCTGACCAGCCCGACCATGCGCAAGGAAATTGTCGAGGACTCGATGTTCGTGCAGAGTGTCCCCTTGCGAGCCCGCGGCGCGGACTGGCGGACGACGCCTACCCCCGATGGGTACGCGTCGGATCACCTCCCGGTCGTGGTGGACATCGTGCCGGTGAACAAGTAATGAGAAGCGGGAAGAGCGCGGGGTCATTGCTGTTGATGTGCGCGATGATCGCTGGGTGCGCGACGCCTATCACGCCCGGGCGGGCCCCCGAGAGGACGGTGGTGCGGGCGGAGGGTGATGAGCCCATAGAGATCCCGTCTCGCTGGTGCGGCTCGTACATCGTGGTGGACATCGAGGTGAACGGATTCGGCCCCCTCGCGATGCTGCTCGATACCGGATCGGACGCGACGGTGTTCGACGTGTCGCTCGCCGACCGGCTGCCGGAGGCGGTGCTGCACGACGGGGAAACGGTGCGTGGGGCGGAGGGCGAGGAACTCGAGATCGCGAAGCAGCTCCGTGTGGACTCCTTGCGCGTGGGGGGTATGGAGCTCGGTGGTTTTGATGCGGTGCTCTTCGATCTGACACACCTCGGCAACGCGTTGGGCGAGCCGATCGATGGTGTGATGGGCTTCCAGAGTTTCTACGACGTGCTGCTCACGGTGGATTATCCGGAGCGGATGGTGCGCGTTCAGCGTGGGACACTCGCCCATGACAACTTCTTCAGCGTGATGCCCATGCGCGGCCCACGGACGCCATCGGTGCCCATCGAGATCGGCGATCAGACGCTGTACGCGTTGATCGATACCGCGGGGACGCCAGCGTTGACACTCGAGGATTGGTCGGAGCTCGGGATAGAGGCACCGCCGACGCCGATCGGAACCAGTGTGAGCATTGGGGGGGTGAACGTGTTGGAGCGTGGGCGTCTGGCTCAGGACGTGACGTGCGGCGTTCACACGTTCGTGCGCCCGCTCTTCTCGCCGACGACCGGGGGCGTGAAGCTCGGGACGGACATGCTGGAGCCGTTCTCGATTTCGTTCGATCAGCGGGCGCGCCTGGTTCGATTCGATCGGCCCGGCGTGGATGAATCGCACATCGCGTTCCCGGCTCAGCGTGGGTTTGGCGTCGGATTCGATCGAGAGGAGAGCGCCTGGACCGTGCTGCGGGTGTTCGATGGGGGCCCCAAGGGGCTGCGCACGGGTGATCGTGTGGTCTCTATCGATCGGATCGGTGTTGCGGAGCTGGGCTGTGGCGTGTACCGCTCGATGATGGAAGAACGCGCGTCATGCGTCTTGCGCGTTGAGCGTGACGGGAGCGCGTTCGATCTCGAAGTGCCCCTGCTCGAACTGGTGCGCTGAGCGGCTGTGCGGGACGCAGAAATGAAAAACGCCCCGCTTCTGGAGCGGGGCGTTGCAGCGAACTGATTGGTGAGGCCTTAGGGGACCATCGGGCAATCCGTGCGCCCGAACTCGCCACCGAAGACACCGAAGTCGCCCAGGTCGACGTCTCCGTCGCCGTCGAAGTCGGCGTTGGGGTTCCAGTTGGACAGACTCGGGTTGCTCCCGAAGGCGGCACCGAAGATGCCGAAGTCTCCGAGGTTCACCTCGCCATCGCCGTCGAAATCGGCGCGGCAAAAGTCCTGATCGCAGATATCGATGATGCCGTTCCCGTCGAGATCGCCAGAGCCGTCGAGCAGCTCGCAGGCGTCCTCGATGCCGTTGTTGTTGCAATCGACGCGGGGGGTCGTGTCGGTGGGGACGATCTTGTAGATGTCGCCGCCCTGATCAACGATGTACATCTCGCCGTAGGCGTCTTCGCCGAAGGAGGTGAGGAGGCCGATGGTGTCGGTCCCGGGGGGCTCGAGCTGAGTGGTTCGGCTCGTGAGGTTGGTGAAGTTATCCAGCGTCGCGTTGGGCACCACCGACAAGATCATCGTGGAGCAGTAGTCGGCGAAGAAATAGGTGCCCACGAGTTCAGGGATGGTGCAGCCGCGGTAGCGGTAGCCGGAGATGACCGAGCATTGACCACCCGAGCGTCCGTACTCGTAGAAGGGGCCGACGAGGGCGGGGTTGGTGCAGGAGCAGCCGCCGTTGCCGGTGCAGAACGTGCCCTCGAGGCAGCGCCAGCCGTAGTTCTCGCCGCCGACGCTGTTGAAGGGCTGAACGTCGATCTCTTCGCGGGTGGATTGGCCGACATCACCGATCCAGAGGTCGCCGGTTTCGCGATCAAAGCTGTTGCGGTACGGGTTGCGGAGGCCGTAGGCCCAGATCTCGTCATCACCGGTCACGCCGACGAAGGGGTTGCTGGGCGGGATGGCGTAGTTGCGGTTGGCGTCAGCGGGGAAGTCGTCCCCGTTGACATCGATGCGCAGCATGGCCCCGAGGAGGCTGTCCGTGATGTCTTGGGCCCGGTTCCCGGGATCGTTTCCCGAACCGCCGTCGCCCATCCCGATGTAGAGGTACTCGTCGATGGGGGAGAAGTCGATCCAGCCGCCGTTGTGGTTCGAGAACGGCTGGTCGATGACGATGATCGTCTTGGCGCTCGTGGCGTCGGCGATGTCCGGGTTTGCGCTCACGGTGTATTCGCGGATCACGGTGTCACCGTTGGACTGCGTGAAGTTCACGTAGAACTTGCCGTTGGTCTGGTAGTCCGGGTGAAACGCCATTCCGAGCAGACCCTGCTCGTTGCCCGTCGAGACGCCTGTGACGGAGACGAACGGCGTGGTGTTGATGGCGCCGGTCGCGCGATCAACGACGCGGATCCGCCCGGTCGTCCCGGAGCGTTGTTCTACGACGAAGACGCGGTCGAAGTCGCCGGGAGCGTGGGTGAGGTAGACGGGGCGTGTGAAGCCGTCGGCGAAGAACTCGGCGCTGATGTCCTGCGCCTGAGCGGCACCGGAGCCGATCGCTGTGAGAGCGGCGATCCCGCCGATGAGTATCTGCTTGAAGCCTCGCATCATCTCTTCCTTCCAAGGGGGGTGGGGGACCGTTTCGATCCCGATCATCGACCGATTATCGAGGCGGGATAAGCCCGCCCCATCTGGGTGAGACGGTACGCAGCGGCCCGCTGGGCTGTTGCATAGATCGTCGTGCGCAGGGCAACCAAGGGCATGTTTGCGCGTCGCGGTGCGTTCGGGGTGCGTCAGGGCTTCAGACTTGGCCGAGCCGCAGCGCGTCGAGGTCGTTGAGCAGTTTCGCGAGCACGAGGTTGATGAAGACGATCGCGACGAAGCTGGCGACGAAGGCCTCGGTGGTAGCCCGGCCGACGCCCTCGGCTCCTGAGCGGCAATTGAGGCCCTTGTAGCACGCGATCAGCGCGATCGCGGCTCCGAAGAAGAAGGACTTGATAAGGCCCATTGTCACGTCGAACCAGTCGATGAACTCGCTGGTGAAGGTCCAATACGCGAGATCGTCTACGCCGTAGATGCGTGTGGTGACGAGCCAGCCCCCGGTGATGCCGCAGAGGTTCGAGACGACGGTGAGCACGGGGATCATGAGCACGCAGGCGACCAGTCGCGGGGCCACGAGGACGCGCATCGGGTCCGCGCCCATCGCTCGCATCGCGTCGATCTGCTCAGTGATCCGCATTGATCCGAGCTCAGCGGCGAGCGAGCAGCCCACACGCCCCGCGAGCATGACCGCCGCGAGGAGCGGGCCGACCTGCTTCACGATGGAGATGTTGACGACGCCCCCGAGGCGCGTCTCCTGGCCCAGCGCGGCGA
>JAJDDE010000131.1 GCA_029260475.1 Phycisphaerales bacterium | reverse complement strand
CGTCGCGATGACCGACGATGCGCGCGCGTACAAGGGCATCGAGATCCTCATCGCCGCCCTGCACATCGCGAAGCTGCTCCAAAGCAACAGCTCGTCCCGTAACGTGGGCCTGCTGCTGCCCGCGAGCGGCGCTACGGCATTCTGCGCCCTGGGCGCGTGGTGGACTGGCCGTACCGTCGTGCCGCTCAATTTTCTCCTCAAGGATGAAGAGCTCCAGTACGTCGTGGACGACTGCGAGACCGACACGATCATCGCCTCCCGCCGGCTCACCGACACCACCGGGTTCGTTCCCAATGCGACGCGCGTGGTCTTCATCGAGGACCTTGTCTTCAAGGGCATGCCCCCGTTGCGCTGGCCCAAGAGCGCCGCGCCGGAGGATGTGGCGGTGCTGCTGTACACCTCGGGAACGTCCGGTCGTCCTAAGGGCGTGATGCTCACGCACGCGAACATCATGGCGAACGTGGAGCAGTGCCGCGAAGGCCTGGGGTGCGACAACACGTTCAGTTTCCTGGGGGTGTTGCCGCAGTTCCACAGTTTCGGGTTCACGGTGCTCACGATTCTGCCGCTGGCGACGGGCGCACACGTGCGGTTCTGTGCCCGGTTCCAGCCGGGCAAGATCCTCAAGCTGCTCGAGGAGGTGCGCCCGTGCACCTTCATCGCGATCCCCTCGATGTACAACGCGCTGCTGCACAGCAAACGCGCAACGCCCGAGCACTTCTCCTCGCTCCGCAACATCGTCTCGGGCGGGGAGCCCCTGCCCGACGCCGTGTTCGACGGTTTCAAGGAGCGGTTCGACGTGCGCATATGCGAGGGGTACGGGCTCACGGAGACCGCGCCCTGCACGCACTGGTGTACGCCCGAAGCGTTCAAACGCCCATCGGTCGGCAAGCCGCTGCCCCGCGTGGAGCAGCGCATCGTGGACCCGGACACCAACCGCGTGCTGGGCACCGACGAGGAGGGCGAGATCCGCCTCAAGGGGCCCAACATCATGAAGGGCTACTTCAAGCTCCCCAAAGAGACCGCGGCGGCCTTCGACGACGACGGCTTCTTCCGCACCGGCGACTTCGGGAAGATCGACAGCGAGGGCTTCCTCTCGATCACCGGCCGCCTCAAAGACATGCTCATCATCGGCGGCGAAAACGTGTTCCCGCGCGAGATCGAGGAGGCGGTGGACATGCACGAGGCGGTCCACGCGAGCGCCGTCGTGGGCAGGCCCGACGACATGCGCGGCGAGGTGCCCATCGCGTTCATCGAGCTCAACGAGGGCATGACGGTTGAGGAGGCTGCGATCCGCTCGTGGTGCCGGGAGCGCCTGGCGGGGTACAAGGTGCCCAAAGAGGTGCGGGTGGTGGAGGCGCTGCCGCGGAACCCGACGGGGAAGATCATGCGCCGTACGCTCCGCGAGGAGATCCTCGCGGAGGTCAACGACTCGGGTTGATCGGCGTGGCGTAAGGAGCCCTAGGGCTCAAAACGACAGCACGACGGGGAGGCCCGTCGCGCGTGATCCGAATCTTCGGATGTAAAATGCCCGGGAGAGGGCTCGAACCTCCACCCCGTATAACCGGGACCAGCACCTCAAGCTGGCGCGTCTGCCAATTCCGCCACCCGGGCGAGGGGGCTTTTCCTTGGCCCAAACGGACGGGTCCGTCGAGCGAGGCGGGGAGTATACCCGCACGCGGGCGGGCGATCCATGCGTCGCGACAGGGCGATTCCGGGCCTATCGGATCGAGCGTCCGCCGTCGATGGGAATGATCTGGCCAGTGACGTAGGAGGCTTCCAATGCCAAGAATCGGACGAGCCGCGCCGCCTCCTCGGGCGTGCCCGCTCGAGCGAGGGGAACACGCTCCAGATACGCCTCGCGGGCTTCATCGTTTGACTCGTACCCCTGGTCGGGCCACTGCACCACGCCCGGCGCCACGCCGACCGAGCGGGCCCGTGGCGCGAGGTCGATCGCGAGAGAGCGGACCATCTCTGCGAGCGCGGCTTTGGACATCGCGTAGGTCGCGAAGCCCTTTCTGGGCAGCTGCCCCGCGTGGATGTCGCACATGCAGACAACGCACCCGCCGCCTCGCTTTGGGCTCGACGTGAGTAGCGGCGCGAGGCGGGCGGTCAGGAGCAAGGGGGAGATGCTGTGGACGCGGAGGTCGCGCTCCGCTCGCTGGGCGGTCACGTCATCGAGCGCGCAGGGCTCGTAGACCGAGGCGTTGTGGACGAGCACATCGAGGCGTGGGAGTTCGCTCGCGAGCGTCGCTGCGAGGGCCTCGACGGCGCTGGTGTCCTCGAGGTCGAGTCGCTCGACGCGCGTCGAGGCGCCGAGTTGCTCGGCCTCGTTGATCAGCGACCGGGCCTCGTCCGACGACGAGCGGTAGGTGACCACGATATCACAGCCCGCGCGCGCGAATTCGAGGGCGATCACGCGTCCGACGCGTTTCGCGCCGCCGGTGATCATCGCGACGGGTCGATCGGTCATCCCGGAGGGGCCCCGGCCCAGGTGTCCTCGTTCGGGTCGCCGTCGTCGTCGTCACCGATCAGGACGCCGCCCATGCCGTCGTCTTCATCAACCTCCGCCCGCCCACCCGCGATGGCCCACGGGCTGTCCTTGCGCGTGGCACCGGGCTTCTTGGGCGTTGTCCCGGACCGCCTGAGTCGGATGACCATGAGCAGACCCATCGCGCAGAATAGGACGAGCAGCGTGAGGGCGAGGCCGAGCAGGACGATCTGTGCGCTCGTGAGGGCCGCCTGCGGGTCGGGCTGGGGCGTCGGGGTGGTCGCGAAGAGCGCGTGCATCGCGGAGACTCTACCCCGCTCGCTCGCCGGTTCGCGTCGGGGACGACCGAGAATCATCGTTCAAGATGATCCTGACGCATGACTACTCTGGTGAGGGGGCCTGCGCCCGGCGGAACCCCGCTCCGGCACAGGAGCGGTGGTGGACATTAGGGCGTGGGGACGCCGATCTCGGAACATCCGGTCGGCGTCAGACGTTGTACCGGATGCCGTCGTCGCCTCATTCATGGCACGGCGTGTTCCATCGCCCCACGACCAGGGAGGTCAGTTCATGGGCTCTACCCCCACCGCCCGCCTGCTTCGCTCGCTCGCCTCGCTCTCGCTGGGCGTCCTCCTGCTGAACGCCCCGCTCCAGGCGGGGCCCGGGGCACAGGAATGGGCAGAGGCGGTGTGGAACTCCGCCCAACTCGGTGACGGCACCACGGTGGACCGTCTATCCGAGGCCTCGCAGGCCGACATGGTGACGGACCTCGTCGGCTTCAAGAGCCAGGCGGTCGATCGCGAGCAGGCCCGTCTCGATCGTCTTACCGAACTCGAGACCGAACTGAACGACGCGCTCGCTTCTGACGACCTCGAAGAGGCCCTCCGTGTGTTGCTGGAAAAGCAGGACCTGCAGGGCGATCCGCAGGGCTTCGTGCAGCGCGCCGATGTGCGCGCGGTCGCGATGAAGGCCCAGTCACGCGCCGAGACGTACGAAACCGAAGGCGAATGGCTCCCCGCCTTCCGCCTCTTCTCGATGCTGCACGTGCTCCACGAGGTGGACCGCGCCTACGAGGCGGACTGGCGCCGGTTGAGCCAGCGGCGTGCGATGATCGGGTTCTACAGCCCGAAGACGCTGTACGACATGGTCTCCGACGAGCGCCTCGCTGAGGGTGAAGAAGCGCTGCCCCCCTTCAATCAATCCGGCCCCACGTGGCACGAGCGTGTCCGAGGCCTCGAGCCCGACATGGTCGCCCAGGCGCTCAAGCGCGCCAGCCAGCGTCACATCGAGGGCGTCCCGATCCGCGACATGCTCGTCGGTGGCTTCGAGACGCTGCACGTCATGGCGACGACCCCAGAGCTGGCAGTCGCGATCCCCGAGCTGCGCGATCCCCAGAAGGTGCGTGACTTCGTTGAGCGCCTGGACGCCAACGCGAAGGCGATCGAGGGCCTGGATGGCGAGCTGAGTTTCTTCCACGTCGATCGCGCGATGCGCGTGCTCGAGCGCATCAACGAGGAGAGCGTGAACCTGCCCATCGAGGCGCTGCTCCACGAGTTCGGCAACGGCGCCACGGCGCAACTCGACGAATACTCGCAGTTCTACTGGCCCGAGTCCATCGAGCGTGCGAACCGCACGACGCAGGGCAACTTCAAGGGCGTGGGCATCCAGATCACGCAGAACGAAGCGCTCGAGCTCGAGGTCGTGACGCCTGTCGCGGGCACGCCGGCCTTCCGCGCGGGCATCCGCCCGGGCGATATCATCGCGACCATCGAGGGCGAGCCGGCGCTGGGCCTCGACACGAACGCCGCGGTGGAGCGCATCACCGGCCCCGCGGGCACCTCGGTCAAGATGACCGTGAAACGCGAGGGCGTGGACGAACCGATCGAATTCAACCTCCGTCGCGAGGTCATCACGCTCTACGCCGCCCGCGGCTGGCAGCGCAACGGCACCGAGGAGACCGACTGGGACTGGTTCGTCGATCCCGAGGCGGGCATCGGCTACGTGCGCCTCTCGCAGTTCCTCAACGGCGCGACGGACCAGACGCGCGAGGCGATCCGCGACATGAAGCGTCAGGGCCTCAACGCCTTCATCCTTGACCTGCGCTACAACTCGGGCGGGCTGCTCAACGAGGCGGTGGACCTGACCAACCTCTTCGTCGATGGCGGCATCGTCGTCACGCAGGAGGACGCGAGCGGCGCGGTGCAGGACATTCAACGGGCCCGGCGCGGCCTCGCACTGCTCGACGGCATGCCCGTTGTCGTGCTCGTGAACGGCGGTTCGGCCTCAGCTTCCGAGATCGTCGCCGGCGCGTTGCAGGACCACGGGCGGGCGGTGCTCGTCGGCACACGCACCTACGGCAAGGGCTCGGTGCAGCGCATCTTCCCGCTCGACCGTCAGGGCCGCGCCGCCTTCAAGCTCACCACGCAGTACTACAAGCTCCCCTCCGGGCGCCTGATCCACCGTCGCCCGGGTAAGAGCGAGTGGGGCATCGCGCCGGACGTCGAGGTCCGCATGATGCCCAGCGAGATCTCCACCGCCCTGCAGTTGCGGCGTGACGCCGACGTCGTCACGCAGGACGAGCTCGGCAACGTGATCGCCGACGTCGCCGATCCGACGGCGCTTGTCGCGAGCGGCCTGGATCCGCAGCTTCAGACCGCGGTGCTCCTGCTCCGCGCCAAGGTGCTGGGCGACCAGCTCGCCCACCGCGACGAAGGGCGTTGATCTCCGTGACGGTTTATCGCTGTGCGGTTGGCGTGGTGGCTTTGGCCTGCGCGCTGAGCGCACAGGCGAGCGACCCGCGTGAGCCCTTCGAGAGCGAGACGTTCACGCCGGGCCGCGTCGTCGAACTCACGACCGAGACGACGCCGGGACTCGTAGCCCACGACATCCTGCTCGACGCCGACGAGTTCTCCGACCGCCTCTACGGCGGCGCCCCGCTGCGCATCGCTGCGGTCACGAGGGAACTGGCGAACGAGCGCCTCTTCGTGCGCATGCCGAACGACCCGAAGGAGAAAGACGCCGACCGCCCGCTCCGGGGTCTCCTGGTGTGGATCAACGCGGGGCGGGGCGGCGGGGTGCCCGAGGTCTTCACACAGGCCGCCGACGAGCTCAACCTGGTGATCGTCGGCCCCGAGAATGTCGGCAACGACCGATCGCTCGCCGACCGCATGCAGGTGTGTCTCGACGCGGTCGCAACGGTGGAGGCCGCTGTCCCCATCGACACTTCGCGCGTGTACGTGACGGGCATCAGCGGGGGCGGGCGCGTGTCGTCGATGCTCCACATCTGCTTCCCCGATGTCTTCGCGGGTTCGGTGCCGATCGTGGGTGTGAACTGCTACACGCGGATCTCCGCGGGCAACGGGCGCGGGTGGCCGGCGCACATCGATCGGCCGCGCGGCCAGCTCTGGGGCCTGCTCCGCGAGCAGCGCATCGCGCCGATCTCCGGGCCGCCCGACTTCAACCACGAGCAGACCGCGGCGACCGTGAAACGCTTCGTCCGCGACGGGCTGGACGCGCGGTACTTCGAGTACCCCGATCAGGAACACACGCTGCCGACCAGCGAGCGTTTCGGCGAGGCGATCGGCTGGGTCGATGAGACGTGGGCGACCCGCAGGGACGAACGGACTGCGGAAGCGGAGCGGATGGTCGCATCGGTGGAAGGGTCGCTCGAACAGACCGGGCGGGAAACGCCGTCTGCGGCGCATCGCCGCAGGCTGGAGAAGGCCCTGGAACTCGCCCCTTGGACGGACCCCGGAGACCGCTCACGGGCGCTCCTGGGCGAGGATTGACCGGATTCGTGCGAGCCCGGGGTTCTTGGCCGATACTGCGGACATGCCACACCCCGCGCTCGTGATCTGTGACGGCTCGCTCGCCTCCACTGTGGGGGCCCTGCTCGAAGCCGAGCGGTGCCCTCCCGTCGCCTGGGTTGCTCATCCGAGCGCTGGGCTGCTGCCCCCCACCGGTCACGACCACGAGACGACGCTGGCGATGGTCCGTCGCCAGGCCGATCTCCGAGGCTTCGCTGAGGTACTGGACGCGGGGACCGCGGGGACGCACGAACAGCGGGTCGGGCGCTTCGCTCGCCCCATCGCGCTGCTGGAGGCCCTGCGGGCGTCGCTGGAGCACGCGTGCGATCGCGTGATCTGGCCGGTTGCCTGCGGCTCCGATCTGGACGCCCTCAGCACCACCGCTGAGCGGGCCCTGCTGATCACGCGCCTCGCCTGGCTCGAGGAGGGCACCCTCACGGGCCCGGCCCCCCAGATCGAAACCCCGCTGCTGGACGTCGCGCCGCGGGCCTTGGAGGAGATGGCGGCGGACCTGGACCTCGCACCGGGCACCTGGCTGGAGCCGCTGCCGGCGTGCTCCGCGTAACGCCGGCGTCGCGTTACCATCGTGGACATGCGATTTTTCATCACACTGCCGGTGCTCGCGTGCGCGTCTTTGCTGACCGCTTGCCAGTCGATGCAGGCCACCGAAGAGCCGTCGACTCCCCCGAGGGTCGCGCCGTTCCTGCTGTTTCAGGACGGGCGCGCCGAGGAGGCGATGCGCTTCTATGCGAGCACATTCCCCGATGCGGAGGTGCTCTTCGTTGATCGGTACGCACCGGGCGAAGCGGGCGAGGCCGGGAAGGTGAAGCGGGCGGCGGTCTCCGTGATGGGGCAGCGGATCGACTGCACGGACAGCCCGCCTGTCCACGAGTTCGGGTTCACGCCCGCGGTCTCTTTCTTCTTGGAGTGCGGCTCTGTCGAGGAGGTGAACCACCTCAAAGCGGAACTGAGCGAGGACGGCGCGGTGATGATGCCCCCCGGTGATTACGGCTTCTCCGAGTGGTTCTCCTGGGTGCAGGATCGCTTCGGGATCAGTTGGCAGTTGAACTACCAGGGTGACCGGGCGGGATCGTGACCCGAACATAATGCTATCTCGCTGATTTCCTCGAACGGCCTCCGCTTGCCGTCCGAGATCGCAGGCCTACACTTGCGGCTCCCCCAGACCCTGTCGTCTGGGCTATCTCCGACCACTCAGACGCTTGTGCGAGGTGCGTGATGTACGCCATCTTCGAGGATTCCGGCACTCAGATCAAAGCCGCTCAGGACGACGTGCTCGTCCTCGATATCCGTGACCTCCCCGACGATGCCACCTCGGTGACGTTCGACAAGGTCATCCTCGTCGGCGGCGAGGGTGCCCCCACCGTCGGCACGCCCTACGTCAGCGGCGCGACCGTCACCGCGGAGATCGTGGACCGCGAGTTCAAGGACAAGAAGATCGACGTGATCAAGTTCAAGCGCCGCAAGGGCTACCGTCGGAAGCAGGGCCACCGCCAGCGCCTGATGCGCGTGAAGGTGACCTCGATCAGCGCCTGATCGATCTCACACGATGACCGATGCCAACGCCCGCCCTCGCGGGCGTTGTTTGTTTTTGAGGTTCGAAGCACGCCCGGGGTGTTCAGCCGAAGGGCCCGCCGATGGCGCTCGTGCGGCGCAGCGACGACGGGGAGCGGTCGGGCAGCAGCGGCGTGTCGTCGTCCGTGTAGAGGCGTTGCCGGCGCTCGGAGCCGAAACCGACGGGGCGTGCGGTGATGCCCACACCGAAGTTGTCGGAGATGTTGTCCACGTCGAGCCCCACGGTGACGGTCCACTGAGGGAAGCGGCGGGAGAAATCGACGCCGAAGCGTTGGAAGCGCTCACGATCGAGGTCCCACGTCACGCGACCCTCCATCGCGTACTTGCGCGTGAGCTCGTAGCGAGCGCCGCCGCGGAGCCGCTGGGCGTCGAAACCCTCGAGCGAGCGGTACTCGGCGAAGGTGGAGAAGCCGTAGCCGTGATCGATCGCGATTCCGGTGCTCACGCGTGCGGCCCGTTCGTTCTCCACGTCGTGGATGAGGTCGCCGGTGATCGAGATCGCGTCGGTCAGGCGCATCACCACGTCGGCCTGGAAGAACTCGCCCAGGTTGGACTGCTCGGGTCGCGACTCGTAGAAAAACCCGAGCGGCGACTCGATGGGCGCGTCCTCGGAGCTCCAGACGTAGTGCGTCTCGAGAACGATCCAGTCGGTGGTGTAGCGCCCGCGCTCGCCGTAGACGCTGCCCCGTTTGGTCTGCCACGTCTGACGGGCGCCGACGCGGACGACGGTGCCGTCGGCGAGGGACTCGATCGTCGGGTCGTAGACGGGGAGCAGCGAGGGGTCGACCGTCGAGGCGCCCTGCCACACGGTCAGCGAGGGCTCGATGATGTGGCGGATGCCGTCGAGGTCGAAGAGGTCGCTCTGGGCGGTGGTGTCGGTCCTCACGAACGAGGTGGAGAGACGGGCACCGATGCTCGACCAGAGTCGGTAGTCCTCCTCATCGGAGTTCGAGGGGCCGCGGAAGTCGTCGAAGTCGTCGTCGTAGATCGTGAAACGCCCCGACGCGAAGGGGACGAAGTTCAGTGCGCCGATGGACATGGGCAACTCGACCTCGTGCCTGGTGTCGAAGCGTGCGACGTTGCCTTGGTCGAGGCCGATGGCGTCGAGGCGGTCCGAGATCCGATCGTCGGGCGTGAGACCGAAGGCGTCTTGGGAGCGCCGGTTCGTGTCGAGGCCGATCTCGCGGAGTTTGGGCTCGTGGAAGTTGAAACGGACGTAGCCAGCGGTCGCCTCGGCGTGGTAGCTCAGAGGCCCGAGGTCCTGGGCGACGAGGGCGTAGCGCAGCTCGGGCAGGCGCTCGGTCTGGTACCCCTGGCTCTGCAGGAGGTCTTCGTTGGGAATGAAGTCGTTCACCGAGCCGCGCACCTCTAGGCCGAGGAGCTCGTTGCCCCGGATGCGGCGCGCGTAGAGCGAGTTGGTGAACTCGCGGCGCGTCTCGGCCTCGTTGTCGAAGAAGACGTCGATGAACGCCTCGTCCGAGATGTAGCTGACCTCGAAGAAGAGCGTCCACTCTTCGTTCACGCGCCACGCGTTCTCCGCGGTGACCACGCCACGGAAATCCTCGTCTCGATCGATCTCGGCGCCGGAGGAGAGCTCGTCCGTGCCCGAGTCGTAGATGGAGTAGGCGTAGAGCCCGCCCCGCACGCCCGGGCGGGACCAGGAGAAATCGAGCCCGAGCGCCGGCCCACGCTCGATGAAGCCGTCCACGAGCAGCTCGGCCCGCGTGCCTTCCTTCTCCGGCGTGCCGGTCAGCACGAAGAGATCCCAACGGGTGCGGATCGCGTTGTCGCCCGCGAGGTTCTCGTAGCGCAGGTCGGTGAGGGCGCTGCGTTCGATGCTGCCGGTGAGGCGGGGCAGGCCGATTGTTCCGGCGCCGCCGACGTTGAGCGTGACGTTGCGGGCGTCGATGCGCGGCGAGGTGAGCTCACCGCCGACCAGCCCGAACCCCTCTCCTCCGCCGCTGCCCGAACCAACTCCGCTCCCCGAACCACCGCCCGCGACACCGATGCCCTCACCGACGATCGGCCCGGTACCGCCGGCTCGGTCGGGCATGGTGATCGTGACGTCCGTCGCTCCGATCGAGAAGTGCGGCTCGGCGAAGGCGACGTTCGCGAGGCTCACGTCCGTTGCGCTCCACTCGTTGAGCGAGAGCTGGCGGATCTCGGAGGCACGCGCGTAGATCGGCACGGAGCGCTGGGTGTCCACGGCGCTGAAGACGCCGTCGAGGACGATCGCCTCGTCGGTCGCCGGGTTGTAGTACACCTGCCCGCCCCGGAGGGTGTATCGCCCGTCGGTGATGACGACGTCGCCCTCCATGTACACGCCCGTGACATCGCCGACGCTCGCGCCGAGCGTGCTCGGCTTGGCGTCGCTGTCCTCGCTGAGGAAGACGACCACGCGCTGGGCGGTGAGCTGGAGCGCGGGGTCCACGAGCGGGTTCGCGGGCGTCGCGGTGACGGCACCGCCCCCGGTGAGGACGATCATGCGCTCGTCGCCCTCGGTCACCGTCGAGGTGCTGCCCGCGCTGAAGGCGAGACGGCGCCTCGCGGGGGCGCCGGGCTCGGTGCGCCGGTAGGGCGGGACCGCGTCGCGCGTATCGACCACGCGCGCCGGTCGATCAACACCGGGCTGCGACGGCGAGAGGCGGAGCGCGTCGTCTCCCGGCACCATCGCGAGCGGTGCATCCGCGTTCACGCGCACGCCGTCCTCGGTGATGCGCCCGCTGCCCATCGCGACGAGGACCGGCGCCTCAGTCGCGCGTGAGGGGAGTTCGAACATCGGAGCCGTCTGGGTGACCCCTTGCCGCCGACCGACGATCGCGTCGAGATGGCGCCCGAACCGGGCCTCGGCGTCTCGGAGGAAGACGGACTCGGGGGCCGAACGCTCGAAGAACCGGTCGCTCGCGAGCGTCGGCTCGTCGCCGACCAGGACGCCGGTCACCAGCAGCCGCTCGCCGTTCTGCTCGATGCCCGGGGCGCCGCCCGGCGTGCTGACGCGATCGAGGTAGACCGCGACCTGGAAGGCCCCCCGCTCGTGTCCGTCCTCGGGGTCCACGATGCTGATCGCCTCGAGCCACACCGACGCCCGGTCCGCGTGGAACGTGAAGGGGCCTAGCTCGACGACGCAGTCGCGATCGAGTAGCAGACGCCGGGTCGTCCCGGAGCGCCAGGCCCACGCGCGGTCGCTGGTGAGGGCGATGGCGCCCACGCGCGGGCGGACGGGCAGGTTCACGCCTTCGTACGCCGCGCCGCTGAAGGCGGGGCGGCGCTGCGCGATGACGTCGGTGCTCCCGTCCTGCGCGGCGGCCATCGGGACGGGCACACCGACGGCGCCCCCGACAGCCACGAGCAGGGCTCCGATCATGAGCTGGGTCGCGAGTTGGGGGTCGGTGGGTGTGCGCATGGTGTGGGTGTCCGCCGCTCTTGGGACAAGCCCGGATGCTACCGAAACCCCTTCGCGTGAGCACGCGCCATCGGCGTCGCGGATAGGCTCACCACCGATGAAGATCCTTGTGACCGGTTTCGAGCCCTTCGCGGGCAGCGACGTGAACCCCAGCGAGCGCGCCGCCACCGCTCTGACCAGCACACCGATCGTCGGTGCAGAGGTCGAGATCGCGCTCCTGCCCTGCGTGGACGGTGCCTGTGAGCGCGTGCTGCTCGACGCGGTGCGACAGCACACGCCCGATATCACCATCGCCCTGGGCGAGCACGGACGCGAGACTGGCTTGGGATTCGAACGGTTCGCGCTGAACCTGCGTGACTACCGGATCCCGGACAACGCGGGCGCCACGGTCACCGATCAGCCCGTGATCCGAGGGGCGCCCGCGGGCTACTTCACGAAACTGCCCGTTCACACGCTGGTGGAGCGTGCCCGCCGGGCCGGTGTGCCTTCGCGCGTGAGCCGCGACGCGGGGACGTTCCTGTGCAACCAGGCGTACTTCGCGCTGCTGCACGCGAGAGCGATCGGGGACATCGGTTGCGATGGCATCTTTGTCCATGTGCCGCGTCTCCCCGAGCAGGCCGCCGCCTCCGGCAAGGGCCAGCCTTCGATGGTGACCGAGACGGTGGTGCGTGGGCTCCGAGCGACGATGGATGCTCTGGTCGGCACTTCTGGCGCATAAGAACGGGCGACCCCGAGAGGTCGCCCGTGTGCCGCACGTCTCTGGAGGAACAGAGTGCGTGGAGAGATGAGACGAACGCGTGCGGCCGCGTTCAAGAGAGAGCGCCGAACGTAGCCCTTGACGAGATCTTTACCAAACACGCCGCGCGACCTGACGTGTCTTTGAGCCTTAAAAGATCATTGATACCAATGAATTATGGATGTTCGGGGGGTTTGTTTCTCCCCTCAACGCGGGCAAGGGGTCGATAATCACCGTTATGGCCAGGAGCAAGACGTCAAAGACGGCGCGGTCAGTGCGCGATGAGGGGGCGGCAGAGCCCTCCGTCGCTGCGCGGCTCGTATGGGTACTCGCACTCGCCCTCTGGGGCACCTGCGTCGCGGCGTTGGTCAGTTTCGACCCGGCGGACCCGCCCGGTCACAGCGTCGCGGTGCTGAATTCGGACGTGGGCAACCTCATCGGGCCGGTCGGCGCGTGGTTCGCCTACCAGTCGTTCCTGATGCTGGGTATCGGTGCGTGGGTGCTCGCGGTCTCCTTCGGCGCGTTCCTGCTGCACGTCGCCTGGCGCGGGCCGATCGGTCACCCGCCCGTCCGCCTGCTCGGCGTCGCGATCCTCGCGGTCGCGCTCAGCGGGTTCCACGCCCTGCTCTTCCCGCTGTGGACCAGCTTCCCCGAGGGCGCGGGAGGCCTCCTCGGCGGCGTGCTCACCTCGAAACTCGGCGGCAGCCTCGGCGCGCTCGGCGCGGGCATCGCTCTGCTCACGATGGCCGCAATCGGAGCGACCGTCGCCTACGACCGCTGGCTCATCATCGTCCCCGCGGCGATGGGGCGCTCCGCGGACCGCCTCTTCGAGAGGCTCAGCACCGTCGCGGGCGCGACGGCGCAGCGCGTGCAGGCGGTGCGCGCACGGTCCAACGACATCGACGACGACGCACGCCTCAAGCGCGTGGAGCAGGCGGTGCGGACCGCGGCGAAGCGCACGAAGCGGAAGCAGCTCAACGAAACCATCGACGAGAACGCGGGTGGCCTCGGCGGGGCCGCTGTCTTCGACCCCGATGAGGAGGTCGTGGAAGACGAGTACGAAGAGGGCGAGTGGGAAGAAGACGAGTACGAGGATGACCCCGAGGCCGAGTACGAAGAGGACGACGGAGAAGAGGAGTACGAAGACGAAGAGGACGTCCTCCCCGGCGCCCCGCAGGTCTTCGACAGGGAGACGCTCAAGGAGAAGATCAGCAAGCTGCCGGTGCGTTTCGCCGGCAAAGGCGTGCAGAGCGCCAAGGACGAGGACCTGGACGCGATCCGCGCCCAGCGCGCCAGCGAAGAGGAAGCGGACAAGAACTACGCCTTTCCGGGCCTCGATCTGCTCGTGGAACCCGAAGAGAACTTCAACGACGAGATGGAGGCGTACGTCCGCGCCCAGGCCGAGGCGCTGGAGAGCGCGCTGCAGACGTACAAGATCGACGGCGAGGTGGTGGGCATCGAGTCCGGCCCCGTGATCACGCTCTACCAGGTCTCGCTGGCGCCGGGCACGAAGGTGTCGAGCCTGAACAGCGTGTCGAGCGACATCGCGCGCATGCTCAAGGCCGTCAACGTGCGCATCGTCCCGAACACCGAGGGCACGGACACCGTTGGCGTGGAGGTGCCGAACCAGATCAAGGAAAAGGTGCGCCTGAAGGAACTGATGGCGAACAACCCGAAGGCGGCGAAGATGCGCCTGCCGCTCTTCCTGGGCAAGGACGCCTCGGGCGCGCCGCTGGTCATCGACCTCGCGTCGCTGCCGCACATGCTGATCGCGGGCACGACGGGCTCGGGCAAGTCCGTGTGCATGAACGCGATCATCATGGGCTTCCTGTACACGCAGAAGCCCAGCGACCTGAAGCTGGTACTCGTCGATCCCAAGATGGTCGAGCTGAGCCAGTTCAAGGACATCCCGCACCTGATGTGCCCCGTCGTTACGGAGATGAGCAAGGCGGCGGCGATCCTCGAGTGGGCGGTCACGAAGATGGACGAGCGGTACGAGCTGCTCGCGGAGGCGGGCTGCCGCGACATCACCGCGTACAACGCGCTGGGATGGGACGAGCTGCGCGAGCGCCTGAACCCTAAGACGGAGCTCGAGGAGGCCAAGATCCCGCGCAAGCTGCCCTACTTGGTCTTCATCATCGACGAGCTCGCGGACCTCAAGATGACGAACAAGGAGGTGGAGACCTCCATCGTGCGCATCGCGCAGAAGGCGCGCGCCGTCGGCATCCACCTGATCCTCGCGACGCAGCGCCCGCAGGCGAACGTGGTGACGGGCCTGATCAAATCCAACATGCCCGGTCGCCTGGCCTTCAAGGTGGCATCGGGCATGGACTCGCGCATCGTGCTCGACCAGAAGGGCGGCGAGCTGCTGCTGGGCCAGGGCGACATGCTGATGCTGACGCCCCGGTCGGCCGCGACGATGCGTGCGCAGGGCACGCTCGTGGACGACAGCGAGATCCGCAACGTGGTCCGGTTCCTGCGTGAGAACGCGACGAGCAGCTTCGAGGGTCAGCTCGTTCGGATCGCCGACAGCGGCTACCACGCGACGGCGGAGGAGCACGAGGAGAACATGCGCAAGGCCGCGCAGGAAGACCCGCTCTTCGACCGCGCCGTGGAGCTCGTCCTCGAAACGCGTCGCGGCAGCGTCTCCATGCTGCAGCGTCGCCTGGCGATCGGCTACACGCGCTCGGCGCGCCTCATCGAGATGATGGGCGAGGCGGGCATCATCGGCGAGCACAAGGGCACCGTCGCACGCGAGGTCACTCTCACGCTCGAAGAGTGGCAGGCGATGAAGGATCTAGCCCAGGGCACGGGCGACGAGGATGCCGGCGAGAGCGGGCTCTTCGACGCGATCGCCGACGAGACGGACAACGAGCTGCTGTCACCCGAGGAACTCGCGGGCGATGACACAAGCGAGGACCCCGAAGAGGCCGAGGAGCACGAGGAGCCGGAGGCCGCGCAGGCGAACGAGGAGGCCGAGCCTGTCGCCCCCGATCCGCCCTTCGAAGTGAAGCCCAAGCCCGCGACAACAGCGTCGGCTCCCGCACTCGCGGAGGAGGACGCCGCCGAGGAGGGCGAGGAGCTCGTTGATAACGCGGACGCCGAGGGTGCGTCCGAGACCGAGGAAGAAGAAGAGGAGTACGAGTACGTCGATGAGGATGGCAACCCCATCGACCCCGAGGACCTCGACGAGGAAGACGAACTCGAAGAGGACGAGGAGTACGAGTACGAATACGAGTACGTGGACGAAGAAGAGGAAGAGCCCGAGTCCAAGGAAAAGGCCTGAGCCGCCCCTCGCGTGACCGTCTACCGCTTCGATCAGCCGTCCGGTGAATCCGCTCGGAGGTAGGTGTACTGATCGAAGGCCTTGCGCACGCGGGCCCGGATCAGGGTCGCCTCGTCAGCCGAGAGCAGCCCCTCGTCCACCGCGCGCTCGGCGTCCCGTTCCAGTGACTCGAGCAGTCGCGACGGTTCGATCTGCACGTACTCCAGCACCTCGCGAACGGTCTCGCCCTCCACCACGGTGTCGATCCGGATCCGCCCCTGGGCATCCAGCCTCACGTGGGCGGCGTGCTGATCGCCGAAGAGGTTGTGCAGGTCGCCCAGGATTTCCTGATACGCACCGACCATGAAGATGCCGAGCGTGTACCGCTCGCCCTCGCGCAATGGGTGTACGGGCAGCACGCTCTGGACGCCCTCGCCCGTGACGAAGCGGTCGATCTTGCCGTCGGAGTCGCAGGTCACGTCGTGGAGAATGCAGATGCGCGTGGGCTCCTCGTCCAGACGGTGCAGCGGCACGATGGGGAAGACCTGCCCGATCGCCCACGAGTCCGGGAGCGACTGGAAGATGCTGAAGTTGCAGATGTAGTGGTCGCAGAGCAGCTCGCGGAGGGCGTCGAGTTCTTCGTGCTCCTCGTCCCGCGCGCGTGCTTCTTCGAGCACGGCGCGCCCGATCGTCCAGAAGAGCCGCTCGCCCGCGGCCCGCTGCGGGAGCGTGACGTAGCCGAGCCCGAAGAGCTGCTGCATCTGGTCGCGGGCGGCGATCGCGTCGTGGTAGACGCCCAGCACGTTGCCGTCGCGTCGCACGCGATCGAGCGCGTCGAAGAGGTCGGTGATGGGCGTCGGGAGCTCGTCGCCGTTCTGTTCCACGGTCTCGGGCGTCGGGACCACGTCCGCCTCGAAGCGCGCGACCTCGGGCACGTCCACGATGAGCACGCTCGCGTGGGCGGTCATCGCACGCCCCGATTCTGTCATCAGGCGCGGGTGATCGACGCCCGCCTCGTCGCACGCGGTGCGCACGCGGTAGACGACGTCCAGCGCGTACTCGTCGAGTGAGTAGTTCATAGAGGTGTTCGCGTTGGAGCGTGTGCCGTCGTAATCGACCGCGAGCCCGCCGCCGACGTCGATGATCTCGACGCCCGCGCCGAGGCGCATGAGCTCGCAGTAGATGTGGGTGAGCTCGGTCACCCCGTTCTT
>JAJDDE010000130.1 GCA_029260475.1 Phycisphaerales bacterium | reverse complement strand
GGCGACGAGACCGACCCCGAACGCGAACCCGGGCGGGCGGTGAACAGGCCATGACACGTCGCACGCACCAACGGCGCGGCTTCACGCTCCCCGAACTCATCGTCGGCAGCGTGATTGTGGCGATGATTGCATCGAGCGTGGTGCTCTCGCTGTCCCAGGCGATCGACGGCGAGCGCCGATCGCGGGCACGCCAGGAGGCGGTGCGCCGCGCCAACGCCGGGGCCGATCAGATCGCTCGCGATGTGCGCGCCTTCGCGCGAGAAGAAGAGCTGTTCAACGCGCGCGTCCTGCTGTTCCCGGGCAACCTGAGGGGCGACAGCGCGGGCGAGTTGCTCATGTTTTCCACCGCGTCGCGCTCGGCGCCCACGGCGGGTCAGGGCGATGGACGCCGCCCGGCGGGCGCGACGTACGAGGCGCAGTACCGCCTCCGAGAAGACACCCGCAGCGAGGGCGTGCCCGGTACGGGCGACGATCCGTCTCACGTCCTGTGGCGACGCGTGGACAGCCTCCCCGATCAATACGTGGACGCGGGCGGCATCGAGTTCCCCGTCGTCGAAGGTGTCCGCACACTCCGGCTCTTCGCCCACGATGGCGACAACTGGACCGACCAGTGGGACACCGACACCGACGGCTACCCGTACGCGGTCCGCATCGAGGTCACCGCGACGAGCAACGACGGCCGGTACACAGAACGCGCTGTCCGCGTGGTCCCGCTGGATCGCGTGCCTCTTCCCTTCACACCCGCTCTGGATGTGAGTGGCGCACGATGACACGCACCACCCTCCGATCAACGACGCGAGCGGGCTTCGCGACGATCATCGTCCTCGCCGCCATCGCGATGACGACGCTCATCCTCGTGCGCCTCCAGGCCAGCGCGTACCGGCAGGCGAGCGCCGGTCGCGAGGCGGTCGCCGCGACGCGCGCCCGCTGGGCGGCCCGAGCCGGTCTCGAAGCCGTCATCGCGCGACTCGCCCACGAGAACCGCGGCGTCGAGCCCGTCAGCGCCTTCAGCGTCTACAACGCGATGGACCAGGTCGCCACGGGCGAGCTCAAAGGCGCTCGGTACGACATCGTCCGCTACGAGAACGGCACGCGGAAGATCGGCCCAGCCGATGCCCACGCCAAGATCAACATCAACCTCATGAGCCCCGCGGACCTCGCGGAGCTCGACGGCATGACCGACGACGTCGCCGCCGCCATCATCGATTGGATCGACACGGACGATCTCACCACCGAGTTCGGTGCCGAGGCGGGCTACTACAACCAGCTCATCCCGTCGTACGAACCGCGCAACGGGCCTATGCGATCCCTCCGCGAGCTCGAGCTCGTCGTGGGCGTGGACCCCGAACTGGTGCGCGGCGAGGACTGGAACCTCAACGGTCGCCTCGACCCCAACGAGAACGACGGCGACCGCACCTTCCCCGACGACGACGAGGACGGACGCCTCGACGCGGGCTGGTCCGAGTACATCACCGCCGCCTCCACCGACAACGGGCTCGCCGCCTCGGGCGAGGTGCGTCTCAACCTGCTCACCACCGACCAGCGATCACTCATCACCAGGTGCGGTCCTATGGACGCCATCCAGGCCCGCGTCATCCTCGAGTGGGCCTCGCTCAACGGCGACCGCGTGGAGCAGTTCATCGGGACCACGCTCAGCCAGATGGCGCAACAAGTGCCCAATCTTGGGGTGCCCGCGGAGAACGTCGAGGATCTCGAAGAGGAGCAGATCCGGAGGATCCTCGCCAACTGCACGATCCGCGACCCGAACGAGGCCGCGAAGCCGGGGCGTCTGAACCTCAACACGGTGCAGCGCAAGACGCTGGACTACATGACCAGTATCCCCGCGACACTCGCCGACCTGATCATCTTCACGCGCAACAGCCGCGCCGACGGCTTCACGAGTATGCTGGACCTTCAGGAGGTCCCGGGCCTCGCGGGCAACAACAACGCGATCGTGCAACTTTCCAGCCTCGTGACGGTGGAATCGAACACGTTCGTGGTCTCCAGCGTCGGGCGAGACCTGAATTCCGGCATCGAGGTTGAAATCGTCGCGACGATAGAGCGTTCAGCACTCCCGATCATCATTTCAGAACTCAGCGAGCGTTGATGCAATTCACAGCCGAAAACGGTGCAGGACGTCAGACCCCCACGCGGGTCGCGGCGCTCTGCGCGACCGACGACGGCTGGTCCGTGGTCGTCGCGTCCTCCGAATCCGGTGCGCTCAGGGTGCTTGCCGCCGAGCGCGTCGGGAAGAACGACCCCGACGGCGTCCGCCGGGTGATGTCCAAGCACGGCGCGAGCCGGCTCGTCCGCGTGATCCCGATTGACGAAGCGATCGTCCGCTGCGTGAACCTGCCCGCGGGCACTGAGGCCTCGGCCCGCGACGCGATCGCGCTGCTCGCCGAGGCGCAACTCCCCGCGAACATCGAGCCCCACCGACGCGGCGCCGCGCTGCTGCCCCTCCCGGGGGCGGACGAGGGCCGCTCTGGCCTGTTCGCGGGCTGGGTCGGCGACAACGTCCCCGTCCAGATCCTCTCGGACGACGACGACGAAACATGGGCGCCCGCCTCGGGTGCTCTGGCGTGGCTCCTGGCGACAGTCCCGGACCGCCCGTGGAGCCGAGACCCCGCGTGGGGCGTCGCGACACAATCCGGCTCCGCCTGCGCGATCGTCTGCGACGACGGGGGACCGCGCGTCCGCTCGGGACGCATCGGCGACGCCTCGCAGGCCGTCAGCGAGATGTACCCCGGCGCCTCGCTCGACGCGGGCCGCAAGGTCGCCCTCGACGCTCTCACCACCGAAGCGGTCCGCGCGCTGGCACCCACCTCCGGCGTTGGTTCCGAATGGACGGACCGCTTCGCGCTCGCCCTGGGCGCCGCGATCGGTGCCCTTTCCAGCGCCGAATCGCTCTTCCGCGTGCTCGCCGAGCCGCCCCGGTACCACTACACGGTCCCGCAACGCCTCGCGGTCGGCCTGACCAACCAGCGCCGCGCCCGCGCGCTCATCGCGCTCGGGCTGCTGCTGATCCTCGCGGCCCCCGTCGCGCTCATCTACGCCCGGCACGAAACGATCAACATCAAGCTCCAGCGCGCTCAGGACGCCATCGGCGCGGAGGGGCAGGCGGAGGTCGATGAACTCGGTCGCAACGCCGAGTTCGCCACGGAACTCCGCAAGCGCAGCGTGCCGATCGCGAAGATCCTCGGCGCGGTCGCGGACGCGATGCCCGTCGGCGACGAGGAGAACCCGCTGGGGGTGCAGGTGGAACGCATCGACATCACGTCCGAGCGTGTCCAGCTCTCGGGCGAGGCGGCGAGCCGCCGGATCGTGATCGACTTCACCAACCGGCTGAAGGACCTGGGCCTCTTCTCGTCCGTCCCGCCCGCGGACGTGAAGGACGACAGCAGCCGGGGCACCACCTTCACCATCAACGCACGCCTCGGCTCCTTCGAGCGTGCCATCAAGCCGACGGGCGACTTCATCGAAAACCCCTTCGCCCTACGCCTCCACGGCGAGGACGCCCGCGGCTACGACTACGCCTCCGTCTCCACGATGCAGGGCACCGCCGCCGGCTCGACGCAGCCCGCCTCGAGCTCACGTGCCGGCTCGTCGGGACGCACCGCCAGATTCGACGGCGACGACGGCTCGCGCAACCAGGCCGACCCCATCCCCGAGGTGCTCGGCAAGGACAAGATCGCCGCGATGAACTTCGAACAGGCACGCGCCGCGTTCACCGAGCGCCGGCGCGCCGCAAGCCGCAGCGACATCGACGAGGAAACCAAGAAGCTGCTCGCCGAAGACGTGGACATGCTGCGTGATCACCTCCGTGCCGTGAGGGGGAACTGATCATGAACGGCGTCCTTTCTCGCTGGAACACGCTCTCCCGAGCCATGCAGTGGGCGCTGCTCGCGCTCGTCGGCATCGGGGTCTTCTTCGCGGTCGTTGACCCCGTCTCGAAGTGGGCGGCCCAGCTCAACGCCCAGTCCAACCTCAAGGCCGAGGCGCTCAAGGACATCCGCGCGCAGGCGAAGATCCGCTCCGACGCGACCGCGGAACTCAAGCGCAACGCCCGCCTGTACGGGCAGGTGCTCCCGCCCGAGAAGCTCGATGACCGTGTGCAGGCCGCCAGCCAGCGCATCGACGAGGTCCTCCGCCAGAACGGGGCGAACGAAGTGGTCTTCGGTGCCCGCTCGCCCGTCTCCCTCGGATCGCGTGTGCTGCCCGGGTACGTCGACGACCCCGAGAAAGAGGAGCTCCGACGCGTGACCTTCGACGTCGCCTTCACCGGCACGCCCGAGCGTGTCATCGAGATCGTCGCGGCGCTCGAGCAGATCCCGGAGATCACACTCATCGCCGACATCCGCCTCACCCGGATAGATAGCCGCGGCGCCCGCTTGGTCGAGGCGCAGCTCTCGCCCGTGGTGTGGGGCATCGCGCGAAAGGGAGGGCGGAACTGATGCCCACTCCCATCGAGCCGCACGACATCACGTGGAAAACACCCGGCGCTCGAGGCTACGGGGCGCTCGCGCTCGTCCTCCTGGGTCTCTTCATCAGCGTCCGGCTCCTCATCCCGGCGATCGAGGCGGCGACCGTCTCGGACGAGGTCGCGCAGGCCGAGGAGTTCAACGTGCAGCAGCAGTACGCCGATCACGACGATGACGTCGAGAGGTGGGTCGGGGTCGTCTCCGGACGCTCGCCCTTCTTCATCCCACCCAAGCCGATCATCGAGGCGCCCGAGGTGGTCATCGACAATCCCGAGGACACGGGCGATATCCCCGTCCAGCCCCGGCGGTATGAGGGCCCGGACATCCTCGCCGCGATCAACGGGCGCATCGTCCTCGAGGACGAGTCGGTGATCGCGCTGGGCGAGGAGGTGTCGGGCGTCCGTCTCGTTCACCTCGACGACGTCCCGTGGACCGTCCGCGTCGAATGGCGCGGCGTCGAATTCGACGTCCAGATCTTTGAAAACACGACCAACCGCTTCCTCTCACCCACCAGGGACGGCGAATGACTTTTCCGCGCACACACACCTCTCGCTTGCTCACCGGCGCGCTCGCGCTGCTCCTCTTAGCGGGAACGCCCGTCAGCGCCTTCACGCAGGCCGACGACGACCCGCGCGACGATCGGGGTCGGCGCATCGTCTCGGGCCAGACGACCAAGCTCGCCTTCAACAACGTCACCGTCGAGCAGCTCATCCCCTTCATCGTGAACACGACCGGCAAAGTCGTGATCCCGAGCGACAGCGTGCTGCGCACGAAAATCACCATCATCACCGACGCGGAGATCCCACAGGAACGCGCGCTCGACATGGTCTTCTTCGCCCTCCAGCAGGCGGGCGTCGGCGTCGCCGAAACCAGCGACTACATCCTCATCCGCGTGCTCGAAGACATGCCAAAGATGGACCTGCCCGTCATCGGCGCCGGACAAACCACGCTCGATCGCACCGATTACGGCACCGTCGCCGTCAAGATCTTCCGCCTCACCCACGCGACCGCCGAGGACGTCTCCGAGCTGCTGGAAGACCAGATCCCCGACTACGCCAGCGTCGGCTCCAACGAGCAGTCCAACACCGTCGTCGTCACCGGCAACATCTCGCTGCTCCAGAACGTCGAGCGCAAGATCAAGGACATCGACGCCCCGAGCGCCACCTCCCTCGAGACACGCACCTTCATGCTCCGCTACGCAGACGCCGAGGAGGTCGCCGACCACATCCGCGAGCTCTTCGAAGACGACGGCACTGGCGGCGGCGCCGCTGCCCAGCAGCAGGCCGCCGCCCGGTTCTTCGGTCGCGGCGGTCGCGGTGGTGATGAGGGTGGTTCGAGTTCCGCATCGCCATCGAGCAACCTGCGTGTCACCGCGGACGCCCAGCAGAACTCCGTCACGGTCCTCGCGGAGGCCGAGGTCGTGGATGAGATCGCGAATCTGATTGCGACGGCATGGGACGTCGAGGTCGATATCGATTTTGTTCTGCCGCGCGTCTACACCCTACGCCACCGCGACCCGGTCAAGGTGCAGGCGATCCTCGAGGGCCTCTTCGGCGAAGCAAGCGCCAACGAAGAGGGCGGCGGCACCACCGCCGGTGCCACGCGCCTCGCGGGCCAGTTCTCCTTCACAGCCGAACCCGATTCCGGCCAACTCGTCGTCGTCGCCAAGAGCCCCGACAACCTCGTGGTGATCGACGAGATCATCGCGGAGCTCGACCAGCCGCAGATCATCGGCCTGCCGGAGATCATCGAGCTCAAGCACGCCAACGCCGAGGAGCTCGCCGAGCAGCTCAACGCCCTCCTCGCCGAGCGCGGCACCATCGCGACCATCCCGCGTCAGGAAAGCGGACTCGATTCCAGCGGGTCCTCCGCCAGCCCCTTCGCGAGCGATGCCACCGACGACGCCGCCGCCGATGACACCACCGAGGAGATCACCTTCTGGTGGCAGCAGGGGCAGGACCCGGGCAACGCACGCTCGAGCTCGTCGCTCATCGGGCGCATCCGCATCGTCCCGGTGTGGCGTCAGAACGCCGTGATGGTCACCGCGCCGCCCGAGTTCCGTACCAGCGTCGCCGACCTCGTGCGCCAGCTCGACAAGCCCGGTCGTCAGGTGCTGCTCAAGGCGGTCGTCGCGGAGATCTCCCTCGAGGACGCGCTCGCCCTCGGGCTCCGCTGGTCCAGCGAGAACATCAGCCCGTCGATGCAGGACAACTCCTTCTCCGTCGGCACCACCACCACGGGCCAGAAGAACGAACTGCTCCCGGGCCTCTTCGATACCTCGGTGCTCGACCTCAACGCGGACCTCAATCTCATCTTCCAGGCGCTCGATCAGAACACGGACTTCAACATCCTCTCGGAGCCCAAGATCTTCACCTCCGACAACCAGGAGGCGCAGTTCTTCGACGGGCAGGACATCCCCTTCGTCACCGACAGCCAGACAACCGACCAAGGCACGCTCACGCAGACGACCGAGTACCGCGCCGTCGGTATCCGCCTCAGCGCCCGCCCGCGCATCACGCCCAACCGCGACGTGGACCTCCGCGTGAACCTGGAGCTCAGCTCCATCCAGCCCACGCTCACCGCGCAGGGCCAGTTCATCGTGGACCGACGCGAAACCACCACGCAGCTCATCGTGGGCGACGGGCAGACCATCGTAATCTCCGGCATCCTCCGCTCCGAGGACCGCGAGGTGATCCGCAAGGTCCCGTTCCTGGGCGACATCCCGCTCCTGGGCGCACTCTTCACGTCCACCGAGACGTCCACCGAGAAGACCGAACTCGTCGCCTTCATCACGCCTTACGTGATCGAGAACCAGGAAGACCTGCAGCGCGTCAACAGCCCCTACCTCTCCCGCCTCGAAGCGCTCCGCAACCAACTCAACGCGCCCGACAACGTGTCCATGAAGGACGCGGAAGAGGCAACGCCCGCCTTCGACGGCCCGCGGCCCTTCGCGCCGGGCGATGTCGAATCCATGACCGACGAGGAGGCCCGCGCCGCCTTCCGCGACCGCACCATCGCGCTCGAACGCGCCGATGTCAGCACCGAGGTCCGTGCCCGCCTGGTCCGTGAGCAGATCCTGCTCCGCCAGAAGCTCGAACCCGGTGACGGCGTCTGATCATGCCCCGCCTCCGCCATCGTTCTCACGGGCTTCTCCTCCTCACGATGCTCCTCGCGCTGGCGGGCTGTGTTGAAGAGACGCGTCGCCCGTCGCCCGGCAGCGGCTCGCGCACGCCCGCGACCCTGCCCGAGGGCTACGTCCTCGACGGGCCCATCGCGAGCCCCGCCTTCACAGCGCGGAACATCAACGCCTCCGTGCGCGCCGTCATCGAACCGCTGGGCACCGTCCCCTTCGACGGCCTCGTGCTCCCGCTCGTGTCGCCCGACGCCACACGCCTCGTTACACAGACCGGCAGCCCGCCCACATGGGGCACCACGCTCGCCTCGCCCGACGCGGGCCCGGCGCTCCGCACGCGTCTCGAGGTGTATGACATCACCCAAGCGCCCCCGCAGCGCATCCGCCTCGAGTCGCCCCTCGAGCCGGGCGTGCTCCTGGGGCGCAGCGCGGACGAACGCGGCTTCCTCGTCGAAGAACCCCGCCCCGACGGCGCACGGCGCATCGGAATCGCCTCGTGGACAACGGGCACAATCGATTGGCTCGCAGACGAGCCGGGTGTCGTCTTCAGCGGCGGCGTGCTAACCCCTACCGGCGATCTCATCGCCTCGCGCCGCGACATCATGAGCCCCGATAGCGCCCTCTGGTCGCGCAAGCTGGGCGAACTCGCCAGCGATCAGGACGTCGCGTACACGTTCCCCTTCGTCAGCGGCATCGATGGCGAGCTCGGCGTCCTCGAACTCACGCCCATGCGCGGCACCACGCTGACGTGGTGGACCTACGCCTCGGGCCAACCCATCCTGCGCGCACGCCGGCGTCTCTCCAACGACAGCGCGATGATCGGCGCGTACCAGGCGACCGACCCCTTCCGGGGCCTCGCGCCCGGAACCGATGAGGCGCGCCCGGGTGTGCTCGTCTTCAGCGCTCAGTCGGGGCGCGTCGTCTTCTTCGAGCCGACGCACGCCGATCTCGTGCCGCTCGTGGACAAGTCGATCTCCGGTGCGTGGGTCCGCGATGACGCGGGCTGGTCCGTCCTGCTGACGACGCCTGAAGGCCTCGTCCATCAGCGTCTCGTCTCGAGCGACGGCGTATGGGAGGCCCTCCCCGCCGCCAAGGTGCTCGCGGACGTCTATGTCCCGCGCGCCACACGGAGCGCCGAGCGGCCCTACGTGTTGATCGGCCCCTCGGGGCAGGGGGCGACACGACGGCTGAGCATCGTCGGCTTGCGTCTGCTCTTCGACAACGAGAGCGCCGGCTAGCGGCGCACGATCGCTGTCGGTACCCGCAGCACCCCGTCATCGGTACACACGCACACCTCGTCCCGCGTTCTCGGGCGCACCACGTGCGTTCCCGTGAAACTCCCGAACGCGGGCAGCACCAGATAGTCCGGCCGCCGCCAGAAGCACGCGAGGCGGACGCCCGAGCGTGTGCCCGGATCGAGCATCCGCACCGATGGGTGCAGGTGCCCCGCGAGCCCGCCGATCACCGCGCCCTCGACCTCGGGCGGCTCGTGCAGCAGCGTGAAGGGCCCGAACCGGTGGCCAGGGTCCACGCAGCGGATCGCCCATTCCTCAAACGGATCCCCGGCGTTGCGGTCGTGGTTCCCGCGCACGAGCAGGATGTCGAGAGACGCGTGGTCGGCTCGCCATGCGTCGATCGTCTGCCGCACCGGCTCCGTGCGCCCGGCCTTCGCGTGCAGGAAATCACCGAGGATGACCAGCCGCTCCGCTCCGGTGCGAGCGAGCGCGCTCCTTACGCGTTCGAGATCGCGCGCGGTCGTCTGCTCGGGCACGGGCACCCCGCCCGCGCGGAAGGCCGCGGTCTTCCCGAAGTGCGTGTCGGCGACGAACAGCGTGCGCCCGCGTGCCCAGTGCGCGGTGCGGTCGCAGGACAACCCGAGTGTCTCGCCCGCGTGCCCGATCTCCACACCCGTGCGCTCATTCATGCGTCCGCCGCCTCCTCGAGTTGCAGCACCATACGCCGCACCCGCTCGGACCAGGGCTCACTTGACACGTGCTGTGCCCGCAGGCTCTCGGCCCAGAGGGGGAAGCTCAGGGGCGTCAGCCGTTCGGCCTCCACGATCACGAGCCGGTCCCGCTCGATGCGCTCGAGCACCCCGCGCATCCGTCCCACCTCGAGCTGCTGCTCGAGCACCTCGCGCTTCGCCTGATCGAGCAGCAGGTTCGCGGGGTCGAACTCCTCGAAGACGTCGAAGAAGAGCTCGCTGGACGCCTGCAGGTGCTTGTTGGACTGCCCGGCCCCCGGGAATCCCGGGTGGAGCAGCCCCGCGACGCGCGCGATGTCCCTGAACCGTCTCCGAGCGAGCTGCCCGGTGTTCACGCACGCGAGCAGGTCATCGAGCAGGCCTTCGGGAGACATCAGCTCGCGCCATTCGAGCTCCGTAAGGCCGAGCGGCTCGGGTGTGAGCACGTCCACGCCGTAGTCGTTGCACGTGACGGTGATCGAGACGCTCCGTGACCGCGCGATGCGGTGGGCGAGCAGCGCCCCGAGCCCCTCGTGGGCGAGCCGGCCCATGAAGGGAAAGACGAAGGCGTGCGCACCGTGGCGCGTGGTCGTTGTCTCGATCAGCACCTCGTCCTCGCTGGGCAACCGGCTCCAGCGGCGCTGCAGTTCCAGCGTCGGGCGCACCGCTCCCATCTCCGGCCCGTCGAACTCGCCGCGCCCAGCGCCCGCGATGCGCGCACGCACGCGCTCCGAGAGCAGCGTCGAGAGCGGGCTCCTCCCGCCCTGCCACCTGGGCACGATCCCGGACTTGCGCCGCGTCGCCTTCACCGTCGCGGTCATCTGACGCACACGCACCAGCTCCAGCACCCGCCCCGCGAAGACGAACCGGTCGCCCGCGGACAGGCGCGCGATGAACGACTCCTCGATGGTCCCCAGCATCTTGCCGTTCCCGAACCGCACCGCGATGGCGGCGTCGCTCGTGATCGTGCCGATCGCCATGCGGTGCAGGCGCACCACGCTCTGACCCGACGGGTGCAGCCGCCCCCCGGCATCCGCGCCCAGGCGCTGGTACTGAGGGTACGCGCCGAGTGCCGCGCCGCCACGGGTCACGAAGTCGAGCGCCCAATCGAACTCGGTGCGTGTCAGCTCGCGGTAGGCGTGCGTCGTGCGGACCTCATCGAAGAGTTCTTCGGGCACGAAGCCGCCTCCCACACCGATCGTGACGAGGTGCTGCACCAGCAGGTCCAGCGGCTTCTCGACCGGCGGACGCGCCTCCACGGCGCGCGCGTCCGCCCCGT
>JAJDDE010000129.1 GCA_029260475.1 Phycisphaerales bacterium | reverse complement strand
GGCGACCTAGACGGGGACGGCGACCTCGACATGGTCGTCGCGAACGAGGGGAGTGACGACACGAGCGTGCTGCTGAACAACGGCGACGGGACGTTCGCGACCCAGTCCCGCTACGCCGTCGGCGATGCTCCTTCGTCCGTGGCGTTGGGCGACCTCGACGGTGACGGCGATCTCGACATCGTTACCGCAAACTCGATCGGCGACGACACGAGCGTGCTGCTCAACTCGGGCGACGGGACGTTCGCGACCCAGTCCCGGTACGCTGCCGGCGATGCTCCTTTGTCCGTGGCGTTGGGCGACCTCGACGGGGACGGCGATCTCGACATCGTTACCACAAACTCGAACAGCGACGACGCGAGCGTGCTGCTCAACTCGGGCGACGGCACCTTTACGATTTCAATCCAGTACATCGCCGAAACAAGTTCTGTGAGCGTGAGGTTGGGCGACCTCGACCGGGACGGCGACCTCGACATGGCCGTAGTGGGATTCGGTGTCACTAGTGTGCTGATCAATCAGCTTTTCAGTCCCGGAGCAGACCCCCCCATGCTGGCTTGCGCATCCGGGCCGCCGCAGGCCGGTGGTCCAGCACCGGGTCTAGGCGGAGAAGCACAGCGCGCGGGGCACCCGAGCAGCAGCCAGAGCCACAACACCGCACCGCAGCGCGCCTCTTCACCGCCTACGGGCAAGCCTTCGTCAGAGCTACGCACCGGGCCACAATCCCATCAGCAACTCCACACAGCGATGCAAGGACCAAACCCCAGGCGCACGCCCGCACCGCCCGAGACCGCTCCAAACCCCACGACACCACACACAACCATCGACGCCCGCTTCCAGCTCACGATTATCGCAGAGGCCGCAGTCACCACCGATGAACGGCAGGACACAGCGGGATCACGCCCGCAGCCGAGTAACACCATCTCGGCCACGTTCGAGGCGGAGGCAGACGAAACGCGCGTGATCGCCACCGACCGCAATGGGCGCACGCGCACGCTCGCCTCCGTTCCGGGCCCCGCGCGGATCCTGGCTGTCAGCCCCACCGGCCGTATCGCACTCGCAAGCGGGAAAATGGGAGCCGAGCGCGTCCTGATCCTCGTCCCTGGTGAGAGTGGCACCATCGAGGCGCCCGCCCTGAGCGCGGATCACCCCATCCTCTGGCTCAGCAGCACCGCGATGATTGGAATGGACCGCACCGAAACACCGCGCCTGCTCCTATGGACACAAGAGACCGGCCCCCTCGCGCTCACGCCGGACGAGTTCTTCTCCGGCACCTTCTCGCAGCCGATGGAAGCCCTCGGTCCTGATCGCATGCTCATCGCCGGTCACAACGCCGAGGGCAAAGCGTGTATCTTCGAGGTCTCGATCCAGATCGAAGAAGCCCTTCCTGGCGACCTCGACGCCGATGGCGCCGTCACATTGGCCGACATCCAGCGGCTCATCGTTCTCGTGCAGAACAACGATGCGCGCGGCGATCTCGACGGCGACGGCGAAGTCACCACCGATGATTTCGCGGTCGCCCTCAACGACTTCGAACGCCGAGGCCGCATCCTGGACCTAGAGACCGGTGAATGGAGAGCACGCGAGTAGGTGGCCTGCGCGGACAGTGCGATCTCTGCCCTGAACCTCACAATTCACCAGGATTCGCCCGGAGGCACGACACATCGTCTAAGTTGAGCAGGGCGAGGAAGCACTTGAACGGTGCGCCCAGGAAGAGTCCCGAGCACCGGGCTCCTCGGTGGCCAAGTCTCTTCCCTGCTATCGCGACAGTGACATTGGATCACAGTGAATCAGGCGGAAGACAAGGCGAGCGGGCATTGGAACAACCGGGCTGACAGTTCATCGATTTCTAGAAGCGGATTGCGCGGATCGTTCCTGGACCTGAGTACCTTCCTCCCTCATGCTGGCAGGCTACGCCTTGCTTCAGGATTTTCGCGTACCTTTCGTCTATGGAGCAGGGACATGGACAGGAGCTCGGCGTTCAGCCTGGTCTATACGACCACCTCGTGAACTCGGCCCTTCGCACCCGGCTCGATGCTGCGACGGATCCCCGGCTCGCAGAGTTCGGCGAAGTCGATGCCGAGGACGCTCACGCGGCCATCGCCCAATATCTCGAACGCCTGCTCGCCGGGTCACTCTCCACGCTCCGTGGGAAAGACGCGGCCGAGAAACAGCGTCGGCTCGTCGACCGGGTTATTGAAACCCTCGTAAGCGAGCTCGGTGATGACTGGTCCGACCGATTCAACTTGGCGAGTCCGCTCCGTCGACTCCTTGCGGTGCACGCCGAGCCAACAAGCATTGCAGCGCCGCGCCCAGACACGCCGCTCGCGCGGTCCGCGTTGCTCACCGGCACCCGCCTCGATCCGTCCCTTGCCTCTCAGCTCTCCAAAGAGTTCGCCGCCGCCGACCGGGTCGACATCCTCTGCTCGTTCATCAAATGGAGTGGCATCCGCCTGCTGATGGACGCACTCCACGAGCTCACTGCGACGCCGCACCCTGCCGGCCCACGCCTCCGTGTGATCTCGACCAGCTACATGGGCGCAACCGACGCAAAGGCGATCGAAGCCCTGCGTGACCTGCCCAACACCGAGGTCAAGGTCTCTTACGACACCGAGCGCACGCGCCTGCACGCAAAGGCCTACGTCATTCACCGTGATACCGGCTTCGGGAGCGCATACATCGGCTCGGCCAATATCTCGCGTGCGGCCCTCTCCGAAGGTCTCGAGTGGACGAGCAAGATCAGCCAGTACGAGCTGCAGCACCTGTGGCAGAAGATCATCGCGACGTTCGAGTCCTATTGGAACGACGACGAGTTCGAACAGTTCGACCGCGATGCGGCGCCGAGGCTTCGCGAAGCGATCAGCCGTGAACGCACCCGCGACTCGGTCGATGTCGGCCTTCTTCCCACCTTCGATCTCCGCCCATACCCGTTCCAGGAAGAGATCCTCGATGCCATGGCAGCCGAGCGGGAGGTGCAGGACAAGTACCGTCACCTCGTCGTCGCCGCGACGGGTACCGGCAAAACCATGATCGCCGCGTTCGATTACAAGCGATGGGCCGGCGGGCAGAAGCCATCGCTCCTCTTCGTCGCCCATCGCGAAGAGATCTTGCGGCAAGCCCTGGGCACCTACCGGGCTGTGCTCCGCGATCAGAATTTCGGTGACCTCCTGGTTGGAGGAACGACACCCGAGCAGCACGACCACCTGTTCTGCTCGATCCAGAGCTACAACAGCCGGCGTCTTGACGAACTCGCGCGGGACCGCTTCGACTACATCGTGGTCGACGAGTTCCATCACGCCGCAGCACCGAGCTACCGACGCCTGCTCGAAGCCGCGCGACCGAAGGTCCTGCTGGGCCTAACCGCCACACCAGAGCGTGCCGACGGGCTCGACGTGCTCACGCCGTTCGGCGGCGAGCCGACCGCCGAGGTCCGTCTGCCCGACGCGATCAGCAGGCGACTGCTCTGCCCATTCCAGTACTTCGGCGTCGCCGACAGCGTCGACCTCGATGGCCTGACCTGGCAGCGCGGCGGCTACCGCATCGAAGACCTCGACGCGGTCTACACGGGAAACGACGTCCGCGCCAGCCTTGTGCTCGACAAGATCCAGGAAACGCTGCTCGACCCGCTCCACGCCCGCGGCCTGGGCTTCTGCGTGAGCGTCGCCCACGCGAATTTTATGGCCCGCTTCTTCGCCGAGCACGGCATCCCGTCCATTGCACTGTCTGCCGAGACCCCTGCCGACGATCGCCGTGCCGCCAAGGAACGCCTGATCCGGCGCGAGATCAACTTCATCTTCGTCGTCGACCTTTACAACGAGGGCGTCGACATCCCTGAGATCGATACGGTCCTCTTCCTCCGCCCGACGGAGAGCCTGACCGTGTATCTCCAGCAACTCGGCCGCGGCCTCCGCCTGCACGATGACAAGGACTGCCTCACCGTCCTCGACTTCATCGGCGCCCAGCACCGGCAGTTTCGGTTTGCGTCTCGGTTCCGAGCCCTCAGCACTGACCCCACCGGCCGCCTCGAACGCGAGATCGAGTCCGGATTCCCGCACCTTCCCGCCGGCTGTGTCATTCGCCTGGAACGCGTCGCTCAGCAACGCGTGCTTGAAAACGTGCGTACATCACTGACGCTGCGGCGCCCGCAAATGGTCGGCGACATCCGCGAACTCGGCCGCCACCTTGGTCGTGCTCCGACGATCCGCGAGACGCTCGAATACCTCGACACCACGCTCGATGAGTTGCTCAAGCGGGGACTCTGGAGCCGGTTGCTGAGCGACGCGGGCTTCGCCAACGCGCCCTGCGGAGACGATGAAGACCGCCTCGCCAAGGGCATCCGCCGCTTGGTGCACATCGACGATCCACAGCAACTCCGCTTTCTGCTTGCTCACCTCGATGGCCAGACACCACCCGATCCCCTCGACGAACGACGCCGAGCGATGCTGCACGTCACGCTTTGGGGCGCCGACGGCACCTCCATGACACCCGAGGAAGCCGACACCCGCCTCCGCGCAAACCCGAATGCGCTTGGTGATCTCCAGGCTGTGCTGGACTATCGACTGCAACACACCCGCACCCGCCCGACTGATCTGCTGCCCAACCTCGCCGGCCCGCTCGCGCTTCACGCCGAATACACCCGCGACGAAGCGCTCATCGGACTCGGGCACTGGGATCTCGATCGCCGCCCCGATTTCCGCGAAGGTGTACTCCACATCCGGGACCGCAAGATCGACGCATTCTTCGTGACGCTGCACAAGACCGAAGACACGTATTCACCGACGACCATGTACGAGGACTACGCGATCAGCGATCAGCTCTTTCACTGGCAGTCGCAGAGCACGACTTCGGCTGACTCGCCCACCGGCCAGCGATATATCCGCCACCGTGAGCAGGGCTACACCCCGCTCTTGTTCGTACGCGAGCGAAAGTCTCTCCCCGGCGGACTCGCGGCGCCATACGCGTTCCTGGGTCCGGCTGACTATGTGTCTCACGAGGGCAGCCGACCAGTAAGCGTCACTTGGCGGCTGCGGGCACCCATGCCAACGCGTCTCGCACGTGTGGCGGTTTGCTAGCAAGGCCATTTTGCGGTCCGGCTTACTCGAACGAGTGTTTCCCTTGCGTATCCCAACCGTCTTGGTAGGATGTTCTGGTTGTGATGCGGCAGCTTAGAGTGCCACCAAATGTGGACCGGCTCACTGGCGCCGCACATGACAGACAAGTCGCGGTTCACTGCACGAGCAGCGAGCCGTAGCGCGGCGTGATGCCAAGCAGGTTCCGGCCGATGCGAGTGATTCGCTGAGGCAAGACCGAGAGCACGTGATGTGCTTTTCAGTCGGGGCTCGGACGACCCCCTCATACACATCACACCTTGGCCACTGAGGCCGACCGCTGTGGCTGCGTCCGTATTTCGGCTGATCCATGCCGGCATCGCTGCGAACCCCAGCAGTTGTCCTCGGTCTGCACCCATGAAAGGCATCCCATGCCCTCTGCGCTCACGCTGCGCACCCTCGCGCTTAACGACATCATCCCTCACCCCGCCAATCCCCGCGCCCACTCTCCGAAACAGATCAAACAGATCGCGGCGAGTATCACTGCCTTTGGATTCCGCGTTCCCGTCCTCGTCGACGCCCAGCACCGCCTAATCTACGGCCACGCACGCGTGGAGGCGGCGCGGCTCTTGAAGATGGAGTCTGTCCCGGCCCTGCTCGCTGACGACCTGGATGACGCCAAGGTCCGGGCCTTCATGGTCGCCGACAACCGTCTCGCCGAGCTCAGCACGTGGGACGACCGCGCCTTGGCCGAGCAGCTCAAGTTCCTCAGCGAGCAGGACCTCGACTTCAACCTCGAGACGATCGGCTTCGACTACGGCGACATCGAGCACCGCATCCTTGGCCTCGAGGAAGTCGACGACGACAAAGACGCAGACGGACTCCCCGCTGCGGACGACGTCCCGGCGGTGACGCGGACCGGCGATGTGTGGCTCTGCGGCGAGGGTGACACGGCCCATCGCGTGCTGTGTGCCGACGCCACCGACTCCGACTCGTACGAGCGCCTGCTCGGCGAGCGACGCGCATCCATGGTCTTCACCGATCCGCCCTACAACATCCCCGCCCGCACGATCGGCCGCGTGTGCGCGGGTGACCACGGCGACTTCGCAATGGCCGCCGGTGAGATGACACCGGACGAGTTCACCGCGTTTCTCCAGGACGTCATGGAGCGCATAGTCGGGTGCAGCGTCCCCGGCGCGATCCACTTCCTGTGCATGGACTGGCGCCACATGACAGAAATGCTCAGCGCCGGCGAGTCACGCTACGCCGAGCTCAAGAACCTCTGCGTCTGGGTGAAGGACCGCCCCGGCATGGGGACTTTCTACCGCGGCCAGCACGAACTCGTCTTCGCCTTCAAGTGCGGCCCGAATGACGCGAAGCACCTCAACCACTTCGGCCTCGGCGAGCACGGTCGTACGCGCTCGAATGTCTGGTGCTATCCCTCCGCGCGGTCGTTCGACGCCGAGGAGGGCGACCCCTCGGCGTCGGAGGCGTTGTCGATGCACCCGACGGTGAAGCCGGTGCGCATGATCGAGGACGCCGTCCTCGACTGCTCGCGTCGCGGGGAGGTGGTCCTGGATCCCTTCCTCGGCAGCGGCTCCACGATGATCGCGTGCGAGAAGGCTCGGCGCGTCTGCGCTGGGCTCGAGCTCTCCCCGCGGTACGTCGATGTGGCGGTCGCGCGGTGGCAGGCGTGGACCGGTCAGAGCGCGGTGCACGAATCGACCGGGATGACCTTCGCGGAGCGGGCCGCGTCCTGCGAAGCCGATCGGGAGGTGACCCATGGATGAGCGCACACCGGAGTACGACGAAGTGGGATACAAGAAGCCTCCCAAGCACACCCAGTGGAAGCCCGGACAGTCCGGGAATCCCAAGGGCCGCCCGAAGAAGTCAAAGGACTTCGAGAAGCTGCTCGACGCCGAACTGAGCCAGACGCTCCGCATCATGGAGAACGGCGAGGCGCGCACGCTCTCGAAGCGGGAGCTGATCATCAAGACGCTCGTGACCGACGCGCTCAAGGGCGACCTGCGGGCGCTCAAGCTCGTCCTCCCCTTCCTCGTCAACCAACGCGTCGTCGAGGGCTTCGAGCCCGACGCCGGAGACCAAGCCGCCCTCGAGAGGATCGTGGCACAGTTGAAGGAGGTGAGCGATGGATGACCACTCCAAAAGAGCGTTGCGGCACCTGTACCGCACCGAGCCCAGCGCGTTCATCGACTTCGCCTTCCGGCTGGTGTACCCGGGCCAGACGTACCTGCACAACTGGTCGATCGACGTCCTCGGCGAGGCTCTCAAACGCTGCAACGAGCGCACGACGACGCGCTTGATCGTGAACATGCCGCCGCGGAGCCTCAAGTCCTTCAGCTGCTCGGTGGCCTTCCCGGCCTGGCTGCTCGGTGTGCACCCCGAGTCACAGATCCTGTGCGTATCAGGGCACCGCGGGCTCGCCGACGATCATCACGCGCAGTCGCTGCGGCTGATGGACCACCCGCGGTACCGCTCGCTCTTCCCCCACGTGCGGATCGAGCCCGGGGACGGTGCGCTCCGTCTCGCCCAAGGCGGCGCGCGGACGACAGCCACGCCGGCCGGCGCGATCGCCGGCCGGGGCGCCGACGTGGTCATCATCGACGACCCGCAGGCCCTGCGGGCCACCGATGGCGACGCGGAGACCGAGGCGGTCTGCGCCTGGTACGACCGCAACGTCCGCCAGCGTTTGAACGATCAGCGCACGGGCGTTGTGATCGTGGTGACCCAGCGGATCGCGCACGATGACCTGACCGCGCACCTCCTCGCGCGGGACGAGGGCTTCGAAGTCTTGTCACTTCCCGCGATCGCCGAGGAGGACGAAACGCTCCCCGCGTCCCTGGGCGGCGGCCGCGCACGGTGTAAGGGTGAGGTGCTGCATCACGCGCGCCAAGATCTGTCGCACCTCCGGTCGCTGTTGATGTCGCTGGGCACCGAGACCTTCATGGCGCAGTACCAGCAGCGGCCCTATCCGCCGGGTGAGGGGGGCACCCGCGGCGGGGTGTTCTTCAAAGTGTCTCATCCCGACGCGGCACCGTGCACGGACGACTGGGACTCGCTCTTCTTCGGGCAGGTCGAGGAAGAGGTCTTCGTGCTCGACCGGCTCTTCGGTGAACGGACCACGATCCGACAGGGCACCCCGCCTGAAATGAGCCTGGACGAGTGGGTCTCGCGTGGCCGGCCCCCGGGCGGTGGGGATGAACCGGGCGACGAGCCGCCCCCCGGACCCCCCGGACCCCCCGGACCCCCCGGTCCCGCCGCACCGCCGTCCTCGGGGCCGCCACCAAGGCCGAGGGAGCGGCCGCAAAGTCCGGTCCCCACCCGCGGCGTCACGACGCGGCCCACGACCATGCAGGACATCGAGGACCTCCGCCGCGCAAACCGGGGCAACCGGCGGCGCTGACGCCCACAATCTGCTCTTTGTGGCGGATCGTCTCCGAGAGGGCCCGGAATCGGCTTGCTGGGTCCCCCGGGGTGGCGCTTCATGGCGTCACCCCAGGAGGACCCCATGACGCCCGACGACCTCGAAACGCTCCGAACCCTGACGACCACGCAGCTCGCCGAACGCTGGCGCCAGCTCCGACTACGCGGCGACCCGCCGCAATTCAAGCAGGCCCTCGTTCGTGGCATCGCCTGGCGCACGCAGGAGCGCGAGCACAGCGGCCTTGACGCCCAGACGAGGCGGCTGCTCAAGCGCGCTGTCCGCAGCGCGCCCGACGCGACCGCCAAACGCACGGACTCAACAAACAAGCCCCGCCAGCGCGTGAAGCTCCGCACCGGTACCACGCTCGTCCGCACCTGGCACGGCTCCGCTCACGAGGTGACGGTGCTGGAGGGTGGCAAGCGGTACCGCTACCGCGACACCGAGTACGAAAGTCTCTCAGTCATTGCCCGCGAAATCACCGGGGCCCGCTGGTCCGGGCCGCGCTTCTTCGGGCTGACCAAGCTGGGAGGTGCGGCATGAGTAACGTCCGCTGCGCCATCTACACCCGCAAGT
>JAJDDE010000128.1 GCA_029260475.1 Phycisphaerales bacterium | reverse complement strand
CCCCACCCCGACCGCGCCAGCGTCGCGGTGCCCCTGCTCCCCGACATGCTCCGCTCCATGCCCGCCCATCGCTTCAAGAAGCACCTCAAAGAAGTGCTCTTGCTCGCGAACCTGGTGGACGGTGTCTACTGGCCCACCTTCGAACTCACCTCGAAGGCCCAGACCGACGACGTGATGGACCTCGTCCGGCGCAAGTACGACTTTGTGATCGGCAAGGCCAAGCCACGCGAAGGGACGTAAGACCAGCCCCTTAGCGGCTCACCCATCGCCCGTCGCGCCAACCACCCGCACCGGCGTCGAATCGCGAGCGGATCGCATCCACCCCCGTGAGCGACAGCAGCTCCCCCGCGTCCAGGTCGCGCGCCGGTGCCCCCGCGCGGACCGCGAGGTCGGCGGCCCACGAGCCGGGTTCGCCTCGGACGAGCAGCAGCTCGCCCCGGAGCGAGAGGGCGAAGTCGCTCGCCGAGAGGCCGGGCCCCGGGTTGCCGCCGTTGCGCGGGTGAGGCTGCATCTCCTCATCGCTCCGCGAACGCCGGTCCGTGCGGTCCTCGTCGCGCGAGTTCTCCGCGTCCAGCACCACGAGCCCGACGAGCCGCAGCGACTCGCTCCGCGCCATGCCCGCGTCGATCAGCACAGACTCGAACTCCAGGCGGCGCAGCATGGGGCGCAGACGCTGGTACTCGCCGCCCCGGTGCAGCGCCAGGATCTCTGCGGCGAGCAGGCGCTCGCGCGGCAGTTCGATCTCGATGTCCCGCGCCCGCCCGGTCTCTCGCTGGGACCGTGCCATGGTCAGCAGCCACCGCCGCTCGTCGGGGTCCGACGTGATCTCCGCCATCGCGAGTGCGCAGCTCGGCGCGAGGTTGAGTGTGCCGCCGAGCTGGTCGTCGAGCGCGTAGGCGAGCGCGAAGAGCTCGCGCGCAAGGCGATAGCCCTCGCTGCCCGGGAACGACGAGACGACCTCCTCCGCCAACTCGAAATACCCCATGGGTGCGCGCGGATCGAGCGCTTCGAGCCGGGAGACGAGCGCCCCATCGCGGTCGTCCGCCCACGACAGCGCATCCGTCGCGCCCGACGGCTGCCATGCGATCGCGCCGCACGCCGCCACCACGCCCAGAAGGATGCCGGCGGTCACGCGCCTCACGTCCCGCCCTCCAGCTCGATGCCCATGCGGATCGCCCACAGGCGCGCCATGGCGCCCTCACAGATCTCGACCTGCTCCATCACACGCCCGGCATCGCGCCAGCGCGTGTCTGTATCGCGGAGCACGCGCTCGATCTCGTCCGATCGGTCGGGACGCTCGGAGGCGATGTGGTAGCCCATCACCTCGACGAGCCCGAGCTGCGCGAGGGTGAAGCGCTGGAGCGAGCCGGTGCCGTAACCGCCGCGCGCGATGTGGCGACGCTCGATCGACACCAGGGATCGCGGCGCCCAGCCGCCCTCCGGCACACGCGACGCCTTGAGGTACCACACGTCCCACAGCGACCCGCACGTCTCTGCGAGCGAGTTCGTCCGCTCGCGGCTCGATGTGCCCATATCGGCAAGCGTGCGCGTGAGCGGATCGTTCGGATCGGTGGTTGTCCCTGCGGACGACCGGGTATCACCGCGGAGCCTCGCGCGATAGGCACGCTGCACCGAGCGCTCCGCGTCCGCCATCCCGGTGCTCGCAACGCCCAGCACGACCTCCGCGAGGCGCTCGGCGATCGCACGGCGCGCCTCACCTCGCCACGCACGCGAATCCGTCGATGGCAGCCGCTCGCCCGAGAGGTAGGCCAGCAAGTCGTCCACATCCGGCTGCGCCACCGCCCCGTGCAGGGATTCGAGGACGCCGTTGAGCACGAAGGGATCATCCGCGAACGACCGCACCACACCCTGCGCCGCCTGACGCACCCCTCGGCTCGCGCCGATCAGCGCGGCCCGCGCCAGCACGTCCGCGTCCGCCGGGCCCAGGATCGCGTCAACCGCGCGGAGTTCTCCGAGCAGCGTGAGGCGGTCGTCCTCGCTCTTGCGCGCGCTCAGGTAGCGAGCGGCCCACACGCCGTCGGGCGTTGATGTCGGGGAGGTCAGTCGCACGGGGTCAACGACGCGGCCGCCCGTCTTCGGGGCGGGCTCCGCGTCGCTCACGAACGCATCGGCCAGCAGGGTCTCGGCACCTCCGGTGTCGCCCTCCCATCGCAGGGCCGCGCTCGCGCTGAGCATCGCGAACCTTGCGCTCCGCTGCGCGAGCAAGTCGTCTGGGAGCTGGGACGCGTCACCGCTTGACACTTCGGTGAAGGCGATCCGCCATCCGTTGTTGAAGCCGTCTTGGGCGGCGTCAACGACGTCGCCCCCTAACGCCCGTGAGAGAGCGCCCGCCGAGGCCCGGCGATCCGCGGGGGTCGAGGCGCCGTCGAGCACGATCGATCGATCGAGCCCGAGCACACCGCTCGCCGCGAGTTCCTCGGAGAGCAAGGCGAGCGGCTCGATCGAGATCGCCTGGTTCTCCCACCACGCGCGGAGCAGCTCTTCATCGGAGCGGTTCCACACTCGAATCGCCACCGCGATGCGCAACAGCGGGGCCCCCTGCTCATCCAGGGCCGCGTCGCCACGCAGTACCGCGTCGATCACGCGCGTGCACATCACGCGGGCTGCCTCTGGCGACTGCAGCACGAACGCCCGCGCGGCGGACTCCCACTGGTTGACATCGAGCGCCGGGTCTCGCGCTAGCACGATCAACCGGCCGGCACTCCCGGACGCCACAGGATCCGGCTCTTCGAGGCGGACCGAGGGCAACCGACCGAGCAACGACTCGGCGCGGCGCCCGGCCTGCGTGTCCGCCAGGGCGCCGAACACCTCCGCGCGAGAGAGCACAGCCGCCGCGAAGACCGCTGCCTCTGGTTCGTCCGTGTTTTCAAACCCCGCTGTAATCGGCGCGAGAAAAGCGGGCACCGAGGAACCTGCGTTCGCGAGCGCTTCGGCCGCGCCGTAGGCGAGCGACGCCAGCGCGCCGGGTTCGAGTTCGATCCAGCCGGTGCTCGCGCTCAAATACGCCGTCTCGAACGCACCGGCGTCCACATCGGCGCGCCCGAACGCGCGGACCAGGGCCTCGGTGTCCACCGGGGCACGCACGGGTGTCGGGCTCACCGCGACGGGCGCAGGCACCGGCACGCCAGCCGGTGCGCTGGTCGCTCCCGTGCTCTGCCCATCGCTGATCGTTTCGTGGCTGCCACTCTGCGAGACCACCCAGATGATCGTCCCCGCGAGCACCAGTGACGCAAGGGCGCACAGCGCCGTCGCAGCGAGGAGCAGTCGCCCGACCCGAGTAGCCCCCAACGCCGGGCCCGAAGGGTGGACATCCGTGGCGCGCCTTGTGATAGGTGCGGCACCGCCGGCGCTCACACCCTGAGCGTGAGAGAGCATCCCGATCGCTTCGTCGAGCGTCAGCCCCATCGCGTGGGCGATCGCCCCGACGCGGTGCTTGGACGTCGCGTTCCAGCCCCCGGAATGCGCGACGACCGCGAGCAGCGTGCGACGGCGTGGATCGACGCGTTCCCCCGGCACGATCGGCTGCATCGGCCTCTGTATATCCCCGGGCTGATCGATGCCGCGCTCCGGCAGCGCGTCCGCGAGCTGCGCCGCCGCCACGTGCAGAGCCAAACGCACCTCATCCGCCTCGGCGCTCCGGCCCTGCGGGTGCGCATCGACCCGACCCAGGCGCTCGCGCAGCGACGCGCGGATCCGCTCGGGCGTCGGCTCGCCTTCAACCAAACCGAGCAACTCGGCGGGCGAGGCATCCGAGGTGACGCCCTCGATGAACCGTTCGATAGGGGCGCCGTTCATTCTGGCACCGCCATGCTGACGTTCAGGCGATCCGCGAGCATGCGCAGGCGGGTTTTCCAGGGCTCCGGGGCGAGGTCCGGGTACAGCGCCGCGTGCTGCCGGAGCGCGTCCCTGGCGCGGATCCTGTCCACCTCGACGAGGATCTCGAGCTGCAGCGTCCGCGCCCCGAACCACGCGCGCGAGCCCGCTTCCAGCCCCGCGACCAGGCGACGCTGCGCGTCGAGCGCCTTAGCGAATTCGCCGCCGGCCCGGGCCATCGCGACGAAGCCCTCCAGCGTGTCGCGCGACTCCGCGCCGTGCTCGATAAGCGCGCCGAAGAGCCGCTGCGAGAGCGCACGCGCATCGTCCTCGAACGCCAGACGCCAGACGTCAGCGCCCGCCCGCGCGACAGACCGGTATACCGACGCGTTCGCGTCGTCAGCGAGCGCACTCTCGGGCGTGCCGAGCTCCTCGACGAGCCGCTCACCGATCCGAACGACTCGCTTTGCGGCGGGCTCCAACCGCTCGTCATCACCACGGTCCCTCGCCCGGGTCCACGCCCTGATCGCGTCACGCCAGATCAGGCGATCCCCCTGTGCTGCGAGATCGGGATCGACAGTTTGCAGTTCCTCCAGCATCGCCTCGGCCTGCTCGACGTCGTCCATCGCCAGGGCCAGTTCCGCCCGGCGGAACAGCAGTTCGCCCTGAAATTCGAGCGTTGAAACGAGCCCACGCTCGGCCATCGATGCGATGGCATCGAAGGCCCTGGTGGCGCGAGCGATGTCCGGGGTGTCCAGACGCAGGGCCACGCCAAGAATGCGGCGTGCGTTCGTAGCGGCCCGCTCCGCCGCCGCAGCGTCGCTCTCCGCGTTCCTTCGATCGAGCGCGAGCAGGGGCTCGGCGATGTCCAAGAATCGGCGCCCGCGCGAAGCCGCGAGGGGGGATGAGGCCTCGACCGCCTGGCGGTACGCGAGGCGCGCCGCCTGCCTGCGCGCCGATTCGTAGGACGCCTCCTCCGGCCCGATCTCGAGCAGCAGCGCGATCGAGCGCTCCGGATCGTCCTCCCGTTCCATCGCGCGGCGCATCGCCAGGCGTGAGGCACGCGGGTGGTCGGGGTACCGGTCGAGGAACCGATCGATCAGCATGTCGCGGCTCGGCGCATCTACTCCCAGCGCATCTAACGCGATGATCGCCATCCACAGCGCATCCGGCTCCGTCGGTGTCCCGGCGCCGTCTTCGGCGGCGGTCTGGAACAGCGCCGACGCGGGCTCGAAGTCGCCCGCGTAATAGCGGCACATCCCCAGCACGAACGATCCCCCCGCACGCGCCTGCGGGTACGTGGTCGCATCCGGCTGGTTCAGCGCTGCGAGCAATGTGTCTCCCACGGCGCGGTAGCGCTGCACGAGGGCGGGGGTCTGTGCCGGCTTGTTGGCGTCGCCGCTCTCGCGGTGCGAGCCCCGGAGTCGTTGGTACTCCACGACACCTCGAACCAGCCCGCCGACGAAACCGGTGGTCCGCAGCGTCCCGAGCCCGAAAGACTCCACGATCTCCACCGCCTGCCCGAGCTCGCCCCGCGCGACCAGCGCCGCGAACCCGGCGTCACGCAGCGCCTGCGCATCGCGATCGTCCGGCCGCTGCTCCAGTTCCACGCTCGCGAGCACAGACGCGAGGCGAGCGGTCAGCACGGCTCTCGGATCGTCCGCATCGAGCCCGTCCAGCAGGCGCTTCGCGTCGGCCCACGCCTCCATCGCGCACAGGGCGATGAGCCTCCGTGTCACCAGCTGGTCTCGCACCTCGGGCGCGAGGTCGTCCGCCTCAGCGACCCGGTCGTACCACCGGTCCGCGATGGCGCGCCGCTTGGCCTGGGCGTGCGTGAATGAGACGCTGAGCATCGCGAGCGCCACGTGCGGCAGCCGCTCGTACCCCTCGGGGACGCGGTCGAGCTGCGGCTCGTCTCCCACGCCCGCGTTGAGCAACCAGCCGAACGCGATCCGCGAACGCGTCGCCGATTCGCGGTCGAAATCGAATTCCGCGCCGTACCGGTGCGCCCAGCCCGCGAGATAGAAGGAGGTCGAGCGGCGTTGCAGAGACTCATCGATCCGCGCCTCGATCATCGGCAGGTCCGAGTCTCGCGCACGCTCCTCCCGGCTCTCCAGACGCTCGATCCTGGAGTGGGACTCGCGTCCGATGCGATCGAACGTCTGCGCGAGTTCCTTCATGCTGCGGAACGCGCCGAGCGCCTCGCTCTGCGGCACCGCTCGCAGACGCCAACGCTCCAGCACGGATTCGGCACGCTCGAAGTTCGCCCGCGC
>JAJDDE010000127.1 GCA_029260475.1 Phycisphaerales bacterium | reverse complement strand
CTTCGCCTGCGCCCTGGCGGGGGGCTCGGACGCGGTGAACGAGGCGATCATGGGCGGTCGCGACACGGACGTGATCGAGATCGACGCCGCGAGCAACTCGAAGGTGGACGAGACGCGCGAGCTGATTGCCAACGCGATCTACACCCCGATGCGCGGCGGCAAGAAGGTGTACATCATCGACGAGGTGCACATGCTCTCGACGGCGTCGTTCAACGCGCTGTTGAAGACGCTCGAGGAGCCGCCGGACCACGTCACTTTTATCCTCTGCACCACCGAGACGCACAAGGTGCCCGCGACCATCCAGTCGCGCTGCCAGCGCTTCGACTTCCGCAACCTCTCGACACACGAGATCGCGCAGCACCTTGGCACGGTGGTGGGGCAGGAGGGCATCGAGGCCGAGCCCGACCTGCTCAGCGCCACCGCGCGCCTAGGCAACGGCTCGATGCGCGACGCCCTCTCGCTGCTCGACCGGCTCATCGCCGCCCGTGAGGACAAAGCAGCGCTCACCGTCGAGCTCCTCGAGCGTGTGCTCGGGCTGCCAGAACGCCAGCGCATCGCGAAGCTCGCGGGCGCCTGTGCGGACGGTGACCCGAAGGGCGCTCTGATCGCGGCGGACGAGCTGCTCGCGAGCGGCACCGAGATCTCCCAACTCCTCCCGGCGTTCGCGCACCACATGCGGGACCTCATGGTCCTCCGCGTCTGCGGCGGCGACTCCACGCTCGTCGAGCTCTCGGGCCCCGCGCTCGAGGACGCGCAACGCCAGTCTCAGCACTTCGACGAGGCCCAGCTCTCGCACATGATCGCGCTCTGCGAGTCCGTCGCGGCGTCGATGCGACAGTCCGCGGCGCCCCGGGCGCTCTTCGATGCGCTCGTCGTCCGGCTCGCCTCGACCGAGAAGATCGCGCAGGTCGCGGCGCTGCTGGAAGGGAAGCCGATCGGCGCCGGGACCCCGTCAAAAAAAGTCTGAAGGCGGGGCCGACGCCACCCGCCGCGACACCCAGCTCAACCCCCCCCGCCCCGAGCCCGCCGCCTCCGAGCCGCCGGGCGCCGGTCACGGCCCAGACCCCGGCCGCGCCGCGCACGCCGCGCGCGACGCCCGAGCCCGTCGCGCCCAAGGCGCACGCGCCGGAGACGAAGCACACGATGGCGCCGCAGGACGTGTGGCCCGCGCTGCTGCAGCGTGCGAACGGGCGGACGAGTGACCACGCCGCCCTCGAAGCGTTGTCGCTCGTGGAGTGCAAGAAGGACGCGCTCACGGTGCGCCTCGTAGACCCGTCGGCGGTGGCGCTCGTGAAGAACCGGATGGCGTGGATCACCGAGCAGGCGTGCGACCTGGCGGGGGCGAAGGTGACGCTGGAGGTGCAGGGCCTCGCCGAGGAGGCGCTGCGTGAGCGCGACGAGGACCCGGCGCTCGCGCACAAGGCGATGGAGGACCCCGTGGTCCGCAAGGCGACCGAGCTCTTCGACGCCCGCGTCGCGGGCGTGAGGCCACGGACGGACAAGGAGTAACAGGCGTGTTCGACCAGATGAAGCAGATGGGCGCCCTCGCGGGATTGCTCCGCAACAAGGACAAGCTCCGCGCGATCTCCGAGGAGGCGCAGGAGCGCATCGGCAAGGTGCGCGCTCGGGGCGAATCGGGGGGCGGCGCGGTGCGCGTGACCGTCAACGGGCGCATGCAGGTGGAGGAGGTCCACCTCGAGCCGGCGCTCGTCGCGGGCCTGCGCCACGACGAGGGCGAGGGCGGCAAGCGGATGGCCGAGTCGCTCATCGCCGAGGCGACGAACCACGCGCTCATCGCGGCCCAGCAGCTCGTGCAGCGCGAGATCAAGGACCTGGCGCAGGAGCACGACCTCCCAGACCTGCCCGGCATGGGCGGGCTCGACAGCATGCTCGGGGCTGGCTGAGCGGTGGCCAAGCCCGCACGCGAATCACCTCCTCCCGGCCCTGAGGGGGCGGCGTACCCGCAGAGCGTCACGCGCCTGCTCGAGCGTCTCGGTACGCTGCCGGGCATCGGTCGGCGCAGCGCCGAGCGGCTGGCGTTCCACCTGCTCAAGGCGAGCAAGGCCGACGCGATGGAGCTCGCGCGTGCTATCGCGGACGTCAAGCAACAGGTGCGCCACTGCGAGGCGTGCTTCAACTTCTCCGACGGCGATCACTGCGCCGTCTGTGCCGATCAGCGGCGCGATCGCGCGACGATCCTCGTCGTCGAGCAGCCCAAGGACCTCATCGCGCTCGAGCAGGCGGGGATGTACCGCGGGCTCTACCACGTCCTGCTGGGGCGGCTCGCGCCGCTGGACGGCGTGACGCCGGGCGACCTCACGTTCGACCGGCTGCTGTCGCGCGTGCGTGACGCCAAGACCAACCCGGGGGGCGTGCGCGTGACCGAGGTGATCCTCGGCCTGTCACCAACGCTGGAGGGCGACGGCACGGCGCTGTACCTGGGCGAGGCGCTGTCGAAGGCCGATATCACGCTCACGCGCCTCGCGCGGGGCCTGCCCGCGGGGCGTGAGATCGAGCAGACCAACAAGGCAATCCTCGCCGACGCCCTTGAGGGGCGCCGCGAGGTGTGAACCGAGGGGGAGAGGGGGGCTCAGCCCTTCTGCAGCGCATCGCGGATCTCGCGCAGGAGAACGACGTCCTCGGGGGGCGCCTTGGGCGGGGCGGCTTCCTGCTCCTTCTCGAACTTCTTCTTCGCGTTGTTCATGACCTTGATCATCATGAAGATCACGAAGGCGAGGATGAGGAAGTTGATGAGGATGGTGATGAAGTTGCCGTAAGCGATCACGGGGCCGATCTCTCGGGCGGCGTCGAGCGCGAGCGTCGGATCGGCCTCCTTGGCGGCCTTCACATCCTCGGTCAGGCCGACGTACATGTTGGTGAAATCGGCGTTCCCGAAGATGCCCACGACGGGCATGATGAGGTCGGAGATCACCGACTTCACGATGATGCCGAAGGCGCCGCCGATGATGATGCCGACCGCCATATCGACCATGTTGCCCTTCATGGCGAACTCACGGAATTCCTTGATCATGCCCATTGTCGTTCTCCCGACAGGCCCGCCAGATCGGAGCCCAGTGACGCGAGCGGCGGGCGTGCTCGCGCGGGCGTGAAGTTGACAAGAGCGCGCGAGTGTACGGAAACGGTGCGATTCCGGGGTTCCTGGCTAGGGCGAACGCCCCATGCCGAGGCTCTGATGGAGAGGGGGGGGACCCGGCATCGGGAGATCCCGCGATCGGTTCACAGGTTCTTTTGTCTCGCGGAGACCCGTCAGCAGGGCGTCTGGCAGTCCCGAGGCGTGAGCCCTACGCGTTGCCCGCGAGCTTGCGCGTGGTCATGTCGAAGGTCCGCACCATGCTCGCTCGGAGGGCGACGATGATCGCGCCGTAGAGCACGAGGCCCGCGACGGCGCCGATGCCCAGGGCGGTGCGCGCACCATCGAGGTTGCCGGACTGGCTGAGCTGCTCGCTGTAGGCGGTCGCGGGGTCCACCAGCGCGTAGAGCGTGGTCACCGGGTTCATCGCGGCCAGCGCGGGGCCGAGCAGCGGGATGGACTCCGCGGCCTTCCAGCCGCAACCCCCAACGACCGCGCCGACGGCGCCGACGACGCCCACCGTCGCGACGACCGCGCCGAGCGTGCCCTTGCTCTTGAGCGACCACTGCAGGCCGATCATCACGCAGAACGCGATGAAGGGCAGCGCGACGATCGGGAAGACGACACCCGACTCGGGGAGCAGCACCGGGAGGTCCGCGAAGCCCAGGCCCACGGCGCTCTTCACGGTCACGCCGCCGTCGCGCCCGAAACCGTCGAGCATGACGTACCCGGAGGCCATCAGCAGGGTGACCGTCGGGACCGCGATGAACGGGAGCAGGAAGAGGACGAGGCCGCGGAGTTTGCCGCCCAGGTAGTCCTTGGGCGTGATGGGCGTGGTGAGCAGGAGGTCGAGCGTGCCGTCCTCGCGCTCGCGGCTGATCGCGGTCGCGGCGCTGTTGATCGCGACGAGCGTGATCACCGCGAACTCGGTCATGATCGTCGCGAGGAGCACGAGGCGGAAGTCCTCGGTCGTCATCGTCGAGCCGTGGAAGAAGGCGATGATGCCGACACCCAGCAGCACGCCGCTGCCGATGAAGCCCCAGCGGACGATCATCTTGGCGGGCGTGCCGGCGCGGGCGGTGGCCTCGCGCCAGGCGATGGGGTTGGTGCCGACGGTGCGTGCGGCCCGGGGGCCACGGGTGAAGCGGCGTTTGCCGCCCATCACACGGGAGCCGATGGCACGCACGCGGAAGGTCGAGAGGCCCGTAAGGAAAACCGAGAGGCCCGAGGTGATCAGCACCCACGCGAGCACCGGGTTGCCGAACCAGAGGCGGGCGAGGCCGGACATCGCCTGCAGCTCCACCGCGTCGGGCGTCGGGTAGCCCGAGGGGTTCACGAGGGCGCGCAGCGCGAGGAAGGGGTTCAGGGGCGTCATCACCGTCACCGCTTCGATGCCGGAGCGCTGGCGGATGACCGCGTCGATGAGGAAGGTGATCGCGAGGTAGGTGACGACAGAGATGTAAAAGAAGAAGACGGCACGGCGCCCCGCCAAGCGGTTCACAGAGAGGAAGACCGCGACCACACCCACGACCAGCGCCGCGCTGGCGGCGACGATGTAACTCAGGAAGACCGAGCTGCTCGGCACGCCCCCGAAGTACTGCGTGACCGCGAAGAGCGGCAGGCTGCACGCGAGCAGCGCCAGGACGAAGACGAGGCGCCCGAGCGTCTGCCCGATGACGATCTGCAGCGCGCTCATCGGCGTGGTGAGCAGGATGTCCCACGTCCGAGGGTTGGCCTCCTGCGCGATGGCACCCGCCATGAAGACCGGGGCGATGACGCAGATCAGTCCGACCTGCAGGTAGGCGACCAGCTCGAACGCCGATGCCGACGCCGCGGCGAGGTCACGCAGGTTCGGCGCGTCCTGCGCGAGCAGGAGCCGGGCGAGCAGGACGATGATCAGCACCGCGAGGTAGGCCGCCCGGACATACATATGGCGCGTGCGACGGCTGCCGCCCTGGACAAGGCGAACGACGATGGGGTTGGTCGGGCCCAGATTGAAGAGCCACCGGAGTGCCGCAGGCATGGGGGGATGGTAGGGGATGCGGCGTGGGGGAGGAAGGGGCTATCGCGCCCATCGCTGCGGACTGAGCGCCTCGGAGAGCGTCATCGTGACCTCCCCATCCCAGTACCGCGATGATTCCATGTCATACATGGCCAGATCAGGGCGCGAGGTGATGCGGACGATGATCTCATCCGGATCGAGATCACCGCCCCTGCTGATGAGGCGTGACTGGCTGAAGACCTCGTGCTCATCGTGGTGCCAGGGGACGCCTCTTTCGATGAAGAACGTGTGGCCTTCGGTCTCGCGCCAGATGACTTGCCCGTCATGGACCAACTCGAAGTCCATGAGAAAGCCCACATCGTCCAGATCGTGCTCGTCGTCGTAAACGCCGTAGGCGTGGAGCCGGCCCGAATGGAACTTCATCGCGATGCACTCAGAGACGATGCGGTCGATCTCCGGTCCGTGCACGGGGGTGGCGATGCGGTCCCATGCTGCGCGGTCCTCGCGATCGACGAGCGTGATCTGGTACTGAACCGTGTGCTCCCGCTCGCGCTCCACGTTCATGGAAGTGTTCTGGGTGTAGTGGTACCAGTGCCATTGAGATCCGAGTCCGATGCGTAACGTTACCGTGTGAGAGTCACCGTCCTGTGCGGGGAGCTTCCCGCGGTCTTTCGGCATTCGATAGTTCGGCATGCCAGACTGCCAGGCCTTGGGATAGAAATTCTCGGCCACGATCGCACCGTCTGTGTCAAAGACCTCGACGGTGAGTGTGATATGGCCGGGTGCTATGTAGGGCTCGCCGCGTACCACCACGGGGATCGACTCGCCGCGGAACCACGTATGGGGCACGATCACCTGCCGCATCGCGGTGGCGCGATCGAGCGGGACGCGCCACGCGGAGTAGAGCCACGCTTGCCATCTCGGCATGCCCATGGAGCGTTCGTAGAGCAGATTACGCGATGGAGGTTGCACCCAATGGTTATCGAGTGCCGGCACCCACTTCGAGGCGATGATCAGCCCTGTCGTCGGTACGAGCGCGGACCATCCCTCATCGCGCCGTTCGTAGGCCGGGTAGAGCCAGAGCGGGAGCGCACCGAGAAGCAGCGCGAGCGCCGCGCGTCGCCAGCGGCGGCGCTTCTTGTGGAGGCGTTTGGTCCGCTTGGCGTTCCTGCCGCACTCGGGGCAGGTGAGCGCGTGCGTGCTGGGCAGGCCGCTCATGTCGTGCCAGCACTTCGGGCAGCGGGCGATCGAGCGCTTCTTGCGACGTTCGCCGAAGACGGCCCACAGCGCGAACAGCGTCGCGAGGCCCGCGAACGCGGCCATCCCGATCAGGACCATCGTGTCGGTTCGCATCGAGGGCACACTCCGATCGAGGGCAGTGTACGACGCTCAGCAGTCCGACCGCCCGAACTCGCTCCCGAACACCCCGAAGTCCCCGAGGTTCACTTCGCCATTACTGTCGAAGTCCGCCTCCGGGTTGTAGTTGGCGTCTCCCGTAGAAGAACCAAACGCGGCTCCGAAGACGCCGAAGTCACCGAGGTTCACCTCGCCGTTGCCGTCGAAGTCCGCGGCACACGCGGGCTCATCGATGGGGCGGAGGGACTCGATGTCCACCTCGACGTACTCGCTCGCTTCGAGCGTGGTGTTGCCGTTGCCTCCGGGCACCTGCAGCGCGGGGAGCAGGGGGTCGCCGTTGTCGTTGCCGAAGCTCGCGGCGGCGAGGTAGAGCGTGGTGGGGAGTGTGCCGTACTGCGTACGCAGGTTGATCGCGCCCTCGAGCACGGTGCCCTGCACGGGCGTGAGGCCGCCGCTGTGGTCGAACCAGCCGGCGAAGCCGTTGTCGGCCTCGTTGCCGATGAAGGCGTCGTAGGTCGCGACGACACCGCTCTTGGCCCAGGGTGCGTTCTCCACGCCTGCGGTGTTGTCGGAGGTGAAGATGAAGCGGTCGGCGCCGTTACTGGCGGGCTGTGTGGCGACGTACAGCGTGTCGCCGTCCATCGCGGCCCAGAGCGATTGCGCCCCGTTGGTGGCGACCTCGGTGTAGCCCTCGTCGAGCTGGCCGTCGATCGCAAAGCGCGGCGCGGGCGGACGCTTGAAGGGGCCTTCGATGAGCACGTGGCCATAGGCCGGGATGGTGACGGGGTAGGCGTCGGCGTTCGCGCCATCGATGAGCGGCAGCGCGTTGCCCGTCGCGAGGTCCGTCGGGATGAAGGCGTCGCCCGGTTGCACGAATCCGCCCAGGTCGAGGTCCACGCTCACGCTGCTCGCCGAAAGGTTGATCGCGACGCCGATGAACTGCGTGCCGTCGGCGATGGGCGCCTCGCCCGCCTCGTAGCTGCGCATGAAGGCCCACACGTCGCCCCGGTCGGCGCCGATCGGGTCGTAGTCGCCTCGGCGGAGCGCGACGTGGTCGTGTCGCAGCGCGATGAGGTCGCGGTAGGTCTTCAGCACGCCGTCGTTCCATTGCTCCTCGACGGAGCGCCCGTCGTTGTCCGCGGAGAACGTGTTGCTCGCGGGTCCGTTGAGCAGGTGGTACCGCGTCATCGGCGTGCCCTCGGTCGCGTTCCACTTGAAGGGCTCGCGGAAGGGGATGTCGTTGGCGTCCGAGCCGTAGTCCTGCTTGGTGCCGACCATCGCGATCTCGTCGCCGTAGTAGATGATGGGCGGGAAGGGCTGGAGCATGAGCACCGCGGCGGCGGCCTTGGCCCTGTCGATGGTGCCGGGCGTGTCCGCTCCGATCACGCTGGCGAGGCGGTCCACGTCGTGGTCGCCGATGATGCCGACGAAGGTGCCCGCATCAGAGCCACTCGCGCCGACAAAGGCGTTGACCGTCGATTGCATCTGCCCGTACAGCGCGCCGGCGTTGGCGTCGCGCACCGCGTCGCGGGCGGCGAACTCGAAGGGTTTGGTCATCGCGGCGGAGAACTCGGGCAGGAACTCGGCGCCGTGAGAGCCCCAGTCGTGCTGCTCGCAGAAGGTGAAGACATCCGGGTTCACGGCGCGGAGGCCGTCGTGCCAGTCGGCCCAGAAATCATCGAGGTTGTAGCCCCAGCCGTCGGGGCCATTGCCATAGTTCACCCACACGTGGTCGAGCCGGTAGCCGTCGATGCCGTCGGAGGGGTCGCCGTCGTTGTTGGGGTCGAGCCACTTCTGGCTCCAGCCGATGACGAGGTCGCTCGCTTCGGGCGTGCGCAGGTCCCAGTGCGTGAAGCCGACGCCGCTGCCGTTCCACGAGTTGAAGCTGTACCCCTGCGATTGCGTGTTGGCGCCGTTGGTGAAAGCGAGCCAATCGTTGTAGATGCTCGCGGGGTTGCCAAATGCGTTCTGGTACCAGGGGGAGCTGCGGCTGATGCCGTAGACCACGAGGTCGAGGTACACCTCGATGTCGCGCGTGTGCGCTTGGTTGATGAAGTTGAGGAACTGCGCCTCGGTGCCGAACCACGGGTTCACCTCGTCGGCGCGCCCGTGCTGGTAGCCGTGGTACGCGGGCGAGGGGAAGATGGGGTTCATCCAGACCGCGGTGATGCCCAGGTCCTCGAGGTACTGGAGGCCGTCGGTCATGCCGGTGAAGTCGCCGAAGCGGTTGGGATCGTTGTCACCGTCGCGCCACGCGATGGGCATGAAGTGGTAGAAGACGTCGTCCGCCTTGGGCTGGTCGGCGAAGGGGTTGGCGAGGGCTGACCCGCCGCCAGCGAGCAGGAGGAGGACGAGTGTCGATCTGATGGGCATGGTGGCTCCGGAATGTCCGTGCGGCGGACGGGTAAAGCGGTTTAGCACAGCCTACCCCAAGCCCTGAGCGGAGCAAGGACCACGCCTTCAATTGGGTGAAGGGTGCGGCTATCGGGGTCGTTGGTCGAGCGCCGCGCGTCGGTTGCGGTGCCATTGGAGGAGCCGCTGATTCTCGGGGTCATCGGGGCCGACCGCTTCGAGCGCCCGCTCGCCCGCTTGCATCCTGTGCTGCACCAAACGCAAGCGGAACGCGAATTGGAGTTCGGGCAGCAGCGGGTGAGCGGACGGGCCGAGTTCTTCGCACAGCGTGAACACGTCGGTCAGGCTGTGATTCCTCGTTGCAAACAAAAGCCTCTCACGCAGAATGTTGAGTTCCGCGTCGTTGAGCGGAAGGAAGTGCTTGAACAGGTTCGCGCTCGCACCCGCGCGCACCGCGTTCTGCACGTAGATGCGCACGTCATCCGAATCACGCCCGATGAACGCGAGGGTCACGAGCAGCCCATAGTTGCCGCTGTCGGAGGCCGGCCGCTCGTTGATCGCGGCTTTGTACGCATCGATGATCCGTCGGCGCAGGTCGTCATCCACGTCGATCGGGTGCCGCAGGATCGGGAGGCGCCGCAGGCCGCTGGCGTTCTGCTCGTGCGCATCGATCACGGCTCCCCACAGCTCGGGTTGCTGGTGCAGGCGTGCGTTGAACTCCGATGATCGGCGCGCGATCTTGCTGCGGATTGCGTACTCGGCCTGCTCGTCGAATCCCTCGGTGTTCCGCAGCGCCAGCACGTTCTTTGTCCGCAGCGGGTCGGCACGCAGCGAGAGCATGTGGTGCCAGTCTTCGAGCGGCATCGTCTCGGGGATGTCCGCCGTGCGCGCGGGCGGATTCCGGTATTCGGACACCCATTGGACGGTCTTCTGCAGCGGGTGTTCGTGGTCCTGAACGATGCGTGTCAACAGCTCCTGGAACCACGCGGGCATCTCGTGATGCTTCGGGAAAGCGCCGAGGAGTGCCCTGACCGCCGGCCCGTCCTCGCGCGTGAATAACGCGTCTGCAGAGGTCAGTTTCTCCACGAGGCTTCTCACGCGCGGATCGCGTTCTCCGTGCACGAGCGCGAACCTCGCGCCTACGAATCGACGCTCGGGTTCACCGGCCCAGCGTATGAAACGCTCGAGGTGATGATCGAGCGGGACCACGCCCGCTGCGAGCACCTCAAGGGCCCTGCGCCGGAGAAGCGGGTCTTCGGATTCGGCGGCCTCCAGCAGCGCGGGGACCGCTCTGGCTCCGAGTGACTCCTTCGGCTCGTGCGCATCCCGGGAGAGGATGAGCAGCCTGCGGAGTTCGGCGAAGCGATTTGAGCCGGAACTCCGCTCGGGCTTGAGCACCGGGAGGAGGCGCACGAGCCGGGGGATCGCGTCGTCGGGGATACGGTCCGGGTACGTGGTGAGGGCGTCGGTGACGTTCGTGATCACCCGAATGTCGAGGTCCAGCAATTCGTGCACAGCCCGTGCTGGATCGGGATGGTGCGCGATGTACGCCCGCATGAACCCTGTCCGATTGGAGAGGTGATGCGGGCCGGCATCCGTCCAAGCGCGACGGAACCGATCGAGGAGTTCCCGATCGACAACGCCGTCATCGCTCGGATTGACACTCAGGGCTTTGAGCGACTTCGCGTCGATGTACCGGGTGTTGAACTCGAACATCGCGACGAGCGCTTCGAGATACGCGCGATACGCCTCGGGGGCGCGGCGACGCTCGTCGTCGGACCATCGTGGAAAATCCTGAAACGACACGCCCGTCCCGGACTCGTCGTGCTGCGCATCGACCGCGTGAATCGAAAATTCTTCGATCGGTGCGAACCGCTCCATCAGTTCGTAGGCGGTGTGACGCATGCGACTCTCGCCGTGGAGGATGTGGTCCCGTGCGACATCGAGGAGTCGATCCGTGTCGTTGTCAAGAGATGCGGCGATGAACGCGAGCCGCACCATCCCCCAAGGCTCTCCCGGCGTGCTCTTGGACTCACCCCAGCCCGTCGCAGGCGGGTTTGTGTACAGCGTGCGGTAGTCGCCGTCTCTGTGCTCCTGTACGAGTCGAGAAATGGCCCACAACGCGCGGCGATCATCGTCGTTCGCGGCTCCCTGCTCAATGGCTTGGATGCCCAGCGCTCGGATCAGGAGTGCCAAGCCGGGCTCGCCTTGGGATTCGAGCATCCGCACCACCGCACGAGAGGTGTGCTCCGGTGGGTCATCACGCCACAGTGTGATGACCGCGACGAGCGTGTGCTGATTGGCTTCGGTTGATTCGGCCTCGATGCGTTCGAGAATCGCGGGGATCAACGCGGGGTCGATGGGCTCGTCCATCAGAGGTGCGACGAAAGCGGCCGCCTCGGCTCTTGACGCGGCGAGGGCTTGCGTGGGCGTCAACGCAGGCTGGGACGCCGAAGCCAAAGCCCACAGCGGCGATGTGGCGAGGGCACCGAGCATAATGAGAACGCGATGAATCATTGCAACATCGTACCGCGGTCGTGCGATAAGAGTTGCTGCACTCGGATCAGAGGCAGTCCGATCGCCCGAACTGACCGCCAAACACGCCGAAGTCACCGAGGTTCACCTCGCCGTTGCCATCGAAGTCGGCGTCCGGGTTGTAGTTGGCGTCACCGGCCGTGGAACCGAAGGCGGCTCCGAATACGCCGAAGTCGCCGAGGTTCACTTCGCCGTTGCCGTCGAAGTCGGCGGCGCAGGCGCAGGTGCTGGGCACGCCGTCGAGATCGCAGTCCTCTTCGACGTCGATGACGAGGCAGACGCTGGTGAGCGTGCCGGCGTCGCCCGCCTGTTGATCGCTCACGCGCACGGTCCACACGCCCTCGGGGTTGAGGCCGTTGAAGACGCTCAGCGATTGCAATGGGAGGAGGTCGCCGGTGTAGACGGGCGTGCCCGTGCCGTTGCTCGAGATGGTGCAGGCGTCGTCAGCGGTCTGGGTCGCGCCATCGGTGAAGGTGGCGTTGATGTCGTCGCCGCCACATCCCCATGGGCCCGGGAATCCGGAGGAGACGGTGCCGGGGCGGTCGAGCACGTGCGCGGTCTGGCCCGTCGGCGCGATGACCTCGACGACGAGGTCTCCTACCCACGGGTGCTGGAGTTCGAGTTCGACGCGGACGCCCGTCACCACGCGCTGCGCGGTGTCGAACGCGAGCGGCACGTCGATCGGGCCGGTGGCGTCGGGGATCGAGCCGCCTGCGGTCGAACAGAGCGAGTTGGTCTCGCCCGCGCTGGAGCCAGCGAGCAGGAGGAGCGCGATGATCGGAGCGCCGGCCGTTCGTGTGATCGGCTTCATCGCGCCGCCTCCTGGTTGATCTCGCTGTTGCGCGTTTCGTCGGTGCATTGCGGCGGTTCCCGCATGCCGGTCGTGTGGCACCAGCCGTCCTTGTGCCCGCCGCTGTTGGCCCCGGGGAGCTGACCGGAGCTCATCTCGACCACCCCGTCCTCCGGGTCGGTGAGCAGGAAGTCGGTCGCGAACTGGCAGTAGTCGAAGCTGAAGGGGCGGTCCTCGAAGGAGGTAGTCCAGAAGGTGATCTCCTGCCGCGTGCTCGTGGGGATGAGCGAGAGCCAGAGGGCGGCGCCGTCGTAGGAGAGGTCCGTGTTGGTGCCACAACCCGCGCCGAAGATATCGCCGAGCACCGCGGCGCTGCCCGCGAGCGCGGTGCCGTGCCAGGGCGTGCCGACGCACTGGATGCGCCGCGGTCCCTGCGCCCAGTCCAGGGCGCTCCAGTAGAAGGTGT
>JAJDDE010000126.1 GCA_029260475.1 Phycisphaerales bacterium | reverse complement strand
GAACCGGTGACGCTGCCGGTCGGTGAGGTAGAAGTGCGATCGTTGATCTGATCGCCGAAGGGGGTGGGGGTATGCATTCATACCTCCTCTAGAAAAGTAGTTTCGTAAGTATCCTCCGTATTGTGGGGATGGGTCTCGCGTCGCTCTCGTGCGGTTCAACGAGCGCAAGGGGGACACGCCTTAGCATGTCGGTCGAACGTGCAGTGTATCAGATGCGTGTTCATCCGTGGGGGACAATCAGGCAGAATTATTATATAAATATTATATATTTGTACGGGGCGTCGACGGCACTCTCTCTCGTGCCTGTGACCCATTCGGCATCCCGGGGAGCATCGCCTGTGTGATGGTGCGAAAATCCAAGCCCGCCGGGCGCATCTCGTCGGCGTGGTCCCGGGCGGTCTTGGCTGGGTCGTGGCTTTTTGAGAGGCCGTGTGTGCCACGGATGGGCCGTGGGGCGGTGCTCGCTCTCGCAAGCACCGCCCCGTGCCCCATCACGTCGCTGATCGCTTTTAGCCGCTCGCCTCCAAGGGGGTTCGGACGAGCTGCATGGTCGAGTCCTTGGCGAAGGAGTACCGATACCACCGCCCAGGCGCAAGCTGGTGGAGCGCTTCCGGCTTGAGCCTGAGCCCCGAGATCGCACGCACCTTCACGTCGGTCCGTACGGGGTCCTGCACGCGCCGCTGCTTCTCGGCCTTGGCCGCGGGGCAGCACGCGAGCAACATCCCCCTGAACTCCGCCGGGTTCCGAGCCTTGAGGCGCTCGCGTTCGCCCCAGATCAGGTACGACTCGTAGAGCGCCGCACGATCCTCCACGAAGCCGTCCCCGTCCTCGACGCAGTCCTCCATGAACTCCGAGATCTCGCCGGAGAACTCGCTGATGTCCTCGAGCACCGACGCCGACTTGGCGGGCTGGGAGTAGTCCCCGCGTGCGCGGAGTCGCTGGTACCCGTCGATCGCCTTGATCAGGATCTGGTCACGCTCTTCAAGGAGTGTGCCCAGCAGGCTCGTGTCCTTGGCGTCAGCGAACGACTTCGTCGTCTTGAGGGCGACGAGCCGAGCGATGAACGCCTCGGTGCTTGAGTCCGCATCGAGGGTCTCGTTGGTGACCAGCGCGCACTTGAGGGGCAGGACGCCGACGAAGTCGTCCTTGTACTTCTTGGCGACCGAGACGGCGTCACCGGCGATCAGGGACAGCAGGCGCTCCATCCCCTTCTTGGTGACGCGCCGGACGTCCTCGAAGACGCAGAGCTGCTTGCCGACGAGACTCTGCTGGCCGAACTGGTTGGCGAGATCGACGACGCACTTGCTGACGGTCTTGCCTCGGGGCATCACGGCCTTGATGAGCTCGACGCAGGTGGTCTTGCCCGAGCGCGTCGGCCCCTTGAGCATGAGCGCCTTCTGGGTCTTGTTGGTGCCCGAGAGCACCTCGCCCATGAACTCGAAGTACGTGTCGATCTGATCCTGGTCGCCGTCGAAGATCTCCTTCAGGAACCGGAGGGTCTCGACCGGTTCACCCGCGTCGGGATCGAACGCCACGTCCGAGGCGCTGGTCGCGTAGAGCCGAGGTTTTGAGGGGAGCAGCGTTGAGGTGCGCGTGTCCACGACGCCGTTCGCGCAGACGATCAGATCGCCCACATCCGGATCGCCCTCGTGCTTCTCGCGCCACTCGAGGCCCGCCACCGGAGACCGGTCGAAGCCGCACAGGAGCCCGATCTGATCAAGGACCTCCCTGGTGAACTTCGATCCAGCCCGGACCGGGGGCTGGACGGTGCTTTCTCCATCGCGCTCGAAGACCGCGGGGAGCCTGCAATAGCCCTCGAAGAGCGCTCGCAGCCGCTGCGTGGGCAGCTCGTGGTAGAGGCCCTTGAAGAAGAGCTCGAACGTGCCCGGTCGGGCGTAGTCCGAGACCAGCGGGACGATCTCGAGGTCTCCCTTGAGATCGGCGAGGAACCGCCTGGCAGAGGTGTGTGGGTCATCCGGGGTGAGCTCCTCGGTCCGATGAGGGGCGCCGGGATCGGCGAGGTCCAGGGTGCCCGCCGCGTATCGCTGCGCAGCGGTGGAGAGCTCGTCGAGAAGGCTGGCGATGGCCTGGGGGAGGGTGCCCGTGTGGGCGAACATGGATTCAAACATAGTCATTAGATAAACCTTAGAAGTGTGGCGTCGCACACTCCTCGAGGACCGACCGCGGAGAGCATCGGTGCGGGCATCCGCCGCCACGCCGTGCCGGCGTGTGGCGGGGCGGAGATGGCCGCGTTCGGCGCGATCCGACAGCGCGAGCCCGTCGCCCGGAGCGACAAGGCGGCTCTGACCGTGATGTGGGCTGGGGGTGACCCCGAAGCCGGTCCTCGAAAAGTGCATACGACAACTGTGTCTCGCGATGAACCGTTCAAGCCCCTTCGTAGGCCGTAATACGGGGCTCTCGTGACCGGAGAGCGGGTTCATCCCGAGTATTGGATGCCTCCGCCAACGCGGCGGAAAGCAAATTGTCGCAGCAAATCCAACTGGACGGCTGCAGGTGCCACGCAACGTGGCCATGCCACTTGAGCGTGGCGGGTGCCTTGTCGGGCTGCGGCCCAGAAGGGCTCGCTGGTCATTGCCCGGAGCTCGTGGTGAGCTCACTTTGTCGGACTAACAGAGATGGGCTCGAGGCCCGGCGGACTAACGGACGCGATCTGCACCGGTGGGGTACGAAATCGCGTGGTGGGGAACTCGTCCCGATCGGACTGTCCCGGCGTCACAGCCGTGCGGACAACTCCGTTCAGGTCCCGAAGTCGGTACGCAAGTCGCGTGCCAACATGGATCGCGTACCTGGAGGCCTCTGAGAGCCATCTAAGGAGGCATTTGTACTGCCAAAAATGGATAAGAGCAAAAATCTTATGCCACCATGACAGGTGAGTGCGGCGTGGTGAAACGTTTTTTCTCCTCGACAAGCGCCCTCGGTCACGCGGCTGGTCTTCGGTGAGCGACTCAGGTATGCCACTATGGCAGGTGCATTCGGCCGGGTGAACCGCTCTTCGCCTCAGCCGGCGGACTCGGTCGGGTTGCTGGTCCTGAGCGTGTAGGTGAAGGACCGTCTGCTCGGCTGTGACGCTGTGACAGCAGATCCTGACCCCTAAAAAAAAGCCCCCCGAGGGGGGCAGAGGCTCACGCCGCGCCCCACGTCACATTCACTGTGACGCCGGGTGCGAGCTGCTCGACGAGATCCCTGACCACGCGCTCGGTCTGGACCCTGGCTTCTTCCGCGTTGTCCGCCTGAGAAGCCGACTCATGAACCAATCCCTGGGCGGCACGCCACACGGCCGTGTCCAGCTCCGTGTCGTTGCCGTTCATGAATCGGCCCGCGGTGCGTTCCCACACGCGCGTGCGCTCCATGTCGACCCACACGGCGGTCAGTTCTGGCTCTGGGAGGCTGACCGAGACACGTTCCGCATCGGCCTCCACTTCGGCCCGCTCCAGATCGACGCTGTAGAGGGCGCTGCCGTTGACGAGCAGGACCATCTTGCTCGTCCCTTGCCAGAAGTACTCGCCTTCCTGTGTCGCGCTGACCACACCACTCACGTTCGTGCGCAGCGTCGTCAGGTCACGCATCGGCTCCAACGCCGCCACGATGGTGTCCACCGTGATCCGAGGCGGCTGCCGTGCGGGGCCAGACGACCGCCGTGAGCACCCCTCGGTGAGCACCGCCGAGACGCCCAGCACAAGAACCGCGAGCACCACCAATCCCGATAGCTTCATGGG
>JAJDDE010000125.1 GCA_029260475.1 Phycisphaerales bacterium | reverse complement strand
TGCCCGAGGCGATCTTCGGGATGCCCGTCGCCGCGACTGTCTCGCTCACGGGGTTCGTGCTGGGCGTGCTGGCCTTTTTCCGCGCCGAGCGCGGCACGCCCCGGGGCGGCGCGATCAGCGCGACGTTCTTCGGCGCTATCGGCGGTGCGCTGCAGGGCGGGCTCGTGATCGGCATGCTCATCCAGTTCCTGCCCATCAAGGCGCAGGTCGCGCCGCTCGTCGAGGACATGATCGCGCTGCACATCACGCGTGATACGGGCGCCGTCGAGGCGTTGATGGGCGAGGGGGCCCTCAAGGAGATCGACGGCGAGACCGTCTTCGCGTTTCTCGACCGCGTCGAGAGCGAGACGGGCGGCGTTACCGGCGTCCGCATCGAGCTCGCGACGCTCACCCGGACCGCGCGCACAATGAAAGCCTTCGCGCCCCTCCCCGGCGCCTCGCCCAGCGATCTCTCGCTCGCCAAGCCCATCGAACTCTTGTATGACCCCGATCAATCCATGCTCCTGGGCGTGTGGCTCGACGAGGCGGCGCTGGACGATGATCTCGTGCGCTTCGACGATTTCATAGCCTTTTTACCGAGCGGGGAGCTCCTCGTGCTGCGCAGCAACGGGCCGGCCAACGCGCTGGCCCAGCAGTTCGGCGCCCGCACGATCACGCCCTGAGCGGCGCCGGCTCTGTGCGCACGGGCGGGCGCGGGCCTACCGTCGATTCCCGTGCCCGACGCCCCCCACCCCAACCCGACCACGAACCCGATCATCGGTTTTCTCCGGTCGTTCACGCCCGGTGGCGTGGGCCCGATGGCCCGGGCCAGCTTCTCGCGCGAGATGACGAGCGCGCTGCTGCTGCCCATCGCGGTGACGTGCGCCGAGGGCATGGTCCTCAGCGTGCTCATCAAGAAGGGCTTCATCCCCAGCGTCGCGTTGCAGGCCGGCAAGCCGGTCGAGGCGTACGACCAGCTCGTGGCGCTCGTGACCGCCGCGGGCCCCTTGGCGATGCTGACGAGCGTGCTGTGGGCGCGGGTCTTCCACGGGCGCGACCGGGTGCGGTCGATCAACATGCTGCAGATCTGCGTGCTGCTCTTCATCGGCGGGATCATGCTGATGCCGGTGACGCAGGCGGGCCTCTTCGGGCTCGTGGCGCTCATGCTCGGCGCCCGCTGCTGCCTCACGGGCATCGTCACCGCGCGCACGGACGTGTGGCGCGCCAACTACCCGCCCGAATCGCGCGCCAGGATCTCGGGGCGCATCTCGATGGTCACCTCGCTGGTCGTCTCGGCCACCGCGCTGGCGATCGGCACGATCATCGACCTGCCCGACGACAACGCGCTCGGGCGGGCGATCGACACCCTGCCGCTGATGAACGAACCGGTGGACCGGTTCCGTGTGGTGTACGCGGTGGCGATCGCCGCGGGCGTCTTCGGCGTGTGGTCGTACGGGCTCATCCGCTGGCGCGGGCGGGCGCTGCACGTCGCGAAAGAACTCGACCGCTCGGACGACCGCCTCGACCGCCCCGGCCCCCGCGCGATGATGGGCGTCCTCAAGAACGACGCGGTCTACCGGCGCTTCATGATCGCCCAGTTCACGCTGGGCCTCCCCAACATCGCGGCGGCCCCGATCTTCGTCATCGCCCTCGAGCGCACATTCACCGTCAGCTACACCACCTCGCTCTCGCTGGTGCAGACCCTCCCGATGATCGTGCCGCTCTTCTCCATCCCGGTGTGGTCGATGCTGCTCGACCGGATGCACATCGTGCGCTACCGCACCTACCACTCGTGGTTCTTCGTCTTCGCGAACACGCTGACCGCGGTCGGCATGCTGACGGGGCACCTGTGGGTGCTGTTCATCGCGCGCACGCTGCTGGGCGTCGCGTTTGGCGGGGGCATGCTCGCGTGGCAGCTCGGGCACCACGACTTCGCCAAGCGCGAGCTCGCGAGCATCTACATGGGCATCCACGTCACACTGACGGGCGTCCGGGGCCTCATCGCCCCCTTCATCGGCGTCGCGCTCTTCAGCGGGCTGCCGCTGTGGCTCGTCGGCGAGCACGCGCCGGAACTGCTGCGCAACGGCATGGGCGCTTGGACGTTCTTCCTGCTCGCATTCATCGGGCTGATCGGGACGCTGATGTTCCTGCGCCTGAACTTCCAGCTCCGCGCGAGCGGGAACAGCGGGCTCACGCCGACGAGGTGATCCTGCGCGTTTAGACGCTGCGGAGCAGCTCCTCAGCCTTGGTTGAGCGCACGAATGAGGCGGTTGCTTCACCACCGTGCTGAGCGGTCTTGATCAGTAGCAGGCGATGCAGCTGCACGCCTGCGATCGGGGGCTCGATCTCCTCCACCACGAGCGGATGATCCATGCGCACGAGTACGCTTGCGCACGCACGGAGGCTCGCGCTGTCTTTCGGCAGGCGCGCCCGCTTACACGCTAAGCCCTCGAAGACGCACACGGGCCCGTGCGTGAGGATGCTCGCGAAGCCGGCGACGGCGTGGCGCGGGCTCGTGATGAAGACGCCGCCCATCGCCTGACTGACCGCGATGACCGCGAGCTGGGTCTCACTCAGCGGCTGAAGACCCTTGAGGACGTCCTCGTTGCGCAGCGCGCCGACGATGGAGAAGACCAGGAACACAAGTGTGATGCCGAGCCCCACCGGCGTGGCGAGGTCCCAATCCCAGAACAACCAAACCGCCATCCACGCGAGAATGTAGAGGAAGCCGAAGACACCGAGCGTGACGAGCACGCCCATGCCCAGCGCGATCCACATGCGCAGGGTGAGTTCAGCGTTGTAGGAACGCACCGCTTCACCGATTCGTTCTGCGATGCGATCCATCCCCGCGTCCCCCAAACTCGTCAGTGATGCCCGCCCTTGCCCGAGGCGACGTCGTCGATGAGCTTCTCCATTTTCTCTGGCGTGAGGTTCTCGTGGAGGGTGTGGTCGATGAGGGCGACGGGGGCCGAGCCACAGGAGCCCATGCACTCGAGCTCGACGAGGGTGAACTTGCCGTCGGCGGTCGTCTCGTGCTCCTCGATGTTCAGCTTCTTGCGCACGCAGTCGGTGATGGCCTTGTGGTCGCAGACCTCGCAGGCGATCGAGCGGCAGACCGCGATCACGTGGTCACCCTTGGGGTTCAGCCAGTACTCCTCGTAGAACGTCGCGGTGTCCAGGACCTCGCCCGGGCTGAGCTCGAGGAACTCGGCGACCTCCATGAGGGCCTGCTTGGTGATGTGGTTGTACTCCTCCTGCAGGCGGGTCAGCGTCGGCAGGAGCGCACCCTGGGCCTTCTCGTAGCGCGGCAGGTACGTCGAGGTGATCTCCGCCTTGATCGCGTCCGTCAGGTACGGCTCAGCGCGGCGGGGGATCTGGGTGTTGGCGGAGTCTTTGGTGATCCAGGCCATGGGGGTCTCCGAGGGGGCTCGTTCTGCGCCGGACATGCTAGCCCGTATGCGCCCCCGTGGTGTATCGTGTGGGAATGCCCAGCTACACCCGGGAGATCGAGGGCTATCTGCCTCTATTTTGCGAGATCTGTCGGGCGATTACGACGTTCGAGGTGCGCCGGGTGCGCCAGGTGCTGCCCAAGACGACGCGAGGCACGGAGAGCGTTCTATACTGCCACGAAGCGGAGTGCGAGGCGTGCGGTATCCGGTGCGTCGTGGATTTCGAGTCCCTCGGCGTGCTCGCCGAAAAGATGATTCCTGAGCATCCTGCCGCGAGGGCGCACGAGATCTTCGGCGACGATCACTACGTGACGAACCGTGTAGAGATCGAGAAGAACCTCGACGCGGGGTTGCTCACGACCGAACAACACGATGGGCTCCCGTGGCTCGTGTACCAAGCGGTTGCGATGGACGCCCAGATCCCCTGCTGGATTCCCGGCGAGGAGTCGAAAGGGTGGTTCCGTGCGTGCCTTCTTGTGATCGCGGGGCTCTGCCTGATGGTGGTCGTGTGCTGCGTCACGCCGACAATGAACCGAACTACCTGGATGGCACCGATCGGTGGCCTCGCGGCGTTCTTCTGGTGGCTTAATCTATTTATTGACCACGTCCGTGACAAGTTTGCACGATGGCGCATGGACGATCTCGTTACGTGTTGGCTAGCACGTGGGCTCGCACCGCTCGAGCCGACGGGACACATGCTCTCGACAGTGCATCAGCAAGTGATGCACTACGGATGGCCATACCCTCGCGTGACGCACGTCGAGATCCTCCGATCGATCGAGCGTATGGACGTCCGTCGCATCGAACCCGGAACGGATGACGAGATCAACCGACTGCTTGAGCGGGTGCCGCGCGCGGCCGAGTGTGTCGGCGATCGAGTACGACGTTGAGAACGAGAAGTCCTGATCAACTGGACGGGTGTTTCGAAATGTTTGCTCAGAGTTGTTCAAGGGTCGGCCGATCGGTGCATTCATAGGGTCATTGCACGCTCCCGATCCAGTTCCGCCGTCACCGCTGAGAACTAGGATTGTCGCATGCCGCTCTTCCCAAACGACAACGACGACGCCGCAGATGAGCTGCTGGAACGGTTGTGGGATGCACTCGACGAGGGTGGAGTGAGTGCTGAGGTGCTCGCGGAAGCGCGGGATGCGATCGATTGCTTTCCATACGACGCCGACTTCCTGATCATCTACGGGCATCTGATTGTGCTCGCGCCAGAAACGGAACTCAATCTTCATGGGATCGCCGACACATGGGCCAGCACGCGACGCAACGCCTATCGACGGGCAACCGAGATTGATCCGACGAACGCAGAGGCGTGGTGCGAGTACGGGGTGACGCTGGATTGCGCAGACCAATTTCGCAACGCTCGCGAAGCGCTTGAGTGTTCGATAGGTCTGAGCCCGACCGCAGAGGCGTACGCGGGGCTTGCGCGCGTGCTGGCGCAGATCGGTGAGCGTACCGCTGCCCATGATGCGTGCGACGCCTCCGATTCACTCGACGACGACAGCGAATGGGTCAAGAGCACAATCGCGGAGGTCCGTGCTGGAGAGTGGGATGACGACGATGCGGACTAGCGATCCAGCTCCGCCGCCACCACATTCAGCGACCCAATAATCGCCACCGTGTCCGCGAGCATGTGGCCCTCGAGCATCTTCGCGACAGTCTGGTAGTTAATGAATGAGGGCGGGCGGCACTTGGTGCGCCAGGGGCGCGGGCCACCGTCGGCGACGATGTAGTAGCCGAGCTCGCCGTTGGCGGTTTCCTGCTTGCCGTAGCCCTCGGCGATGGGCGCGTCCCAGCCGCGGTTGGACATGATGAGCTCGAAGTGCTGGATGAGGCCCTCGATGGAGCCGTAGACGTCTTCCTTCTTGGGCTTGACGAACTTGCCGTCGGCGTAGGTGTCCATCGGGACGTCCTTGAGCTTCTCCCAGAGGTCGTCGCCCAGGAGCTGGTCGATGATCTTGATCGCCTGCCTCATCTCCTCGATGCGGACCTGGAAGCGGGCGTGGACGTCGCCGTCGGAGTGGACGGGGACGGAGAACTTCACGGCCTCGGCGCCCTCGTTGTCCCAGTTCTCGGCGTAGCAGAGGCTGGGCTCGTCCTTGCGGACGTCGCGCTCCACGCCCGAGGCGCGGGCGACGGGGCCCGAGAGGCTCCAGGCGATGGCCTCTTCTTTGGTCATCTCGCCGATGCCGGCGGTGCGGTCGATGAAGATCTTGTTCCGCAGGACCAGGTCCTCGAGGTCCTTGATGGCCCGGGGGACTTCCTTGTCGATGAGGTTGCGGACGAGTTTTCGGAACATGCCGTCATCGGGGAGGGGCTTCATGGCGCCGCCGACGCGGGACCAGTCGGGGTGGTAGCGCTGGCCGCTGATGTAGTCGTAGAGGTCGTAGATCTTCTCGCGGACGTTGAAGGCGTAGAGGAAGCCGGTGAAGGCGCCCAGGTCCAGGGCGACGGCGCCGACGTTCAGGAGGTGGTCCTGGATGCGCCCGACCTCCGCCATGATCGTGCGGATGACCTTGCAGCGGGTCGTGATATCGATGCCGAAGAGGTGCTCGACGGCGTGGTGCCAGCAGATGTCGTTGCTGATGGGGCTGAGGTAGTTCATCCGCGACACGACGGTCACGTACTGGTTGTAGTCCATGTGCTCGCCGAGCTTCTCGAAGCCCGAGTGCAGGTAACCGATGTGGGGCGTACACCGCGCCACGCGCTCGCCGTCCAGCTCGAGGACGAGGCGGAGGGTGGTGTGCGTCGCGGGGTGCTGGGGGCCGAAATTGAGCGTCCAGCGGTCGCCCGTGTCCACGTGGTCCTTGAGGTACTCAGTGGTTTCGACGTCCACGTCGTAGGCGTCGGCGGGCTTGAGGGTGTAGGGCACGGGCGTCGGTCCTTCGGGGATCGGCCTCACGAGCGGGGGGTGCCCCCGCGCGTGAGGAATGGTTACTGGATCGTCGGTCCTGAGTATAGAGCGCGGGGTGTGCGGGTCGCCCGCGCGGACGTAGGGGGCCGGAGATGCCCGCACGACCCGGAAGGGCGTCACGTCCGTCGCTGCCCACCTGTCCGGCACGGACCGGATGGCCTCCGAAGTGCATACGCCTCGCCCGGGGCCCGATGTGAGAGCGTGCCCTGGGCGCTGCGATCGCGCCGGGCAAGCAATCACCACGCGCACAGGCGTGCCCACGCCCCACGGAGAGCTCAACATGACCCCGAGACAGATGAACCGACGCCCCCTGCTCACCCCCTCGAACGCCGTTCGGATCAGCGGCCTCGTAGCCGTGCTCGCCGCCGGCGCGATGACCGGCTGCTCCAGCAACGCCCAGTGGACGAGCCAGAACTTCACGAAGTACAAGGCCCCCGTCCAGGACACGCCCGAGCAGCAGGCGGCCCTCGCCAGCGAGACCCTCGACCCCGCGATGGTGGCGAGCCCCTACACCCCCGAGCAGTACTTCATGGACGCCCAGTCCGCCCAGCTCCAGCACGAGTGGCTGAGCGAAGCCTGGAACGCCTCGGCGGACCACGAGGCCCGGCGCACCGCCGCCCAGGCCGAGGCCCTCCGCATCCAAGCCGGTCAGAGCGCCAGCTTCTCCGAGGCGGACTACGAGCAGAGCGGCTTCCAGAGCCGTCACCAGATCGAGCTCGCCGAGGCCCAAAAGCTGCACGGCGTCTTCCAGGCCAAGCTCACCGAACTCGACACCCACGCCGACGCCCAGGGCGTCGCCAACAACGCCGAGCAGATCCGCCAGGAAGCCCTGCTCTTCGCCGCTCAGAAGGAGTGGTCCAGCGAGGTCGAGAAGCTCGCCGCTGAGGGCTCCACGAACTTCGCCCGCGCCCAGGCCGAGCACCAGAGCATGCTCGCCGAGCGCAACGCCGTCTCAGAGCGTGGCACATCGGAGATCAAGAAGATGGGCCAGCTCGTGGAGCTGACCGAGCAGCGCGCCGAGGCGCAGGTCGCCCAGAAGCGTCAGAACGCCAAGACGACCCAGGAGCAGACCGCCGCCCGGGCCGCGGAGCTGCGTCAGCAGATCAAGACGACCCGCGAGAAGACCCAGGCGCGCGTCGCGGAGCTCCGCCAGCAGGCGGTCTCCTCGCAGCAGCAGGGTGTCGCGCACGCCTCGGAGATGCGTGCCCGCGCCGTGGCGATCGAGGAGCAGGACGTCGATGAGACGTACCGCCTGATGCTCTCGGCCTCCGAGGCGCAGTTCGCGCAGTCGCAGGCGGAGGCCGAGCGCCTCTTCTCCGAGGCCGACGCGCTCGAGACGAGCCTCGAGGCCGAGGTGACCCGCCGCATCAGCGACGCCAGCCAGTCGCTGGGCATCGACCGCACGGACTTCGAAGAGGCGATGGCCTCCATCGAGAACTTCGTGCAGCACGGGCGCGCCGAGGTGGCTTCGAAGCGCGTGGGCGCCTCGACGGTCGAGAAGACCGCCCGCGCCGAGTTCGTGAAGGCCGAGGCGACCGCCCGCGCCGAGAAGCTCCGCGAGACCGCGACGCACCAGCAGGAGCTCGCCGAGAAGGAGCAGAAGAAGATCCAGGCCGAGGCAGAAGCCGAAGCGGCCCGCGTGGAAGCCTCGTACTTCGCGATGCTCGCCCAGCAGGCCAAGCAGGGCTCGGTGAACCGCCCCGGCGCGACGCAGGACCGGGACCCCGGCGCCAGCAACAACGACGCCAGCCCCGTCCTCTCGGACGCCGCCCCCAAGGGCGAGAACATGGACCCCAAGCACGTCGCGGCGTTCAAGGCGGCCCTCGCGCAGGCGTCCAGCCTGCGCAAGAGCGCCGACGCCGAGGAGCTCGCGCTCTTCGCCACCGCCGAGGAGCGCCGCCGCTCCTTCGAGGCGTGGTTCACCCAGCGCGAGGCCGGCTACGAGCAGCAGATGGCGGAGGCCAACCGCTTCGAGCAGCAGACCAAGGCGAAGATCAACAACTTCGTGGCGCAGGCCGAGAGCATGCTCAAGAACGCGACGGCCCAGCTCGGTCGTAACCAGATGACCGCGGAGGCCGAGCGCCGTGACGCCCTGGCCTCGATCACCAACATGCGTGCCGACGCCCTGGCGACGGACAAGAAGACCACCGCGCTGCACACGCAGCTCAGCGCCGAGTCCCTCGCCGCCGAGCGCAACGGTGCCTCGCAGGTGCGCTCGATGGAGGTGATCCTCGCCTCCACCGAGCAGCGCGGCGCCGCGCAGGCATCGCGGTACGTCGCCGAGGCCAACGCTCTGGAGCGTTCGCAGCGCGCCGTCGTCGCCCAGATGCAGCAGGAGATCCGCTCGGCGCAGCAGATGCTGCAGTCCGAACTCGCCAAGCTCGACCAGCAGGCCGAGAGTTTCATCAGCGTCGCCGAGGCGTCGTTCAACGAGAACCGCGCCATCGTGACCGCGATGGGGGAGATCAACGAGGCCACGTTCGATCAGCTCGCCGCGGCCAACGAGGCGAGCGCCCGCATGAACGAGGCGGAGGTCGCGTACCTGCGTGACCTGAACCTCGCGAACCAGCTCGTCGCGGAGGCGGCGGTGGATCGCGTGCTCGCCAACGCCGAGGCGGACCTCGACATCGCCAACTCCTTCGACGTCGCCAAGCGTGCGTCCATCTCCGCCGACACCGCGATCGCCAACTACACGGTGATGGAGCAGTGGGCCATCGCGATGGCCAACGAGGAGACGACCAAGGCCCGCTTCGACTCGCGCATCGTCCAGACCCTCGCGCAGCGCAACAGCGCCTACGCCGATCTCTACGAGCAGAACCAGCAGAGCCGCCTCCGCCTCCAGCAGGCGATGGCCACCGCCGCGACCTACGACGAGCTCTCCCGGCGCGCGATGACCAACTTCACGCAGCGGGCCGAGGACTTCGCGATCGCGGCCCAGGACAACTGGTACTCCGCCCTCGCGCAGCCCACCGCCTTCGCTACGCCGCAGGACCCCGCGCAGCTCGAGGCTCAGGTCGGCGCGTACTTCAACAGCCCCGTCGTGGATGTCCCCATCAACGACGACTGATTCCCCCTACCGCTCCCGAGCGGGCGCGGAGCGCCCGCGTGCGATAAAGCAGCTTTCGCTGCGTCTTGTGGTGAGACACCGGCGAGGCCAACCAGAGGGGTTGGCCTCGCCACTTTTTTGGAGTCAGCGAAACAGTGCGGAATAGCGGGCGGGGGATCGCGGTTTACACATCGAGCATCCACATCTCGAACGCGTCGGTGACAAACACATCCACACCTTTCCCACCAGCATCGTCGCGTGTCTTCTTCTAATTCGTAGCGTGTATGGTGTGCGGCGCACGTTGCGATGGGCCCGATACCGCAGTGGTATCGGGCTCCTTTTTCCCTCGGGTTCCCGGCGATCGTCGTCGGGGCTCGGGGCATCCGAATCCGCCGGCTTCAGCGCCGGCTCGTGATCCCATCCGGGACGATCATCCACAGCAGATAGTCTCTCTTTTCCCGCTCGGCGTCGTCGCATGACGACGCCGAGCGTTTTTTTGGCACCGCGTCGTGCGTGCGCACAAAAAAAGCCCACGCGAAGCTTCGCGTGGGCCTTGGAAGAGGCATGCGGGAGTGTCTGGTCAGCGATTAGCGACGACGACGCATCGCGGCGAGACCGGCGAGGCCGAAGAGGCTCACGGCGCCGGGGGTGGGCAGCTGGAACTGGTTGAAGTTGTCCCAGACGAGGTCGGAGTCGCCCGGGTCCTCGTTGAAGCCGGGGTTGCCGTTGAGGTTGTAATCGCCCTGGGCGGGGATGGTCTCATCGGAAGCGAACGTGGAGTCGGAGGTGTAGCCCGCCCACCAGTTCACGTACGAAGCGCCCGCTCCGAGGCTGGCGAGGGGGATGGCGATCTCGTAGGTGCCGCCGGTCTGGTCGCCCTGGAAGATGTCGAACGTGAGCGAGCTCGGGGAGGCGGCGGTGATGAAGGTCACGTTGCCGAAGTTGCCGAAGACGATGCCGTACTCCGCGCGGGAGGGCATGTTCACGCCGAAGGGACCGCCGACGAAGTTCGAGATGGCGTTGCGGCCGGGGTCGCCGCTGTCGTCCATCTCGGCGTTGGTGAAGCCGTTGCCGGGGTCGGTGCTGAGCCAGAGCGCGACGTTGTTGTCAACGGTGCCAGCGGACTGGAACGCGATGTAGAGGTTCGTGCCGTCGGTGTCCATCGAGATGGTGCCGCCGCCGAGGGTACCGCCGAAGCCGGCGCCAGCGCCGTTGTTCCAAGAGGTGGAGTACTCGCCCGCGTTGACGACGCCGTCGTCAACGAAGCTGGACGCACCGGGTGCGTTGTCGGCCTGGGCATCAACAAGGCCCGCGAACGAGGTACCGGCCAGCGCAAGAACGCTGAGGATCGTGATGTGACGCATGTCTCTTCTCTCCAAAATCGAATGTGTGAAGCCGTCAGCGCCCCATCTCCCCTGGGGACCGCCTCTGGCGGGACGTGTATGCATCAAAGGTATACGCAATTCTGAGACTGTCACGCAAAAAACACCCGGGAGCAGGTAAAACGCTTTTTCGATGATCTCTTTCCTGCACTCAAGGCCATCAAGGCGCTTTCAGGGCTCAAACAGACGTCTCGTGCCTAGACTTGGTTAAGCGCTTTACCAATAGCCCGAGCATGCGCCCACCAACGACGTTGCAGGGGCCCTCGACCGTTACGACATCGCGCTCGAATGCGGCCCATCAGGCCGCCAAACGGAGGCTCTCCGATGACAACCCTCACAGCCCCCCGCCTCAATGCCCTCCCACCCATCGAAGCCCAGGCCCGCGTGCTCTCGGGCGACGCGGTGCTGATCGATGTCCGCGAGGCCTTCGAGTTCAACGCCGAACGCATCGACAGCGCCGAGCACCATCCGCTCTCGTCCCTCGACCCCGACGCGATCAACACCCTGGCTGGCGACCGCCTACCGATCTTCTACTGCCGGACCGGTTTGCGTTCCACGGACGCCGCGACGCGGTTCGCATCGGTCGCGGGTGATGCCACGCACATCCAGGGCGGCCTGGTCGCCTGGAAGGATGCGGCACTCCCGGTCTACCGCAGCGCTCATGCACCCCGCATCGACGTGATGCGCCAGGTCCAGATCGCCGCGGGGAGCCTCGTGCTCGTCGGCGTGTTGCTCGGGATTCTCGTCCACCCCGGCTTCCTCGGCATCAGCGCCTTCGTCGGTGGCGGGCTCGTCTTTGCGGGTCTGAGCGGTTGGTGCGGCATGGCGAAGCTCCTCTTGCGCATGCCCTGGAACACCATCCCCGGCTGATCACTCAGAGGCAGTCGGTCCGGTTGAACTGGCTGCCGAAGACACCGAAATCGCCGAGGTCCACATCGCCATCGCCATCGAAATCGGCCGATGGGTTGTAGTTCATGTCGCTCGAGCCGCTGTTGAAGGCGGCACCGAAGACTCCGAAATCACCGAGGTCTACGTCGCCATCGCCGTCGAAATCGGCGCTGCAACTGTTCGCGGGCACACGTTCGAACGCTCCGAGGTCCACGATCGCGCGCCCAGGATCGGTGATGCTCATGAGGCCCGTGTCGAGGACGCCCGGGTCGTCGGCGAAGCGGGGACTCCCGTCGATATCGAGCAGAACGCCGTACGGATCGAGGGCGGAGGTGTCGCCCGCGTCGATCGCAGGTGACACGGCGCCGAGCGTGTAGTCCCAAGACATCGCGTCGGTGAACAGCGGGTCGTCGCCCGAGACGTTGATGTAGGACGTGCCAGCCTGAGACGCCTCGTCGGGTCCCTCCATGATCGAATCACGGATGATCGTCGCGCCCCCACCGTTCGTGTTCACCTGCGTGTTCGCGTTGAGAGCGCCGTTGGCCCGGTTGCCATAGATGATGGAGTTGATGATTTCGACCTGGCTGCGTGAGTTTCCGATGCCAACGCCCGCGGCGTTCGCGGTCGCGACGTTGTCCACGACGGTGCAGTTGATGATCGTGGCATCGGACCCCTGCGTGGACGAGTTCGAGATGCCCGCGGTCAACCGTGCTTCGTTCCGCGCAAAGAGCGAGCCGATGATCACCGGGCTGCCCCCGAGGTTCACGAGCGCCGCACCGACCGTGTTGCCGATGAAGCGACAGTTCTCGATATAGGCGTCGTTCTCGGGGTCCGGGGCGCTGGTCATGTACGCGCCAGACGCGGTGCCCTCGCTCGTCACGATGACGCCTTCGCTGGTTTTAAAGTCCACGGGCACCGTTGTGTTTTCGATGAAGTCGCAGTTGATGAGCGTCGGCATGGATCCGTCGGTCGAGCCGAGCGCGCCGCCGATGTTCGCGCCGCACCTGGCGAAGGTGCAGTTGCGAAGCGTGTACTCGCTGAAAAAGGCGAAAACGCCCCCGCCGTGGTTGTAGAAACCGCAGTTGGCCTTCGTGTCGCCGTACCCGCCGTTGAAGGTGAAGCCGTCCACGACGATGCCGACGCCGCGCGAGAACCGCATGAGCGTCAACGAGTTGTCGCGGTGCGCGTTGAAGGCGTTGGGGTTGTCGTTGCCCGCGAGGTCGCCCGAGAAGACCGTTGGGTTCGCGTCGATGTCGCGCTCCAGCGGCGAGGATTCGGTGCCCGCGAAGGAGCCGTAGAGCGTGGTGTTCGACGGCACGAGGAAGTCGGCACCCCGGGCCTCGCCGGAGCCCGTCGGCTTGTACACACCGCCGGCGACCCACACCTCACCGATGTCGCCCCCCGAACGCACGACCGCGTCGAGCGCGACGTGCAGGTCCGTGTGCGCATCGGCCCACGAGAGTCCGGTGCCCGTGCCCATCGCGCTCGCGTCCACGAACCGCACGGGCTGCTCCATGCTGTCGAGCATGCCGTCGGCGTCCAGGTCCAGCCCCGAGTCGAGCTGGATCTCGAGGTCGTCGATCGTGCCGTTCTGGTCCTCGTCGAGCTGGCACTCGTCGGGCACGCCGTTGCCGTCGAGGTCATCGACGAGGTCGAGCTCGATCTCGCGGTCGTCGCAGAAGCCCCCGCCGTTGCAGTCCGAGAGGCGGTACTGGGCCACCGTCGTCGCGGCACCCACACGGAACGCGAAGGCGTTGCGTGCGATCGCGCCGTCGCCGACGGGCTGACCCATGAACGTCGCGCTGGCATCGGAGAAATACGGGATGCGCGGGGCGGTCGTCAGCGTTGCCATGATCGTCGCGTAGGACTCGTCGGGTGCGATGTACCCGTGGGCGTAGGTTTGCGATCCGGTGTCGCAGTAGTCGGCCTCGAAGTCGTGGAGCGCACCGAGGATGTGCCCGAGCTCGTGCGCAAAGGCGTAGGTCGGCGCGTTCGTGCAGTTGTAGTTCACCACGCCGAAGGCGAGGTCGGGGCGCGCCGTGTTGCCCGGCAGCACGCCGATGTACGCCCGCCCGCACACGTCCATCGCGCCGCCCACCAGGATCACGACGTCGGCCTTGTGCTCCTCGCGGAGCGTGTGCGCGTCATCGATCTCGCCGTCACCGATATCGCGCAGACGATCGAGGTGCAGCCCCGAGCTCGTCGTTGTTTCGGGATAAGGCGTGAAGGCGGTGTGGACGAGATTCGCCTGCGGCACGATACCGCTCGTGGTCCCGTTCATGCACGCGAGGTTGAACTCATCGATGCCCATCTGGACGCTCGCCTCCAGCACGCTGACGTCGCCGCCGGCGAGATCGATCGCCTTCTGCGTGTAGAGCACGAGCACATCGATCTGCGTCAGAGAGTCCCGGCACAGCTCGAAGCCGCGGGGCGTGGCGCGCCCTTCGACGGCGGCATCCGCAGCGCGATCGGCGTGTGTGTTCGCGTCGGCGTGCTTGGCGTGGGGAGCGTCGAAGGCCGCGTCGTGCGAGGCGCAGTCGCAGCCGCAGAGCGGCACGGTCGGCGGCGCGATCAGCGTGAGCGTGCCGCCACGCCGGTCGGTGTGCTCGAACCGGTGCGTGCCCAGGTCCGGGTGCGAGATGACCGCGCTGATCGCGGGCCCGTTGACGGTGATCATCGCGTGCAGCAGCGGCATGTCGGGGTGTGTTCCCGCCATCGAGTACGACGCGGGCCCGGTGTGTCGCACCGTGTGCAAGTCCACCTCGATGGGGCCGGTTGGCAGATCGAACATCACGCGGTCGAGCGTGGGGATCTCGAAGGGGTGCATCCGGAGCGTCGCGGAGCCGGCCCCGTCCCGCTCGAACAGAGCGTGGGCGCTGGCCTCCAACTGGGCGACGGCGCCCGGCGCAAGGGAGAGGGCGGCGAGCAGGGCGAGGGTGCGAGGGCGCGGCATAGGCTGGGCTCCTGAAGGAAGGCTGGTGTGACCACTAGTCCTAACAAGATTCCCCCAAGCGGAGCGCAACACCAATGAAAAACGGGCCCCTGCGCATCTGCGAAGGGGCCCGTGAGTGTGTCAGATGGGCTGAGAGCCCAGATAACGGCTGATTCAGCAGTCAGTCCGGCCGAAGTCGGCACCGAAGACGCCGAAGTCACCCAGGTCCACATCGCCGTCCTGATCGAAGTCGGCGGCGGGGTTGTAGTTCGCATCGCCGACAACGCTGTTGAAGGCGGCGCCGAAGATGCCGAAGTCACCCAGGTCCACATCGCCGTCACCGTCGAAATCGGTGGGGCAGACAGGCACCTTCGGGCTGAAGAAGGCGCGGAAGTCGTTGGAGATGCTGAGTTTCACGACCTCCGGGAAACCGCGCTGCGGGAAGCCCGCGAGGGGCTGACCGGCCAGGTTGACCTGGATCAAGTCCGGGCCGGCGGCCTGGAGGCTCAGCGCGACGATCTCGATGGGCACCACGTCTCCGAAGCTCGTCTCGGCGTTCGCGGTGATCTGCTGCGTGAGCTGCGCGAGGACGTCGGGGCACAGGGGGTCGGGCACCGGGAGCAGGAGGTTGCCCATGCCGGCGGGAGCGACGGTCTCGAGACCCTGCGGCGAGCCCTGAGCGACCGCGATGTCCTGCAGGATCGCGCCCTGATTGACACCCTTAAAGCCGCCCTCGATCTGGATCTGATACGTGATGTCGAAGAACGAATCGACCTGGAACGAACCGGGGGGCGGGAAGACGTTGAGGTCGAACCGCTGGTTCCACTTGCCGAGGTCGGCGGCACCCTGCAGCACGTTGCCGAACTGCGCGTTAACGGGAGTGGGCTGACCGTTCACACCGAACTGCACCTGCGGCAGCGGGATGAGGCAGAAGTCAACAGGAACGGTGGGCTTGTCGGGGAAGGGGAAGCCGAAGCCGCCCACGCCCGTGCCGCCACCGATGGGGTCGGGACCCATGCAGCCCACGACGCCCGCATCGGGCCAGGCGAACTGGGGCGGCGCGAAGTTGTTGACCACGACGATGGCCGAGGCGCAGGCCTTCACCAGATCGAGTTCGCCATCGAAGAGACCGAAGGCGCGGACGAGGGAGTGGCCGCACGAACCGTCGGCGCACATGGGCCACGGGCGAGAGGCGATCTTGATCTCGATGGATTCGAGGGGATCGAGCTTGATGGTGCGCGTGATGACGGGGATGGGCTCAGCGCCGGGGTCCGGGGGGAGGGGGACGCAGAAGAAGGGCGGGAGGAGCTCATCCTCGAAGAAGATGGGGAAGTTGTCGCCGACGTCGCCGTCGATGCCGGTGGGGTCGGCCACGATGATGGTGGTCGTGGGGTCGCCGCCCATGGGGGCGCCCGCGACGTTGCGCATGTCGGCGTCGAGCGTGACCTCAACGCACTGGTCATCGTCGCAGTTGGTCAGCGTGTAGCACATGAGCGACTGGTCGCCCGGGTGGACCCAGATGTCGAGCGGGTTGATGAGTTCGAGCTTGAGGCGCGGCACGCTGGGGTCCGAGTCGGAGGGCTCGACGACGCAGAACTGCTGCTTCTGCATCTGCGTGAGCGCGCAGCCGGGCTCGAACAGGACCGTTGAAGTGATCTTGATGGTGCAGCAGCCGAGGCCCAGGGGGAGGGCGAGAGCGTCGATCGCGCAAACGTTGCCGCCGCCGGGATGGGCCACGTCCGTGAGGGGGATCCCGGCGATCACAGTGCCATCATCGCAAGTGATGTCGGCGGTGGAGCGGATGATGTAGGGGCCCGGCGGGCAGACGGGGACCTGCGGGACCGCCTCACGCACCGCGACGAAGTGGTTGAGCTTGATGGGGACCACCACGCCTGCGGGGTCGTGCAGGATCGTCTGTGGGATGCTGAATGAGAGCGTGTAGCTCTTGAAACACTCAGGCATCGGCGGCGGCGGGGGCGTGTAGCCGAAGCAGGCGCGGGCGATCTGAGTAACCGGTGTCATGGACACCACGCCGATCGCGGTAACGGCGCATAACGCAAGGCCGATCCGTGATTGTTTGCGTGACAACATGTGAGTCTCCTTCTTCGTGTGCTCGTAACGGCGCTCAAAACGAGGCCTGTCAACGAACAGAAGTCATAAACCCGGATCACTGGAGGACAATCCGAGGGGGTTCACTGACATGGAAGAAAGACAACCGCATCATGCGCTCGCACGGGTGATCTGCAAACACGATTCGAGGCGTGACGTGTCTCCGAGTGCCCCGACACATCGTGATCGGGGAGGTGTTACCCCCACGCATTGGCTTCTGTTGCCTCGCAACACGCACAAGAGCGAGATTAAAAAAACAGCGATGTGCGCGCACATCGCTGTTGATGGTTCGGATCAACGTCACTTATCAAAGGCAGTCGGTGCGCCCGAACTGACTCCCAAAGACACCAAAATCGCCGAGGTCCACATCCCCATCCGCGTCGAAGTCCGCGGCGGGGTTGAAATTCGCATCCCCGGTCGAGGAGCCGAAAGCGGCACCGAATACCCCGAAGTCACCCAGGTCCACGTCGCCATCGTTGTCGAAGTCGGCCGAACACAGATTCCCCACCGGGCGAGCGGTGCCGTGGATCTGCACGCGCAGGTCCGTCACGAAACCGGTGTCCCCCGTCGCGGTGTCCGTGAACCGGAAGACCCATGTGCCCTCCGGGTCGTCGTCCAGGTGCCGCACGCTCGTAAAGACATAGGTGTAGCCGATGCCCGCGTCGTTCGGACGCTCGCTGACCACGCTCGTCACCCCCGACGGGGAGATCGCCTCGATGCGCACGTCGCCCTGGTGTTCGTGATCGATACCGACACGGAACTCAACGTATTCGATGGAGCCCACCTGGGTGTCCACGAAGTCCGCTTCGATCTCGACGAACCCGTTGTCCGGGATCGGGATGTCCGGGCGGACACGCACCGAAACCGTGTCGGTGACGAGCGGGCCGACGGGCGTCCAAGACTGCGCCGCCTGCACCGCGGCCGTAGCGTCGATCAATCCAAAGCCGTAGACATGGTTGAACCACAGGCCCGAATCGTTCTGCGTCCAGCCGGGGTGCGATGGGTCGTTCTGCTGCGCGGTCGTCGCGAGGATCTGCTGCACGTCGCGGTACGACAAGTCCGGGTTGGCCTGCAGCATCAACGCCGCGACACCCGCCGCTTGCGGGGCCGCTGCCGACGTCCCGCCGAACAGGTCTGTGACGTCCAGATCGGGCGTCCCGTTGATGCCCTGCGGCCCGAGGAGGTCCGTCGTCGTGAGCTGGATCACGTTGTCCGAGGAGACCGCGCTCACCAGGAGGTTGCACCCCGTCTCGGTGTACGCGGGCTTCGTGCCGTCCTTCGTGACCGCGGTCACCGCGGCGGTGTACCGCGAGCTCGCGTACTCGTTGAAGTTCGAATCGTCACCGAACGTCCCGCCGTTGCCCGCCGAGAAGAAGAAGACCACGCCCTTGTCGGCACGCCCGTTGGTCACGGCGTTGACGATCGCCGCCTTCTGCACGCCGCTGAGCGGCGCGACCAGGAGGAGGCTGTCGGCGGGCGAGTAGGAATTGGATGACACGTCGTTAACCGTGATCGCGTAGTCGTGCGCGAAGGCGAGGTCATCGACCGTCGCGGTCGCGAACGTCTGGCGCACCGCGCTGAGGTTCGCGTTGTACGCGACACCGACGCCCGCGGTGCTGTCCGCGTTGGCCAGCGCGAGCCCGGCGCAGGGCGTGCCGTGGAAGTCGGCGGTGCCCTCGGGCTTGGGGTCCGGGTCGTTGTCACCGATGTCGAAGGAGGCGCCCGGGAGGTAGTGCGCATCGAGATCGGGGTGGGCGTACTGCACGCCGTCATCGACGATCTGGATCGTCACGCCGGCGCCGTCGAACCCCAGGTCCCACGCCGCCTCCACGTTCAGGTCCACGCCCGGCGTGCCGCCGAACTGGCCCGTGTTGATGAGGTGGAACTGGTCCCCGAAGAAGGGATCGGTGAACGCGGGCACCGCGGGCTCGTACAGGCCGAGTGCCGAGGCCTCCACGCTCATCGTGCGCTCGTCGGCGATGAGCACCGCGCGCGTGCGCAGCGCCTTGGCACCGCTGCCGGCGTCGAGGATCACGAACTCCGCATCGCCGTGCACGCGCACCGCGTGCAGCGTCATCTGGAAGTCGCGCGCCAGCGCCGCCGCATCGGCACCGGGCGCTAATCGCACCACCAGACGCGGGCTGATGACCAGCTCTGCATCCGAAAACCCATGGGCCTTCTTGGCGCTGACAGTGACCCGCCGGGCCAGCGTCCGGGGACCATCGCCCGCATCAATCAGCTCGACCTCGACGCTCGGCACGTCCAACCGGTAGACCTCCGGCCCCGAACCGAGCGCCCAGGCGCCCCCGCTCAGCACCGCCAGAACGACCGCCCCTCGGATCATCGTATCACGCATCGCAGCACCTCTCTCGCTCGCTTGGCTGACACCAACCCTACGGAGCGAGTCTACCCCCGGTTTGCCCGATACCGAAGCGGTTCTCGGAACCCGGGCACGATGCTCGTCGGGATGGATGACTAGAGACAGTCGTTCCGTCCGAACTGGCTGCCGAAGACGCCGAAGTCACCCAGATTGACCTGACCGTTGTCATCGAAATCGGCGTCCGGGTTGTAGTTGGCGTCGCCCGTTATCGAACCGAACGCCGCCCCGAAGACGCCGAAGTCCCCGAGGTTCACGCTCCCGTTGTTGTCGAAGTCGGCGGAGCAGGTGTTAACACTCCCGATGATCGTGACGGTGACGGTGGCGTTTTGGTCGATGCTGTCCACGCCGAATGGTGCCCCGTCGGCCAGGGAGACCACGAAGACGGAGCCGTCCTCGAGAACCAAATCGAGCAGCGCCCCGCCGCGATCGATGACCTCGAAGGGCACTCCGGGGGTTGCGGGCAGCGGCGTTCCGTCGAGCAGGGCACTTTGCGCGATGAAGTGGAGAGTTCCGCCGGAGGACGCTCGGACATCACCGATGATGTCACCACCGGATATGTGCGCGACACCACCGGACGAGATTCTGATGCTCGAAGTCGAACTCCCCATCCCGACTTCTCCACCCATCACATTCAGGATCCCCCCCGCTCGCACCGACTGGGTCCCGAGGGCAATACCCGAATGGAGACTGCACACGGCGCCGTGCTCAATCGAAAGCCCTGACTGCAGTACAGCGCCGTCTAGTGTGAACACGGTGCCGTTGAGGATGTCGAGACCCGCGCCGATTTCGCCGGCTGTTGCGTTGAATTCCGTGTACGCGATCACGCACTCTGCTCCCATTACGCCGCCAGTCATATCGAGTTGTGCGCCGACAGCCGCGAATCCAGCGGGGAGTTCGCCAGTGCCGCTGAGCGTCAGGGCCTGACCGAACCGGAGAACGTCCGGACCGATCCCGTTCGGTACAGAAACGGCCGGAGGACCGGGAGCAGGAACAACGGTCGATTCAACGATGCCGGTAGAGAAGTTCGGGTCGAAATGATCGAACAAACGGCCGAAGAAAAAGAGGTTTCCATCCGCAAGGGTCGCCACCAGCAAGTCTTGTTCGCTGTCGAATCCGGCGGGGAATTCAGTCACCAGCATTCCGTTGTGAACAAACTCGTCACCGTGGATACTGATAGTCGCATCCGAAAGGAACAACCGATCATTGTTCTTGCCCGCCTTCACGATCACCGTACTCCCGTCGTACAAACCGATGCTGCCGGCCTCACCACCCTTCAGATTGAGCACTGAATCGGCGTGAAAATCGCTCCCTCCCACCAGAGCGCCGCCGAGTTCTAGATCGAGTACGACATCGCTGAGGTGCAGGGGCATCCCGTCGTCAACTCCGAATTCACCGCCGTCGTTGAGAATGATCGTCGATCCTCCGAGATCGAAGGGGGTCGCGAATCCGCTGCCCAATTGGTCGATCCGCCCGGCATCGTTGACGACGAAGGCCGTATCCGGACCGAGCACAAAGGTCTGGCCCTGGAATACACCGGCATTGAAATCCGCTTCGTCCATCACCTGCCCGGCATTGACTTCCACGATTGTTCCGAAATCCAGCGCGAGATCGAGCGTGAGCGTCGCGCCGGCATCGATCTCACCGTTGGTCAGGTCCGAGTCATCGTTGAGCGGCAGGATCAGCGAAGAACCATCGGCGAGCACCGCCGAGAGTGAGCCGGTGCGCTGCGTCACCACAACACTTCCCGAGTCGAGATCAACCGGCGTACCGTTGACGCTCGCACTATTCACTCTCAAGACCAGAGAAGTGCCGTCCAGGGCGAAGATCGGACCGGCGAAGTTCCCGCCTCGGATATCAACGGCGGCGTTGCCGCGCAGCCCGAAATTCTGCCCGATCGTGCCGCCAAGAATCGTCATCACCATACCGGTGTCGGCATTGAAGTTGGCACCAATCGTACCGCCATCGTTGAGCGTTACCGCTGCGTTGATGGGTGTCGCGTTGCCGAAATCGAAGGGGAACGAGGAGCCCGCAAAGAACCCGCCGCTGTTGATCTCGATAACTGAGCCTTGAAAGTCGGCGAACATGCCGGCAAAGCCGTTCTCGAAATTCCCGATCGTTCCGCCGCTGTTGACCCGGAAGGTAGTTCCAAGACCGAGGCTAAAGGGCTGGAAGTCGCCGAAAAAGATGCCACTCGAGAGGTCTAGCCCCGTCAAGGACTGCCCGTTGTCAATACTCACAACCTGGCCCATTGTGGGCAGCGTCGTGAACAGCACCATCGCAACTGAAGCCACAGCTGTCCGCGAATTCATCCTCATTCAATCCCTCTCCGTAGAGCACCCGGTGGGCAGGCCCTTCTCTTACGAACACCAACGTCCGCGAGCGGCTTGCGTCGGAAGAACGTAACACGGGAAACTGACCATATCAACAGTCTTGAGAGATCTGTTCTCGATGTGAAACTGGGGTAGAGACCCGACCAGGCGAGGGACGAGCACCGCGTCTATGCACGCAAAAAACAGCCCGCTCAACAGCGGGCTGAACATGCCACACGATTTTGCAACAAGCTTACGCCGACCAGCCGTCCTTGAAGCTCTTCATCGCGCCCTTGAGCTTGCCCTCGAGTTCGCCGTCGATCTTCTTCAGGCTCGCGAGCTCGTCGCGGACGCCCTTGCCGGCGCCTTCGTTGAAGTACTCCAGCAGCGCCCTCTCGCACTTCTTCACGTCGGTGATCTTCACGTCGTCGAGGTAGCCCTTGGAGCCGGCGAAGATGGAGAGGACCTGGTCGATCGCGTCCATCGGCTCGTACTGGAGCTGCTTGAGGAGCTCCACCATGCGGGCGCCGCGGTCGAGCTGCGACTGCGTGGCCTTGTCGAGCTCGGTGCCGAGCTGGGCGAAGGCTTCGAGCTCGCGGTACGCCGCGAGGTCCAGACGCAGCGAGCCGGCGATCTGCTTCATCGCCTTGATCTGAGCCGCACCGCCCACGCGTGACACGGAGATACCCACGTTGATCGCGGGGCGCGTGCCGGCAAAGAAGAGCTCGGGCTCGAGGTAGATCTGGCCGTCGGTGATGGAGATCACGTTGGTCGGGATGTACGCCGACACATCGCCTTCCTGCGTCTCGATGAGCGGCAGGGCCGTCAGCGAGCCGGCACCGTTCTCGTCCGAGAGCTTGGTGGAGCGCTCGAGGAGGCGGGAGTGCAGGTAGAAGACGTCGCCCGGGAAGGCCTCACGACCGGGCGGGCGGCGGAGCAGCAGCGAGAGCTGGCGGTACGCCACGGCCTGCTTGGAGAGGTCGTCGTAGACCACGAGTACGTGCTTGGGCGTCTTGCCGTCCTTGCCCTGCCACATGAAGTACTCGCCCATCGCGGTGCCCGAGTAGGGTGCGATGTACTGCATCGGCGCGGGGTCGGAAGAGCCCGCGTTCACGACGATGGTGAACTTCATCGCGTCGTTCTTCTTGAGCGTGTCCACCACACTCGCGACGGTCGATTCCTTCTGGCCCACCGCGACGTAGATGCAGACGACGGCCTCGTCGGTGCCCCAGTAGCGCTTCTGGTTGATGATCGCATCGACGCCCACAGCGGTCTTACCCGTCTTGCGGTCGCCGATGATGAGCTCGCGCTGGCCGCGCCCGATGGGGATCATCGAGTCCACGGCCTTGATGCCGGTCTGCAGCGGCTCGTGGACCGGCTGACGGTCGGCGATGCCGGGGGCGATGATGTCCACCGGGCGGGTGATCTCGTCGCTGAGCGCCGGGCCGCCGTCGAGCGGCTTGCCCAGGGGGTCCACCACGCGCCCGAGGAGCTGCTCGCCCACGGGCACCGAGAGCAGGCGGCCCGTGGAGACGACGGTGTCCCCCTCCTTCACGGAGAGGTAATCGCCGTAGATCACCGCGCCGACGGTGTCGAGCTCGAGGTTGAAGACCTGGCCCATGACGGCGCCGTCGTCGGTCTGGAATTCAAGGAGCTCGCCGGCCATCGCGCTGGAGAGGCCGTAGATCTGGGCGATGCCGTCACCGACCTCGATCACCTTGCCGACGTCGAGGACCTCGAGCTGGTTCGAGTACTGCTCGATCTCGGTCTTAATGACGCTCGTGATCTCTTCGGTCTTGATCTTCATGTCGTGTCCCTGGAGGGCAGATGGTGCGTGCCGCGGAGTGTTCCGACGGCGGGGATGTTCTCGTGTCTTGGTCTATTACTCGGAATCGAACGATCAGTCTTCGATGGCGCCGCCGGCGTTCTCGCGCATCCGCGCAAGACCGTCGCCGCCGATCTTCTCCTGCATGTTGCGCAGGCGAGTGCGGAAAGAGGCGTCAACGAGCTTGTCGCCCACGCGGATGCGGATGCCGCCCAGCATGGTCTCGTCGGTGTAGGCGTACACCACCGGCTCGCGCTGCAGCTTCTCCTGGAGACGGTTCTTCAGCAGGGTGAGCTGGTCTTCGGGGATGGGCAGGCGTGTGTACACGTCCACCTCCACCTTGCCGAACCGCTCCTGCACCATCTCATCGAACGCCGCGGCGACGCGGACGAACCGACCGTCGCGCTCCTTGATGTTCAGCAGCAGCATCAGGTTCAGGATGTACTGATGGATCCGTCCCTCGAAGATCTTGCGGAGGCTGACCTCCTTGACTTTCGACCCAACGATCAGCGAGGCGATGAACTCTTCGAGCTCGGGCTGGGCACGGAGCATGTCCACGAGCTCGTCGAATTCGCCCGCAAGCTCCTCGAGCAGGGCGCGGCCGCCCTTCTCCTCCGCGAGCGCGAAGAGGCCCTTCGCGTACACGCGATCGATCGCATCGGGGGGTGTGTCCAGTCGGATCATCGGGGGCCTGCCTTCTTACGCGCCGGGGCCGGAGAACGTGCTGACCGCTTCGTCCACGAGACGCTCCTGGTCGGTGGCGTTCAGCTCACGCTCGAGGATCTTTTCGGCCATCATCGTCGCGGCCTTCGCCGCCTCGCGGTACACCTCCGCGACCGCCGCCTTCTTCATCGCGTCGATGTTCCGACGGGCGTCGTCCATCGTCTCGGCGGCGATCGCCTCGGCCTTCGAGCTGAGCTCGGCGGCGAGACGCGACTGGTCGGCCTTGGTCTGCTCGATCATCGCGTTGGCCTCGGTGCGGGCCTCGGCGAGCGACGACTCGTACTCCTTGAGGGCCGCGTTCGCCCGGGCACGAGCCTCCTCCGCGGCGTTGATCTCGCCGAGGATCTTGGCCTCACGCTCGTCAAGGCCCGAGATGATCTTGGGCCAGACGAGCTTCGCGAGCACGCCCATCGCGAGCAGGAACACGACCACACCCGCGGCATAACCGATGATGTCGAAGGTCTGCACGGTCTGCTCCGCGTGCCCGTCGCCAGCGTGGGCATCGGCGGCGTCCGCCGCGAAGGCGGAGACAGTCAGAACAAGCGGCGCGACCGTTGCGGTCAGCGTGCTGAGGGTGCGTGCGTTCATCGCGGTCCTCAAGGGGAAAAGGGTGCGTGCAGGGGCCGACGCGGACGCCGGGTGCGGATGGGCCGGGCGCGGGGGCGGTGGCTGTCCTCGTGCGAGACGACAGCGAGCCGCCCTCGCGCCCGGGCGCGAGGGACGTGACCGAACCGGGTTCAGCGGAGGTTCAGGAAGCCGCCGAGGACCGCGAAGAGGGTGGCACCCTCGACGAGGGCCGCCGCGATCAGCATGTTGGTCGAGATCGTGCCGGAGGCCTCAGGCTGACGGGCCATGGACTCGACCGCTGAAGAACCGATCTTGCCGATGCCCAGGCCGCCGCCGATGACGGCGAGGCCGGCAGCGAGGCCGGCACCGAGGGACTTGAGACCGTCGCCGGTCGAACGGACGGCTTCGCCGGTAGCGCCGCCGCCACCCTGGGCGAAGGCGGGGTCGGCGAAGAGCATGACGCCGAGGCCGGCGACAACGCTGTAAGAGATCAGCTTCTTGATGGACATCGTGGGGCTCCAAACTCGTGGACAGTGCCGCGAGCTGCGGCGCGAAATTCTCAGAAAAAACGTAGGCCCGGCACCACGCCGAGCTCGCGGGTTCAACACATTCAGGCCGTCACCACCACCGAGGAATCCTCGGACGCGGGGTGGTCCGCGTCGTACGACTCCGCCGAAGCGTGGTCGTCGTGATGATGGTGCGACATCTGCGAGATAAAGAGGGCGGTCAAGAACATGAAGATGTACGCCTGCAGGAAGGCGACGAAGAGCTCGAGGAAGAAGATGGCAACGCCGGCAAGCAGAGCCACCAGCGTGATCGGGGCACCCACCACGCCCATCGCCTTCAGCGCACCGCCGGTGAACCCGAGGATCACCGCGAGCAGCACGTGACCGGCGGTCATGTTCGCAAAGAGACGAATGGCCAGCGCCGCGGGCTTCACGATCGTGCCGAGAAGCTCGACGGGGACCATGATCGGAGCGAGGTACCAGGGGGCGCCGCCCATGAAGTGGTGCAACCACCCGAGGACGCCGTTCTGGATGATGCCGTGGGCGTTCCAGATGATGAAGACGACCGTCGCCAGGGCACCGGTCATCCAGATGCGCCCGGTGGGCGTGCCGCCGACGATCGCGAAGTGGGAGTCACCCCAACCCAGGCCACCGATGATGTGCTGGATGTCCAGCAGCGGCACGAGGCCGATCAGGTTGCACGTCAGCACGAAGAAGAAGAGCGAGAGCAGCAGCGGCGTGAACTTGTTCGCGTCGTGCCCGAGCTGGGGCTTGATGACCGTGTCCCGCAGGTACATCACGATGCACTCGATGGTCTGCGCGAAGCGGCCCTTGGTGACATACCGCTCGTTGCCCTTGGACTCGTCGCCCGTCGCGATCGCCTTGGCGGCGACGGTCATCAGCCAGATCGTGATCGCAGCCGCGATGACCATGGTGATCATGTTCATCGTGATCGGACCCACGACGTTCTTGTCGAGCACATGACCCAAAGGGTCGGCGGCGAGCACGAGTGAGGCTGGCATCATCGCGGTGCGTGTCCTGCGGGGGGAGAACGATTCCTGTCGAAGTAGAACCGGGCGGAATCCTTCGCCCGATCCCCCGCGTTCGGAGCCGGGTTCAGCGACGCTCAGCGTCCACGATCGCGCTCTTGAGAACGTTGACCTGGAGGAGTTGAGCGAGGATGAAACCGGCCGCGATGGTCGCCGAAAGCGCGAGCTCCGACGGGCGGGTCGAGAAGTATAGCAGCACGGAAACGAGGATCACCCCCATCAGAGAAATCACCTGCGACGCCATCAGGTGGGGCCCCCACTTCGCCACCGTCCGCGCCCGCCAGGGTGAGATCGCCAGCGGGCCGACGCAGGTCATCAGCAGCCCCACGCCCCCCAGAGCCGCTCCGAGAACCGGCTTGCCGAGCATCAGGAGCAGCCCCACCCCCGCGCCACCGACCACCAAGGCCGCCATCACACCGGCGAGCACCAGCTTGCCCGCCGGGAGCGCGAACTCGACCTCGTGGGGAGGGATCTCCGCCGCGGTCTTCTCTGGCTGGGTCGTCTCGTCGTTCATCCTCGTCCCCCGCCCTGTTTTGGTGGCTGTTTCGGCGGCTGATTCGGCAGCGTGGGCGTGCCGTCGAAGTCCGGGGGAAAGCGGACATCCTCGTCCTCGTCCATCTCGCCCTCCTCGGAGCCGAACATGCGGTCCATCATCGAGGGACGCTTCCGCGTCTCCAGACTCCCGCCCTCGCGAATCGCGTCGCCCGCGCCGTGCCCTGCGGAGCCTGTGCCGGTGCTCTCGCCCGCATCGGCTTCATCTTCATCGATGACGGTTCTGAACCGGGAAGCGTCCATCGAAGCGATCGATCGCTTCTGCAGCGCCATCGCCTTCTTCCCGAAGTTGTACCCGCCGCCGATCAGCCCGAGAACCGCCCCGATCGTCACGCCCCAGGGTTCGGTGTTCGCGCTGTAGTCCACGAACCAGCCCAGCAGGCCCATGCCCACGACGGCCCCCACCAGTTCCATCCCCAAGCCGGAGACGGACCACGGGTTAATCTCGTCCTTCTTCTTCTTGGTCGAGTTGTGGTTGGGGCCAGCGGGCATGGGCGCAGTCTATCTATAAGAGGCCGGCCGCCAGCCCTCAAAGCGCCGAGCATCGGTGGGAGCCCCCACCCCGCCGCCGATCTCACGATTCCCCGCATACCCGCCCGTAGCATCAGCGAACACCCGTGTGCCCCATGATTGTCTTTCCCCTCTACGCCATCCTGGTCTGGTGGATCACCTGGAAGCTCCCGGCCCGGTGGATGCGCCTCCTGTTCATCCCCGCCGCGGTGGGGCTCGAGATGCTCGTCGCCTCCTACCTCATCTACCGCTTCCCGCGCCCCGACATCGAGCCCCCGCCCATCTGGCTCATGAGCCCCGCCTGGGGCTACGGGGGCCTGCTCGCCTCCGTCTGCCTGCTCATCACCTTCGCCAAACCCCACGAAGACCACCTCTGCCACGCCTGCGGCTACGACCTGGCCGGCAACGAGCTGGGCGTCTGCCCCGAGTGCGGCACCGTCGCACGCTGCCGCAACTGCCGCCACCCGCTGGTGCAGCACGACTTCGGCGACTGCCCCCACTGCAAGGAACCCTTCCCAAGGTTCCTGCCGGTGAGCACGCTGACCGAGAACACAGCGCCCCGACCGGCGCGCGATTCGGGCAAGCTCATCGAGAAGTACATCTCGCATATCCACGAGAACGCGTGATCACACCCCCGACGCCACGAGACGCATGAGCGCGGCGTGATGATCGTCGTGGTCCGCGAAGAAGACGCAGGTGTCCACGACGCGCTTCTGCATCCCGAGGCGTGCGTGCCAGGCCGATCGGGCGAAGAAGTCACGCGGGTACGCATCGAGACGGCTCATCGTCTCGGATCGAACGTCGCGGAACCGAGCGAGCAGCGCATCGAGTCGCTGCGCGTCGTGATCCGTCTCAACGCTGACACGATTGGACATATCCGCCGCCGGCAGCTCGTGAACCCCGCGCTCGTACGCATCAAGGCGGGACGAGAGCAGCGCTTCGAGATCGCCCAGGTGCCCGACATGACGCCGGATCGACCAACCGTCCTCCGGCGATGCGCAACCCGACGCGTCATCGAGTGCCCCGCAGCATTCATCGAGCCGCGCCGGCGTGCCGCGAAGGCGTTCGAGCACCGCCGGGTAGAGCTCGGCAGGGAAACAGAAGCTCCACCGACGGTGCGTCCAGGGCGTCAATACTTGTGCTCGCATCGCGGTACCTCCTCGTGCCATGTGAGCTTCTGGCCCACCGGACAACGCGCCCGGCCTGCGGCTTCATCGCATCGTCATCATCGTTGCCTGCATCGCGCACACACATGCTGCTCGACCCCCGTCATAAGCGACGAGCTCACCGGCGGTCACGCTCAGCGAGCGCCCCGCACGCAGCACACGTCCGATCGCGACGAACCGTTCACCCTTCGCGGGTGCCATCAGGTTGACCTTGAACTCGACCGAGAGCATGTCAGCCCCGGGTTCTGTGAGCGTCAGCGCGCTATACCCGCACGCGCTGTCGAGGATCGACGCCAGCGCACCGGCGTGGATGTAGCCGTTCTGCTGGGTCAGCCGCGTGTCGTGCTCCATGACGAGTTCGACGCGCCCCGGCTCTACGTTCTCGATCCGGACCCCGAGCGTCTCCATCAGCGGCTGGCGCGCGAAGCTATCGCGTACGCGCGACCGGAAGTCGGTATCTCGGATCACGAACCCGTCCATCGTGAGCATTTCCCCGTGGTGATTGTTCCCACCATGCTAATCGAAGAGCCCGCCTCCCAATCACAGCGCCTCAGACCGCTCCGCCCAGAGGTCACCTCAGAACAACCCGCCCAGCTCCTCGACAGGTTCCACAAGCGACGCGTCGTCGTTCCTCACGTTCCCCACGCGCTTCGAGACCGGGTGACCCTCCAGGACGCCGTCGGCAGCGGGCCGCAGCATCGACCGCGCCTCGTTCACCGTCTCTCCCGGGTCGAGCCACGCCTCCACGCCCTCGCGCTCCAGCACGCAGGGCATCCGGTCGTGCAGTTTCTCCATAAACGCGTTGGGCGCGGTCGTGAGGATGCTGAAGGACTCGATCGCCGCATCGCCCGCGCCCGTCCACAGCTCCCACAGGCCGGCGCACAACAGCGGTTCTTCATCGGCCCGCGTCACGTACCACGGCTGCTTCCCGCCCTCGCCCTTCTGCCACTCGTAGAACCCGCTGATCGGCACCACGCAGCGCCTGCGCTGGAAGGCGCTGCGGAAGGCGGGTTTCTCGTGGGCCGTCTCGCTGCGCGCGTTGAACATCTTCGTACCGATTGATAGGTCCTTCGCCCAGCCCGGCACCAGACCCCACCGCGCGATCGCCGCCTCGCGCTTCGCCTCGCCCGTGCGCACGATCACCGCGTTGTTCGTCGGCGCGACGTTCCACGACGGTCCCGGCAGATCGACACCCGTCTGTGTCCACTCCGCGCTCAGCAGATCGAAGAGTTCCGACCAGGTGAAATCCAGCACGAAGCGCCCGCACATCGCGCTCAACGCCCCGCGATCGCGCCGCCGACGTACGCCACGTCGCCCAGCGCGTTGCTCGTCTGCGAATCGATCGCGAAGTCGCCCACGTCCGTGCGCGCGCCGAGGTCCTTGAGCTGCACCTTGTCGGGCCCGTGGACGATCGCCGCGGTCTTCGCGCCCAGCTTCTCGGCCTCCTGCAACAACTTCTTGAGGTTGCGCGTGGTCTTCGACGTCGTGCGCACGTGCATGGGTGGCACGCCTCCGGCGCTCGTGTCATAGCGATCCGCGTCCCAAGGCTTCGCGTCTGCGCCACGCTCGCGGTACGACTCAGATTCCACGCCACGCCGCAAACGGGCCATCAGCGGCCCGACGAGTGGATCGTGTTCTTCACCCCCCGACACCACGAAGACCTCGGGGCGCAGTGAGACGGACTTCACGACGCGATCGATCGCGTCGCGCAGGTCGTTGCCGCTGGGGAAGAGCCCGTGGTCCTCGAGCAGGTTGCCGAGGACCACGTCGCCCATGCCGAAGCCGCAGGCGGGCGTGGGCGGGCCGCCGAAGAGCTCGATGAGGTTGTCGTACCGCCCGCCCCCCGCGACGGCGCGCTCGCCCTCCGCAAGCACTTCGAAGACGGTGCCGGTGTAGTAGGCGAGGCCGCGGACGACGTCAGGGTCGCTCACGCAGCGATCGCCGACACCAGCGTTGCGGAGCGCGCCGGCGACCTCGTCGAGCGTGCGCGCATAGGCGGTCGCTTCAGACGCCGCGGCTTCGGGCGTGCTCTCGACCGCGATCTCAACGCTCGGGTTGCCTCCGCGCCTCGGGCGCTTCAGGAACTGCAGGAAACCGAAATCGTTGATGCCGAACTCGAAGGCCATCGCCTCGAGCGCCTCGTCATCGAGCTTCTCACGCCGATCGAGCAGCACGAACGCGCTGTCAACCGCGTCTGCGCCCACGCCCATCGCGTTGACGAGCGACGCCATCGCGGCCCGGTTGTTTATGTGCGCGCGCACGCGGCCGCCCACGCCCATCTCGTCCATCGCACCGACGAGCACGCCGACGACCTCCGCGTCCTCGCCGAACCCGCCCTCCCCGATCACATCACAATTCCACTGAAAGAACTCCCGCAACCGCCCCCGCTGCGGCTTCTCCGCGCGGAAGAAGCTCGGGACGCAGAACCAGCGCACCGGCTTGGGCAGGCTCGCGGCCTTCTGCGCGTACATGCGCGCGAGCGTGGGGGTGAACTCGGGGCGGAGGGCGTAGAGGTCGTCGCCGCCCTCGCGCGAGAAGCTGAAGAGCTCGGAGAGGATGCCCTCGCCCGACTTTACGGTGTAGAGCGAGGCGTGCTCGAAGGTGGGGCCGTCGATCTCCTCGAAGCCGTGCCGGACGCTGGCGGCCCGCCACTGCTCGACGATATACCTGCGGCGCAGCATCTCTTCGGGGTAGAAGTCGCGAGTGCCCTTGGGGTTCTGGAAAGCTTTGGACATGGGGCCCACAGGGTACGCGCCCCGCGCGTTTCGCGCCGCCGCTCAGAGCGCCCACTCGGGGGTGTACACACGCAGCGTCACGCGTTTCTTGAGGTCCAGCCCGCAGGGCGGGGCGGAGTTCAGGACACCGTCGAGCGCGAGGCGTGTGGTCGGTTCGGTGATCATCACCAGCATGCCCGCAAGCTCGTGCAGCACATGGATCTCCACGCCCCCCCGCTTGAGATGGCTCAGGAATGCGCGCACGCCCTGCTCGTGGTCCTCGACGGGCACGCGGACGTAGAACCGCTTGACCGTCTCGCCCGCGGGCGCGATCCCGAGCGCGTCCGCGCCGAGGGGCCAGGCGTTGAGACGGCCCTCGCCCCTGTGCGTGCGCAGGGCTCCGACGCGGATGATGTCGCTGACGATCGCGCTCGCCGCGGGCATCGCCCCGGCGCCCTGGCCGGTCATCATCACGCGACCGCAGGCGTCGCCGACGAGGAAGGCAGCACAGCGGGGCCCGTAGATGCTCGCGATGGGCTCGTGCCGCTCGACGAGCATCGGGGCGACGCGCAGATACACGCCCCGCTCGGTCTCCTGGGCGCGGGCGACCAGGCGGATGGTGTGACCCAGGTCGCGCGCCAGGCGCTGGTCCTCCTCGGTGATCGCGTCGATGCCCGTCGTGCGGATCGACCCCACGTCCACGCGGCGTTGGTACATCACCGTCGCGATGATCGCGAGCTTCTGGGCGGTGTCGCGCCCGCGGGTGTCTTCCTTGGCGTCGGGCATCGTGATGCCCGCGACGCGGGCCGCGTTCAGCGCCTCGCTGAAACTCTCGTCCTCACGCTCCATGCGCGTGAGCACCTCGTTGCACGTCGCGCTCAGCAAGCCCGCGAACTCGGTGATGTGGTTGGCCGACATCCCGTAGGCGAGGCAGCCCGTCAGCGGCATGCCTCCCGCCAGTGCACCCTCGAAGCCGATGCGCACCCGCTTCTCCTCCGCGAGCGTGAACAGCTCCTCTCCCCGCGTCGCCAGCAGCGTCTGGTTCGCGGTGACGACGTCGATCCCCGCCTCGACGCAGCGCATGACCAGCGCCTGGCAGCGGGCGTCGGCACCTGCGCACTCGACGACCAGGTCGTACGACTCCGCGAAAAAGTCCTCTACTTCATCCGTATACAGCGATCCGTCCGGCACGGGCGTCTCACGCTCGCGCAGCGTGTCCCGGCAGAGCACGCTCGCCAGCTCCAGCGGCTCGCCGAGCCGCCGAGCGTACTCGTCGGCGTGACGCGTCAGCAGCGTCGCGACCGCCTGCCCCACCATGCCGAAACCGATCATCCCGATGCGCATGGGCCCAGACTACGCCACACCGCGCCCGCTGTGCGCACTACCCTTGCCCTATGCCCTCCACCGCTTGGCTCAACGGCGCCCTGATCGACCACGACGACGCGAAGGTTTCCGCCTTCGACGCGGGCTTCCAGCACGCGCTGGGACTCTTCGAAACGATGCACGGGGCCAATGGCCGCGTCTTCCGCGTCGAGAAGCACCTCGGACGCCTCGAACGCTCCGCCCGGGAACTGGGCCTCTCTGAGCGCCTCCGCACGCGTCCCTTAGAGGAAGCGATCCAGCAGGCGCTGGACGCCTCGGGGCTCGCGAAGGGCGACGGGCGGGCGCGCGTGAAGCTCACCATCACCGGTGGGGACCTCAACATGCTCGCCGGCGCGCGCACCGGCGAGGCCCCGGCGGGGCACGACCCCACGGTGCTCGTGAGCGTGACGCCACAAACCCCCTACCCGGATGAGATGTTCGACAAGGGCGTAGGTGTGCTCATCGCGCCGGCGAAGGCGAACCCCTTCGACCCGATGGCGGGGCACAAGACGCTGAACTACTGGTGGCGATTGCGGACGCTGCAGGAAGCCGCGGGCGCGGGGATGGGGGAGGCGCTCGTGCTGAGCGTGACGAACCACGTCTGCTCGGGCGCGGTCTCGAACCTGTTCGTGGTCAAGGACGGCGCCCTCTTCACGGCGCTGGCGCGGGGCGAAGAATCGGCGGGCTCGATCGCCCAGCCCGTGCTGCCCGGGATCACGCGCGATGCCCTGCTCGAGATCGCGCCGAGCGAGGGCCTGCGGGTTGAGAAGCGCCTCCTCACGATCAACGACGTGCTGGACGCGGACGAGCTCTTCCTGACGAACTCGGGCTGGGGCGTGCTGCCCGTGGTCCGCGTGGAGAAGGAGACGATCGGCACCGGCGAGCCCGGGGCGACCACCGCGATGCTGCGCGCGCGCTGGCTGGAGATGCTCACGCTCGAGGCGTGAACGACAACCGCCGTGACACGGGGTCACGGCGGCGCATCGATCATGGGGAAAGAGGTCAGTACACGCGGGGACCGAGGAGGGCCCGGCACGCGGTGTGGTCGTTACAGATTGCGGATGTCTTCGATGAGACGGGGGAGGATGGCGTCGAGGCGCTCATCGATCGCTTCGTCGCTGTAGAGGCCCGCTTCGATGTCGGCACGGACGCGGTTGACGACGTCCGACCTGATCGGGGCGTCCGCCTGAGGCTGTGCCTCGCGGGCGTCCGTTGAGAGACGCACGTCGTCCAGCCTCGGGGACTGGCTCGGGCTGAGCTGCGAGGGCAGGCTCGGCTGTCGTGCATCCACGGGTCGGATGGCCTTGGTGGTGATGAAGGACGGGATGTTCGAGACGTTGGTCATTCGTGAACCTGACTCCGCCTGGCGGCCGGCTCGTGTGTTCAGATCCTTCGAACACGACGGGCAACCGACAAGACGCATCGGTGTCTGAAGCTCCGGCTACACTCCGTTGAGCCGGGGACGATTTGTATGGGAACCATTTGGTGCGTTCCCACAGAAGATGTATCGTCTGCGCGGCTTCACGGACTTGAACACGTTTCCATAAGAGAATTCTAACTCAAGTCAGGACAAAGACTTGCATACACCCGATAACCACCGTTCCGGTCGAACGCCCCGATTCGGCAGATTCTGCCCGGCCGATCGTGCGCTTCTGCTGGCACCCCTGATTTTCGCCCTCGTAACAGGGTGTTCCTCGCCGGATTCGGGTGGATCTGGGCGGGGTATCACGGACGGGCATGGGGGTGGATCCGCCGCCGTCATCAGGGAGGCGGACTGGGCGATCGCTCTACGGTTCTACTCAGGCGAAGGGCATCGTGAGCAGGCCCATCGCGATCTCTCGGCGGTCGCCCGCCAGTCGGGCCGGACCGACGCGCGTGTGCGGACGCGCGATGCGGGGTCGGTGATCGTCGCGGGCCGGTTCAGCGGGCCGGGCGATCCGAACGCACTCGCGGAACTCAATCGTTTGAAGGCCATCCGGGTGGGCGAGGGCGCCCCCTTCGCCAGGGCGTACCTCGCGCCCCCCATCACCGACAACGACCCGGGTGCCGGAGCCTCCGAGCTGGATCTCGCGGGCGCGAAGGCCCGCTTCGGCGACCGAGACGCGGTGTACACGCTGGAACTGGGCAGCTACGACAAGGGCTCGCAGCAGAAGTACCGGAAGGCCGCCGAAGAGGAGGCGCGTCGCCTGCGGCAGCAGGGCGAGCTCGCCTTCTACTACCACGGGCGCTTCAACAGCAGCGTGACCCTGGGCCTCTTCCCGGAGTCCGCGGTGGACGCCAACAACCGCTTCAGCCCCGAGGTGGACTTCCTGAAGCAGCGGTTCAAATTCCTGATGAAGAACGGCGACCGGATCGAGATGGGCGAGGGGACGTTCTGGCCCTCCCGCCTGGTGCGCGTGCCGGGGTGACTGATTTTGCGGACGGGATGCCGGTGTCCGGACGCTGAACGCCCCCCAAACACGGTTATCGGCTCCGCGTTTACGACGAAGGGGTAAACGTTGACCCGTTCTCGTCTTTCCCGTTTGCACACCCTTCTTGGGGGCGTATATTCCAGCGTCGCCATCCGAACGCACAGACGGAGACGCGGCTCACATCCGGATCGAGGAGAGACGAGAAGTGCTGTTGTTGCGCGGTTCGCGCTTGCGACGTCGGCACATCCCGGCTCAAACCACTCGAAATCGGTCTTCTCGGCGTCGCCGACTCGGACGACGCCCACTCGCTGCCGCGCCGAGCCTCTCGGCGTGCCGGTCTTCACCAAGTCTCGGAGGAGAGTTTGGGGCGTGACCGTGATCCCCGCACAGGGGTTCACGGAGGAGTAAGAGGGATATCGCTCCATATCCTAAGGCGACCCCGCCTGGAGCGGCCTCCGCAGACTTTGGCAGCCGCCCGTGCATCTCGCGCGGGCGGCTTTTCATTTGCGCCGGGCCGCGTCGCGATGCCCCGGTACGCTGGCACCATGCACTACGTCCTCATCACGATCGCGATCGGCGCCGGGATGCTGATCCCGATGCAGTCCGGTTTCAACAGCGAGTTCCGCCAGCACGCCGGGCACCCGCTCTTTGGGGCGTTCGTCAACTTCATCGTCGCCATCAGCCTGCTCACGCTCGTGTGCCTGGGCTTCGTGCTCACGAAGCAGGCGAAGCTGCCCACGCTCAGTGCGATCGGCGGCGCGCCTTGGTGGTCGTGGCTCGGCGGGCTTTGCGGCGTGACCATGGTCTTCACGGCGGTCGTCGCGGTGCGACCGCTCGGAGCGGCGGGCCTGATCGCGTGTTTCGTGACGGGTCAGCTCGTCTCCTCGGTGCTGGTCGATCACTACGGCTGGCTGAACATCCCGAAGACGCCGATCACGCCCGCGCGCCTCATCGGTGTGGTGCTGCTCCTCGCCGGTCTCACGCTCATCCTGTCCGCGAAGCGTGAGCGTGGCATCGAGGACGTCATACCCATCGCGGGCGATTGATCGCGCGCCGCGTACACTGCGACATTCGCTCCCGATCGCTCCCTACTCCGCGGAGGCCCGTGATGAAGCTCTACGTCGGCAACCTGCCCTGGACCGTGACCGGCCCCCAGCTCCGCGAGCTCTTCGCCCAGCACGGCGAGGTGACCGACGCCCACGTGATGGAGGACCGCGAGTCCGGGCGCAGCCGCGGGTTCGCGTTCGTGGAGATGCCCGACGACGACGCGAAGAAGGCGATGGAGGCACTCAACGGGTACTCGATGGAGGGCCGCCCGATTGTGGTCAACGAGGCACGCCCGCGCGTGTGAGGCGTTGGCACTCTTCCGGGTGCCGTGGTCTGGAGGCGCTTCGCCGGAAGGTCGCGCTCCGGGTGGCCGGGAACAGCCGCCCCGGCTGATCCCGGAGCGTGTCCGATGACGCGCAGGGGGCGGACTGTGCCGTGGGTTGAGGCTCACCGTTGTTTCACATGGCCAAGTCAGAGCACTTGACCATGCCACCCGGAGTGGCTGCGGTTCCCACGCTGCTGAGAATGTCGGAGACTCAGCCCAACGATCCCTCAATGACGTACCGAAGGATCTCCACGACCTGCCCCGGCTCCCTGACCACCGCCATCGCCTGCGCATCCACCTCTTTGAGCGCATGGCGGAGGTCATCGTCGTGGATCACCACCAGCGGGGTGCCCATCGCGACCGCCTGACCGGCATCGAAAGCAGCGTTCCACTCGCGGTACTTGCCCGCGAAGCGGACGACCACGATGTCGGCGCGCTTGAGCAGGTTGCGCGTGCGGATGGCGTTGAGGCCCGCGCCCTTGCGGTCGTGCCAGAAGGGGTCGGGCTCGGCGCCCATGATCATCGTGCCCGCGTCGTCGGAGAGGGGGTGATCGGTGACGGGGCCTGTGAGGTCTACCGGCAGGCCCGCGCCGCGCACGCCCGCGTCGATCTGCTGTCGCCAATCCGAATGGATCTCGCCAGCGAGGTACACGCTCCATCGCGCACCTGTTGACACCGTGTTGTCATCGGAAGACATGGTTCTCCCCTATGGTTAGACAGGATCATGGACACATTGCTCGACGTCATCAACCGGCTGGGAGTCTCTACGTACCACATCGCGCTGGAGGCCGCGCCCTGGCTGCTCTTCGGGCTGCTGTTCGCGGGCGTGATCCGCGCGTGGTTGCCCGAGAAGGCGGTGGCGCGATGGTTGGGTGACAGCAAGTGGAGTGTGCTGCGGGCGGCGGTCATCGGCACCCCCCTGCCGCTGTGCTCCTGCGGCGTGGTGCCGGCGGCGATGGGGCTGCGGCGCGCGGGGGCCTCCAAGCCCGCGACCGTGTCGTTTCTCGTCGCGACGCCCGAGAACGGCGCGGACTCCATCGCGCTGAGCTACGCGCTGCTCGGGCCGGTGATGGCGGTCGCCCGCGTGGTCGCCGCGTTCATCTGCGCGATCGGCGCGGGGCTCATCACGCTCGTCGCCGACCGCAGGACGTCTGTCACGCCGGAGTCTGTGGAATTGCCCGTCGCCGAGAGTGCCTGCTGCTCGTCGAAGCCGACCTGCTGCGGGACCGCACCCGCGCCGCCCGGCGCGATCGATCGTCTGGGCGAGGGGCTGCACTACGCGCTCTCGAAGCTGCTGGACGATCTGGTGCTCTGGCTCGTGGTCGGGCTCGTGGTGTCGGGCGCGATAATGGCGTTCGTGCCGAAGGATGCGCTCGCGCAGTGGGGCTCGGGGCCGCTGGCGATGATCGTGATGGCGATCGTTGGGGTACCGATGTACGTCTGCGCCACCGCGGCGACTCCCGTTGCCGCCGGGCTGATCGCCGCGGGCGTGGGGCCCGGGGCGGCGTTGGTCTTCCTGCTCGCTGGTCCCGCGACGAACCTCGGGACGGTCGGCATCGTGCGCAAGGAACTCGGCACCGGCGCGCTGATCGCGTACCTCGTGGGCGTCGTCGGACTCTCGGTCGCGTGCGGCCTCGGGCTCGAGGCCCTGCTGCGCGCCACGGGCTGGGTCGTTTCGATCGACAGCGAGCTGGGTGCGCACGGGATGTTAATCCCCGGGCCCATCGCCTTCGGCTGCCTGCTGGTGCTGGTGGTCTTCGCGATCAGGCCGCTGCGACGGACGCTGATCCGGTTCGCGGGTTAGTCGCCCCGCTCCTCGATCAGAACGTCGAGGACGAGCAGGGCACGCCGCGCGTGCGGGATGACTATGGAGCCGCCGACGATCATCGCGACGTTGAAGGCGTCCTCGATCTCTTGCTTCGACCAGCCGTGCGTCACGCATTGCTCGACGTGGTAGGTGATGCAGTCATCGCACCGGAGGACGGCGCTGGCGACGAGGCCCAGGAGCTCCTGCGTCTTCGCGTCCAGCGCGCCGCCTTCGTAGGTCGCTGCGTCGAGCCTCAGGAACCGCTTGATGCCCTTGTGCTCGCACGATTCGAGGCGCGCCTGGGCCTCGTTGCGCCCCTCGCGGAAGGCGCTCAGCATGTCTTTGCCTCGCTCGCTCATGGCTGGGTGGCCTCGGCTTTCTTCGCGGGTTCGACGGGTTTGAGCGCGCGTTGGGCGGTCTTGTCGATCGCCTGCTGCTCGAGCTGCTGCTTGCGCGCGATCTTGACGGCGGTGATGCCGATGAACGAGAGGAGCACGAGCGCGACGGTGAGGACGACGCGCGTGCGCCCGAAGGTCATCCAGATGCCGACGATGCCGAACGCGACGCCGATCGCGTAGAGCGAGAAGACGGCGCCCTTGACGCCCAGCGAGCGCTTGAGCATGTGGTGCAGGTGGTGCGCATCGGGGGCGCTCATCGGCAGTCCCGCGAGTTTGCGCCGGACGATCGCGAGCACCGTGTCGATGATCGGGATCGACCAGATCACGAGGCCCGCGACGACGAAGTGGGTCTTGCCCGTGTCGCCCAGGGTGAGCACGATGGCGATGGTCATGAAGCCCAGGAGGAGGCTGCCGCAATCGCCCAGGAAGATGGTGGCGGGGTTGAAGTTGTGACAGAGGAACCCGAGGCACGCGCCCATGACGGCGAGGCACATCACGATGCGCGCGTTGTCGAGGGGGCCGTCGAGGCTGTTGGCCATGAACAGCGCGATGACCAGCATCGCGCCGACGGCGATCGCGGTGACGCCCGAGAGGAGCCCGTCGAGGCCGTCGATGAGGTTGGCGGCGTTGCACGAACCGATCACGAAGACCGCGATGATCCCGGTGCCGACCCAGTAGATGAGGTCGAACTCCGTGGCGCCCAGGAGCGGCAGGTCCATGATCCACGTCAGCCCCTCGTTGCCGACCATCTCGCCGATGGGCTTCATGATGCCCGAGGCCACCTTGGTGCCCACGTCCTGCAGCGCCATGGCGGCGGCCGCCATGAGCTGGCCCGCGATCTTGAGACGCGGGTCGAGGCCGACGACGTCGTCGAGGAACCCGACGAGCGTGATCACCGCCATGCCGAGCAGGATGGAGATCGGGACGAAGATGGAGGGCTCGGACTGCCCGACCGGCGGCATCCGATCCGACGGCATGTAGAGGTAGACGTCGAAGGGGACGTAGAGCCAATCGGGGAGCATGTCGCCGAAATAGCTGGTGATGATGGCGGCGAAGATGCCCAGGAAGACCGCGATGCCGCCGAGGTACGCGACGGGGACGCGGTGGGCTTTGCGCGCCTCATCGGGCGCATCGACGATGCCCGCCGAGAGCGCGATGCGGCGCATGAGCGGCGTGGCGCAGAGCGTGACCACGAAGGCGATGACGAAGATGAAGATCGAATTGTGGAAGATGTCCATCACCCCCGGGGGGGCGTTCGCCGCGTCAACCGCCAGCTGGGCGGGATCGATACTGGTGGCGGGCTGGGACATGGCGCGGGCGGATCGTACCCCTCAGGGCCCGCGGTGCGGGCGTATTGATCAGGAGTCTTCGTTTCCGTCCGTGCTCACGCCGGCCTTGACCTCGTCCTTGTCTGCGCTGCGGAGCTTCTTGGGCTTCTTGGCGGGCTCGGGCTTCGCGGTGTTTTTGACACGCTTGGGCTGCTGGTAGCTGAGCGTCTGCTCGAAGTTCCGCTTCATGTAGCCACCCGCCGCGGGCTTGACCCCGTTCACCACGACGCCCAGGAACTCGGCGCCGGTGACCGCGAGCTGGTTCCGGAGGCGAGCGACGAGGCCGCGCTTCTCCGCGTAGGCGCGGACGACGAGCGCGGTGGCGTCCACGAAGGATGCCAGTGCGTTCATGTCGGAAGAGACGACGCCCGGGGCGACATCGATGATGACGACGTCGTACTTGCCACGGGCCTCCTGCAGCACGCTCTCCATGCTCTCGGAGAGGAACCGCTCGTAGGCCTGCTTGCGATCGCTGCCGGCGGTGAGGACGCTGAGCCCGGGGATGGCGTGAACGTCGTGGGTCACCGCTTCGTCGAGGGTGGTCTCACTGCGGAGGATCTCCGCGAGGCCCGGTGCCTCATCGAGGTCGAAGGCGTTGTGCATGGCCGGGCGGCGCAGGTTCGCGTCGATGATGAGCACGCGACGACCGATCGAGGCGATCGACTGCGCGAGGTTGGACGCGACGGTGGTCGAGCCCGAGCCCGGGAGGCCCGCGCCGATCAGGATCGAGTGGTGCCCGCGCTCGTCCATGCGCTGGATGATCGTGGAGCGGAGCTGCCGCACGCTCTCGGCGATCGCGCCGTCGGGCGCTTCGGAGCTTGCGAGTTCGATGCGTTTGGGCTGCGCGGGGTCCATCGAGGCATCGGGCAGCACCCCCAGCACGCGGGTGCGCGGGATCGCCGCGATGTCCTGCGGCGTGCGGATGCGCTGCTCCCGGAGCTCCTTGAGGAAGATGAGCCCGATGACAAATCCGGTCAGCACCACAATCGAAGCGCCGATGACGGGGATCGCCTTGGGGAAGGAACGGGAATCGGGCACGTTCGCTGACTGCAGGACACGGACGCGTGCGGAGCGCCCGATGATGATCTGCAGATCGGTGCGGTCGGCGTCGAGGCGGTCGAGCGTCTGCGTGAATCGCTGCTGCTGGAGTTGGAGGTTGTCAATCTCCTGAATGGAGAGCGCGATCTCGTTCTGACGACGCTTGGCCTCTTCAATATCCTCGCTAAGGTCGCGCTCGGCACGCTGGAGGCGCGGGATCGCGTTGCGCAGGCCCTCAAGCTCGGCGGCAAAGAGGTCCGCCATCGCGGAACTGATCTCCACATTGCGCTGGTCCGTGATCGCCTTGACCTGATCCTGGAGTCGGATGATCGACGGGTGCTTCGGGCCGAGCTCACGGAGGCGGGCCTGTATCTCGGCCTTCAACGCGGAGATACGCAGATCGAGGTTCCCGACAAGTGGGTTCCTCTCGGCGGTGGCGCGGACCGCTTCGGGGTAAACGAAACCGACGGGAGTGTTCGAGGGGTCGAAGGCGGCGTCGGGGCCACCTAGGATTCGTTCGCGTTGTACGAGGGTTTCCGAGGCGTCCGAGAGCGAGCGGCGCGTCTCGACGAGCGCTGGCTGCAACTGACGGATCTCGCTGGCCGCGGCGCTCTGAGCGGACTGGAGCGTATCCAGATTGTCCGATCGCGTACGGGCGGCGATGGTCTGCTCGACGCTCTCGAGCGCCGCCTGCGTGTCGGTGATCCGGGCGAGGACGTCCTGCAGACGTGCGTTCACGTCGCCCGCGTTGGTCTCCGAGTTGTCGCGGACATAACGCACCTGGATGGCGCGCCCGATCACCGAGGCGTCGTTCGGGTTGCTCGCGGTCACGTTGAACTGGATCAGCGTCGAATCGTCCGCGGCGCGGGCACCGACCATTTTTCGGAGCTCTTTCAGGGCTTCGTTGACGTCGAACCCGCCGGAGTTGTCTTTGAACTGCTTGATCCACTCCGTGTTGTTGCGCACCTCATTGGTGTCGATGGCGGCGCGGAGAATCTGGTCGGACTGCATGACCTCGACCTGAGTACCCATGTACTTCTCGAGCTCCGCCTGCCCCTGGAAGGGTGCCACGGCGCTAGCGGTCGGCTGCTGAAGGGCTAGGTAGATCGTTGAGGACGTGTACTTCGGAGCGACCTTGCCGAGCACGAAATAGGCACCGACACCAACCACAACCGAGAGGATGAAGGCCACCAGGACGATGGGCCAGTAGGTGCGGGCGATGCGCACGGGGTCGATGGTGATGCCCTTGAGCCCTCCTCCGCCCGAGGACGCGGGGGGCCCCGAGGGGGCCTGGCGCGCGGGTGGGCGCGAGTTCGAGGGGACCGGGAGGTTGTTGGAAGCCATCGGGTCTGTCCTCTTGTCCAGCGAGACCGCGCGGGGTGCGGGTCGGGGGGTGGGCGCACAGCGGGGACGCCAAAGGGGCGACCCCGTCCTTGGGGCTACGTTCCGAACGCGTCGCCCCTGCTGTGCTCGGGGCGGGCGTGTTGACTCCTACGCCTCGGCGGGGGGCCGAGGTCGGTGGCGGGTGAGGATTCACACCGCCTTGATCCGATCTACTCGTCGGCTCAACGCATGCCGTCAACCAGCGTTTGCAGCTCTTCGGCGTACAGTTCTCGGGTCTGAACGGAGGCCTGTGCCATCGCTCTCTGGGCACGCACCACGGTCTGCTTGGCCTCGGTTGTCCTGTCCGCGGCGAAGAGAGCCTGCGCCTTGTGGAGTAGGGCCGCCGCGAGGTTATCGGGACCGACCGCGGTCGAGACCGCCCGATCGAGGCTGGCAAGTGCGTCTTCGACCTTCCCGAGGCGGAGCTGGATCACGCCCAGGGTGTCCTGCACGTAGGAGGCGTTGGGGTTGAGTTCGGCGGCGCGAGCCGCAAAGGGGAGCGCCTCCTCGTGCCGATCCAGGTGGCTGGAGAGGGAGTAGGCGAGGTTGTTGGCCATCTCGGTGTTGTTCGGAGCGAGTTGCAGCGCCGCTCTCGACGCCTGCACGCTTCCCTCGTAGTCCGCCAACGCGTACCGGAGGTTGCTGGCGAGGCGGTAGTAGCGGAACTGCGAGATCTGGTCCTGGGGATCGATCTCCTCGCCCACCGCGTTCAGCGCCGCGTTGATCTGTTCGCGCTGCTCCCGGGTCTCCGCTGCGAAGACGCTGGGCTGGATGATCTCCAGCTTCAGGTACGGGTGCAGCGGCCTGAGGGCCTGCGTGTCGTTGATGAACGAGAGCATCGCCTGCTGCGCTTCCAACTCGCCCATCGACTGGAGGCCTCTGAGGTAGAGCGCCTCGGCAAAGAGGCGAAGGCCGACGGGGCCTGTGGCCCTGGCCTGGTCGTGCGCCTCGACCATGAGCTTGTCGGATTCGATGCGGTTGCCTCGCGCCGCCTCGCCCCGAGCGCGGAGGAGCTTGAGGATGATGTTGGCGTCGCCATCCACCACGATCGCCTCGACGCGCCTGAGCAGGCGGTTGACCTCGGGAATCACTACGCCGGCCTCGCGCCGGAGCAGGCAATTGAGGCGGTCCATCGCGTAGGCGTCGTTGGTGAACTCGGTCCGCTCGTCGAGCATGGTGAGCCAGCGGTAGGCGGCGTCGTAGTTGCTCGTGCGCTGGGAGAGCTGCGCCGCACGCTCGACCCAATAGGTGTCGGTGTCGTCGGCGTTGGCTCGCTGCGTTGCCTCGACGAGGGCCTGGTCGATCTGACCCATCGCGGTGTAGAGGTCCACCAGCACGATCGGCAGACGCGTGTTGTTGGGGTTGGACTCGATCGCGCCGCGCAGCTTCTGGAACGCCTGCTGGGGCTGCCCGATGCGTGCGTAGGTCTGCGCGAGGAGGCTCCACGCGTCCACGAAGGCCGCGCGTAGCTTCACGGCCTGTTGCAGATCCGCGATCACATCCGGCATGCGCTCCGGGTACCTGGAGTTGACCTGTGCGCGACGGAAGAACGCCATCGGGTCGAGCGAGTTGTTCTCGACCGCGCGGTTCATGTACTCATCGACCGCCGCGTCGTCGCCCTGCTCTTCGGCGGCCACCGCGCGGAGCAGCAGCACCTGGAGATCGTTCTGGTTCCCCGTCGTCTCGACGATGCTGTCGAGCGTTGCGTTCATCGCGGTGTACCGGTTCAACCGGAGCTGACACTCGGCCTTGCGCTTGGCGATGAGTTCATCGAAGTCGTTGTCCGTGAGGATCCGCTGGTAGAGCTCCATCGCCTGGGCGTACCGCTCCTTCCAGACGCGGTCGAGATCGGCGCGAGCGGGGTCGTCGGCCGCCATCGAGGCGGCGCGGGCGCGCGTTTGCGACGCATCACGGAATCGCAGGTCCGCGAGGGAGCGGTCGAGGATGCGCCGCTCGCCTTGGTACTTGCTGCCGCGCTCGTAGGTCTGGGCGGCGGCGGCGAGATCTCCCTGCTGCTCGTACGCACGGGCCAGGACACGGAATGGCTCCGGTGTCAGATCGCTCTCCGGGGTGTTCGAGATGAACTCTTCGATCACCGAGACCGCGCCGGCGCTGTCGCCCTGCGAAGCGCGCATCGCGGAGGTCATCTGCGCGATGCGCAGCGGGTTGGGACTGCGCCCCGACGCGTAGCCATCGATGACGCTCTGGGCCCCGGTCCAGTTCTCGTCCTGGAGGAGCAGCTGCATCAACGCCAGCGTGTTGTCGAGGGTGGACGGGTCGCGGTTGAACGATGTCTCACGCATCTGCAGCACGCGATCGCGATCGCCGAACTGCCCTTCGAGCCTCAGCCACTGCTCCACGAGCTGGTCACCGCCCTGCCCGTACTGGAGCACGCCCGTGTCGGGGCTGAGCACCTTGGCGGCCTCGGTGCCGCGACCGGCGGCGACGAGCGCGTTGGCGTATGCACCGGCGAAGCCGACGTCCGAGGGACGCGACTCGTAGGCACGCGCGTAGGAATTCACCGCCGCATCGTTCAGACCGGCGGCACGCTGCGCACCGCCCAGCCAACGCCACACCTCCGCGGCGTACGGGTTCTCTTCCGTGATCGCGGTGAGGATCGTGATGGCCTCGCTCGCGTCCCCCTTGAGGATCTCGAGGCGGGCGCGGTACACCTGACCGCCGTGACCGTCCGCATCGACGCGCGAGGCGATCTGCACGACGCGCTCGGCCTCTGCGAGACCTTCCTTGCCGCGCGAGGCGTAGCGGACGAACGCGCGGTCGATGACCTGGAAGTCTTCCTCGTCGATCCCGATGGCGATCTCGAGCTGCTCGTTGGCTTCATCCACGCGACGCCCGGCGCGGTACACCACCTCGCGCTGCAGCGCCTTCACGAGGTCCGACTCGTCGGACTCGGCGATGATCTGGAGCTGGGCCTCGATGGGGTCTTCGATCTCGACGCGCGTGAGCAGGTTCTTGAGGAACTGGCTGTCTGGGCTGCGATCGAGCGCGGAGCGCAGGCGTTCGCCGGCGCGCTCGCGGTTGTCGTTGGAAAGATCGAGACTGACAAGGAGACGGATGATGCGCTGGTCGTCGGGCGCTTCTACCAGGGCGGACTCGAGCACCGAGACGGCGCCCTCTGTGTCGCCCTGAGCCCGCAGGTCGCGGGCGCGATTGATCGTGACGATGATCGGGTCCGCGTCGTCGCCGCCGGTGCCCAGCACGCTGGAGATGGACCGCACTCTATCGCGGACGAAATCGTTCTCCGGGAGGATCGCCTGGAGCTCGCGGTAATACCCAAGGGACTCCTGGAGATTGCCGAGCATGAACTCGATCGCGCCCCAGTAGAGCAGGGTCTGCGGCGTGTTGCGCCCGCCGCGGAGGCGGGTGTATTCCTCAAGCTTGACCTTGGCGTCGCCCGGGAGCCTCTGCTCGGTCAGGGCGCGTACGTAGCCGAGCAGCACGTCGGGATCGCGCGAGTACGCGGCGTTGGACTCTTCGAGGTTCCGGAGCAGGCGCAGCGCGTCTTTGAACTCGCCGCGCTGCAGCGCGATCTGCATGTCGAGCTTGCGGACCATGTCCTCCTGCTCGGTGAGGATGGTCTCGCTCAGCCGGTCGCGGATCGCCTTGGCCTCGTCGAGGAAACCGGCCTTCTCCTCGCCCGAGGAGAACTCTGCCTGGCGGATGCGCAACGTCGCCTGGGCGTTCAGCGCCCGGCGTCGGTCGTTGAGCAGGTTGTAGCCGTCGAGGCTGACGGGCTGATTGGGCATGTCCACGACCGATTGGAAGAGCCCGAACGCGTCGTCGAACTTGTTCGAGAGCATCGCGAGGTTCGCGCGGAGCATGACGAGGCGGGACGCGCCCGGAGTCTCCTCGGCCTTCTCGACGAGCTTGGCGTCGATCTTCGGGATCTGCTCCCAAGGGATGTACTGCCCGATCGCGATGCCGGCCCCGACCATCCGATCGACGCTGTGCTTCGAAACGTCAACGTTCGAGAAGGCGTCGGCGGCTGCTTGCGCCGCCCGGCGGACGAGCTGCTCGGCGGTCTCGGGGTCGTTCGAGGTGATCGCGTCGCGGCGCTCGACGGTGAAACGGGTCGCGATGACGCCCGGGTCGAGCGCGTGGTCGGCGAGCAGGTCTTGCATCGCTGCGTTAGCGGCGGCGCCCGCGCGCCCCGCGAGCTCGACCTTGCGGTCCCCGAGCGCCCGGCTCTCCACCGCCCGGTGCAGGAGGTAGAGGTCGAGCTTGGCGTCGGCCTCGCCGTCGAGGGCGTAGGCGTCTGCGAGGTCTTTGATCGCGGTCTCGTACTCCTCGTCGGAGATGGTGACGCCCTCGGCCTTCTGCACCAACGCGAACCCGCGCCAGCGCTGGAGTCTCGTGCGGAAGGGGTCGTCCTCGGTGAGGCCCGCGGCGCGGTCGTTCACCTGGTTGATGATGACCTCTGCGGAATCGACGCCCGGGCTCCCGAGCAGGCGCTGGCGGCGCACGAACTCGTTCACGTAGGCGTACTGGATCTCGCCGTCCATCGGGCGCTGGCGGGCCTTGAGGGCCAGGACGCCCGAGAGGTAGTTGTTGTACCGCTCGGCGTAGCGCGCGTCCGACTCGGGGATGATCTGGACGAGGGCGTCGCCCCACTTGTCGATGTACTCGATGTTCGTCGAGTCCTTGTTCACCGCGCGGGAGTACTGGTCCTCGGCGAGCTTCCAGTCCCCGGCCTCGAAGGCCTTGTCACCTCGGGTGACGTTCCGCTCGGGGGACTTCTGCTGCATGTAGACCGCGAGGGCCGTCACGCCGAGGCACAGCGCCACGACACCCGCGACAATCCCGACCACGATCTTCTTGTTGACTTGCGTCGCCATCGCTTCGCCCGCTCCTCGCGGCGTTGCCGCCGCTGCTTGTGTGCGCCCCGCGTGCTGCGGGGCGGTTGGTGAATCTCTAAATCGTCGTTACGCGTCCGGCGCGTCCCCGCGTCCGGGCGGGTACGTGCCCTGACGCACCTTCACCCAGTCGGGCGTTCGGAGCATCAGGTCAGCGAACATCTCGTCCAGCATCGAACCGGCGACCATCGCCAGCTGCTCGGGTGTGTCCAGGTCCGAAGACGTGAACTGCACCTTCAGGTAATAGGCATAATCATCCTCGAGCTCGAACGCCTTCAGGCGGACCTGGTTGGCGTTGGGCACGATCTCGCCGTTGGCGATGAAGAAGTACCCCGCCAGGAGCGTGACGCCCTGCGTGTCATCGCGGAAGGGCGTGACGCGCATCGCGAGATCGTCGAGGTTCGGCGGCAGGCGCACGCGCGAGAACGTTGTAGAACTCCGCGCCATCATGAACGCGCCGCCCGAGGGCGACATCGATTCGATGATCTCGTCGGGCACCCGCGTGTCTTCGATCAGTCGCGAGCGGTCCAGGGGGATATCGATCGCCTGCGGGCTCCCGGAGATCTGCATGCCCGCGCCCACGAAGCAGCGCTCGGGGACGTGCGGCACGGTGTCCACCAGGCCCGTGTAATAGGCGAGGTGGAGGGAGATCCGGATGGGCCTCGGATCCTCGTCGCCGAAGACCTTGCGGGCGATGTCGCTGTCGGCGGGGACCGCGTAGGTGCGCGTCAGGAAGTTCTCGGTGCCCAGCGCGTCGATAGCTTCTTTCGACGGGATCGAGTCCGTGCCGATGGCGTTCCACTGCTCGAGGTTCTTCGGAAGGGTGCCGACCACGATCCCGCCCTCGGGCATGATCTGCAGCTTGCGGAGGTGGATGCCGGTCGTCGCGATATAGACGGTGGTGAAGACCGCCCCTGCCGCCAGCAGCGCGGCGCCGGAGATCGCGGCGATGAGATGTGCCGAACCTCGCTTCACGCCGTTGCCCCCTTTGTCTTAGCAGGCTTCTTGGACGCCTTCGCGTTGTCGTCCTCCACCACCGCGCGGTTGAGCAGCCAGACGCAGCCCATGAAGATCGCGAGGGAGGGGAAGAGGAGGATCATGCCGATGATGGAGTGGGAACTGCCGCCGGCGAGTTCGTTGTCGATCAGGCCGACCATGCCGAGCACCGCGATGCGGACGATGTTCATGCCCAGCGCCACGGGCACCGTGAGCATCAGCAGCGCGATCCGCTGCCACCAGAGACGGCACGACAGGAACGCGACCGCGGCGCCCAGCGCGATGAACGCGATGACCATCCGCATGCCGCTGCACGCCTCTTCGATGTTCAGCGGCACGGGCGGCTTGCCCGGCTGGCTCGAGAGCACGTAGATCACGTTGGAGCCCGGTGCGCGCTGCGTCTCCATGCCGATCATCTGCATGAGGATGTCGCCACCGACCGCCGCGAACTGCTTCAGGGGCCAGGTGAGCAGGGTCATGATCTGGTCGGAGATCGTGATGCCCAGCGCGAGGTAGGCGACGGGGAAGAAGAGCACGCCCAGCGTGTTGGGGCCGCCCACGAGCAGCACGAGGCCCGCGACGCTCAGCACGAGCGCGAAGCCCTGGAACATGTGGTTCGGGAAGGCGAGGACGAAGTAGAGGTACGTCACCACGCCGAGCAGCGTGACCGCGAGGCCGGGCCAGTACACGCGCGAGCTCGTGTCGAGGATCTCGCGCCGCTTCGTCCAGATATAGAACGCGCCGACGAAGGGCACGATGTACGCGTGCCCCCAGTCCTCGACCGCCAACAGGCTCATCGAGTTCTGCGTGAGGAACCAGCGGTAGAACATCGCGAAGAAGGCCAGGACCGGCAACAGGACGATCAGCAGCGCGCGCGGCTCGCGTCGCGCGAGGCGCGTAAGCAGGCTCTCCTGCGTCGTGCCCGGATTGGCGGTCGTCGTCTGCGTCATCTCGCTCGCATGGGGCCCGTCTGGGCCCTGTTGAATCCACCGGGTTCACGCGACCCGGGCCCACTCGCCTCGGATCGCTTCTCCCCGCTCACGAGCATCATCGCACGCTCGCCAGACCGATCAAATCGGCCCGGCGCGGGCGCAGCATGACCCACAGCCGGTGATCGGGGATCGTTCGTACGCCGACCCGCTCGGGCGGGTTCGGTTGTTCCGCCATCCCCTGATGAGGGAGAGGGCGGGCCCGATTAGTTGTTGAAGCCGTTGTTCGACGGCGGGGCACCGAAGACGTCGTTGCCGAAGTTCCGGTCGAGCAGGAAGCCGAAGCCGTAGGTGAACCGGAAGCCGTTGCGCATCACCGCGAAGGGCGTGGACCAGAAATCCGTGCCGAAGTTCACGAGGTCATCGGGCTTCAGGAAGACGTCCGGGTGGGTGCCCTCGAAGATGGCGCGGGCGTTGATGCGGATCGTCGCCTGCCGATCGTCCCCCACCATCCGGGTGAGGTCCACGCGTTCGGGGACGGAGATCGCGGAGAGACCACCCGCGGAGGCGACGAGACGCATGATGGTCAGGCGACCGTTGCTGGGCAGGTTGTAGCTGCCGGCGCGGGCGATGCCGGGACCGGCGGCGTACACGAGCCCGGATTCGGGGGCGGGCACATGGATGATGTCGCCCGGGCGGATCACGATGTTGTAGCGGGCGACGCCCTGCAGCAGCGGCCCCGTGGGGATCCCGATCACGCGCTGGGTCATCAGGTCGTTCGCGGTGATCTCGTCGTCGAGCGGGTCGCTGCCATCGGGGAGCTGGCTCACGGTGTTGGGGTTCGGCGGGAGCACGCGGACCCAACGCCCGTTGATGAACCGCCACTCGCCCTGTTCAAGGGTCTGTATGGAGGGGTCGGCGAGATCGATGGTGGCCGCGGGGCCCTGATTGATGCTGGGGGGTGCGATGTCGCCATCGAGGTCGATCGAGGGCACTTCGCCGTCGGACATACCGTCCTGATAGACGCTGGGGGCGATGGTGCGATCGACCCGGCGCGGCGCGGGGCGCTGTGACGGGTCCAGCGAGAGGACGCCGGGGGTGATGAAGTCATCTATCACGCCGGGCTGAGCGCCCTTGGGCTCGTCCTCACCCGAGAGATCGTCGAGGAGGTCCAGAATGGACTCCGTATTGCCCGAGCCGCCAGAGTTGTTGGGCCGCGAGGGGCTGAGAGGGGTGTCGATGGGATCGCTCTCGGGGCCGGTCGGCACCGGTGTGGTGCCGGAGACGGCGTCCGTGAGGGGCACCTGCCGGATGACGAAGATCTCGCGGATGATCGGCGAAACGCCGCCCGCGTTGGTGAGGGCCTCGAGCAGGCGATGGTCGGGACGCGGGATCGCGAAACGACCGGGGGACTGGATGGCACCGAAGACGGAGTAAGACGCCTCCTGGCGGCTCAGTGCCTGGACATCCACGATCGGCTCTGTGGTGAATTTGCCTTCGTCGAGCAGCAATTGCGCGAGGGCCTGGCGCGCTTCGAACGAGGTCCGCCCCGCGAGGCGGAACCGTCCGACATCCGGCAGGTTGATGAACCCGTTCTCGTTGACCGAGGTCTCCGAGATGTACGGCACCTGCGGCTCCAGGAGCCCGAAGATCGTGACGCGGACGAAGTCGCCCGGTCCGATCGCGTACTCCGAGACCTGCGGCACCAGATCGTTGGGCGACACCTGCGTGACATCCACGAACTCGCCCGTGTCGGCCTCGATCACGTCGATCCGTTCCAGGATGGGCACCACGGTGGGCGTGTGCTCCCAGCGGCCGATGACGGAGGGGTCGCCCAGCCAGCCATCGATCTCGCAGCCGCCCAGCAGGGCGGTGCCCGCGAGGAGCGCAGCGCAGCTCAGAGCACGCGGGCCCATAGAAGCGGTGCGAGGGGCGGAGCGTCGTTCTGGGGCGTGTGCGGTGGGCATGGCGTCTCGTCTGCGATCGTCTCTCGGAGCGTCGGTAGGCAGAAGGCAGGCAGCGTACCGCTGCGCGATCGCCCCTTCGGGGGTCCTCGCGAAGAAGAGGTACGCTGCGTACCGTCCGAAGGGTCGCTATCGGCCCGTTCTATCGGGGCTGTTGACCGATCCCTCGGAATCCATGCACCTTCCCCCACCCGGACAGACCGGCGTAAGGCCCGATCTGGGCGTGGCTACACTTCGAGCGATGCCTGCCCCGACCCGACCAGACGCGAAGACGACCGACCGCGCCCTCCAGCGCCACCCCCGTCCTTTGGGCGGAGACCCCATGAAGCGCGTCGGCAAGCCCGCCTTCAGCCTCACGGGGATGGTCATCAACAACCAGTCCGACGAGAAGCACCAGCTCGCGCTCAAACGAAAGCCCGACTGGCTCCGCGCCAAAGTCCCTGGCGGCGACGCCTACGCCAAGCTCCGCAACATCCTGAAAGAGAACAACCTCTTCACCGTCTGCGAAGAGGCTGGATGCCCCAATATGGGGGAGTGTTGGGCCCGCGGCGTCGCCACCATCATGATCCTGGGCGACACCTGCACCCGCGCCTGCGGCTTCTGCAACGTCAAAACCGGGCGACCGCCCGTCCTTGATAGGGACGAACCGCGCCGCGTCGCGGCGTCCGTCCGCCTCATGGTCGAGGGCGCCCAGCTGCGCCACATCGTCATCACCTCGGTCAACCGCGACGAGCTCCCCGACGGCGGCGCCGGGATCTGGGCCCAGACCATCCTGCTCACGCACGACGCCTGCCCGGGCCTCTCCGTCGAGGTGCTCATCCCTGACTTCCTGGGTGATATGGCGGCACTGCAGATGGTCATCGATGCACGCCCGGAGATCATGAACCACAACCTGGAGACGGTGCCGCGGATGTACCCCGCGGTGCGCCCGCAGGCGAAGTACGACCGCTCGATCGGCGTGCTGCGCCGCTCGAAGGACGAGGGGCTGGTCACGAAGACGGGGATCATGGTCGGCATCGGCGAGAAGGACCAGGAGGTGCTCGACCTCATGGACGACCTGCTCGCGCGGGCCGAGACGGACATCCTCACGATCGGCCAGTACCTCCAGCCGACGCGCAACCACCTGCCCATCGACCGCTGGGTCCACCCCGACACCTTCGCGATGTACAAGGAAGAGGGTCTGAAGCGAGGCTTCAAGGTCGTCGAGTCGGGCCCGATGGTGCGTTCCAGCTACCACGCCGATGCGCAGGCCGACGAGCTCTCCGGTGTGGACCGTTCGAGCTACGACCGCTTCAGCACCCTCGTCGAGGGCGCGAAGCAGAAACGGCTGTCATGACCCGCCCGATCCGGGACTCCAAGGTCCCCGATCAGCTCACAGCCTCCGCCTGGTTTCAGACCGCGATACGCCTCGTGGACGACCTCGAGCTGCACGACACGGTGACCGCCACGCACACCTGGCGCGTCATCCTCTACACCCGGGCGCTCGCCGAAGACGCGGGGCTGGACCGCGATATCGTCGAACTGCTCTCGATCGGCGCGGCGCTGCACGACGTGGGCAAGCTGGACATCGACGGCGGGATCCTCCGCAAGCCCGGGCGCCTGACCGACCAGGAGTTCGACACGGTCCGTGCGCACACGACGCTGGGCGAAGCACGCGTGCTCGACGCGGGCATCACCGACCCGCTCATCCGCCAGATGGTGCGTTCCCACCACGAACGCCTCGACGCCAGCGGCTACCCGGACAACCTCGCGGGCGAGAACATCCCGCGCCCCGCGCTCTACTTCGGCGTGATCGATAGCTACGACGCGATGACGAGCCGGCGCCCCTACAGCACCGACCTCCGCGAGGACGCCGAGGATCGCGCGATCGAGGAACTCCTCTCGCTCCGAGGCGAGAAGTACTGCCCCGACGCGGTCGAACGCTTTGCCCGCATGCACGAGCGCGGCGACCTCGACTGGATCGCGCGCCACTTCAACGAGGATTCGCCGCGATACCAGATGGAGCTGCCGGGGAGCGACTCGTCGCGGGGTTAGCGCTTGCGTCAAATCGAAGGACGACCGCTTCTCGCTAGGCCCGCTGCGCTACCTCGAACGACCGGATCAGCGTGTGACCGCCCGCGGCGGTGCACACGATCGCCAGCACGCCGCCGAGGCCGACGACCAGCGCGACGAGGATCTTCGGGAGGTCCAGGATCGCTTCGCGGATCGGTGAAAGCGCGAAGCAGGCGATGATGGCGCCGAGCAGCGCGAAGGCGATCGCGGAGCGCACCGCCTGGGGGATAGATTCCTCCGGCTTGCGGCTCCACACCTGCAGCGCGCACAGCAGCGTGCCCAGCGCGGCGCAGCCGATCTGCGCGAGGACGAGGTGCTTGAGGAGGACGCCGTGGTATTCGCGGTAGTCCCCGCCGGCCTGCCCGAGCACGCCCGCGACGAGTTGCGGCTCCGAGAGCGCGCCGCCCACGAGCAGCGAACCGGCGCCGATGAGGAGCGTCATGCCCACGGTGTCGCGGAGCTTGCCGAGGGCCACCATCGAGCCGAGCACCGCGGCGACGAGCGAGGTGACGCCGAAGAAGACCACGAAGGCGTCCGGGCGCGACCAATCGCCGCCCGTGGCGCTGAGCACGCCAGCGGCCGCACCGGTGAGGCCGCCGAGGGCGATCACGACGCCGCCCGCGAGCGCGAGGGGGCCGGTGAGTGCGGTCGAGTTGGGCGTCTCTTGCGTTGGGGTCATCGGGTCTCGGGCGTTGGGATCGGCGTGGGGAGGATGGTACGTTCGGGTGCGTGCGTGCGTTCGGTCGGGAACGCCCGGGCCCGGGTGGTCATGCGGCGCGCGCGAGGGTGACACGCCCGCGCCCGTTGTTTTTGCTCTGGTATAGGGCGTTGTCGGCGAGTTTCTTGAGCTGATCGGCGTCCGCGGCTCCGTCGCCCAGCAGGCGGGCGATGCCGATGCTGAGGCCGGGCCAGAGCCCGTCGAGGTCGCTGCCGGCGGGGTGGTTGGTGAAGAGGCTGATCAGGCGCTCGCCGACGTCCGTCGCGGCGGCGGCGTCCGCGTCGCGGAGCACCAGGAAGAGCTCGTCCCCACCGACGCGGGCGCCGAGGTCGCCGTCGCGTGTGTGCGCACTGATGAGGTCGCCCGCGATGCGCAGGGCTTCGTCGCCCTTCTCGTGCCCGTGGTTGTCGTTGAGCCGCTTGAAGCGGTCCATGTCCATCGCGAGCAGCGTGACCTCCACGCCGGTCTCGCGCGCATCGTCGATGGTGTCGGCCAGGCGCCGGTCGAAGCCGCGCCGGTTGAGGAGGCCGGTGAGCTCGTCACGCTCGGCGGCGGTGGTGAGCGTCGCGGTGCGCTTGGTGGTCTCACGGTCCACCTTGTGCACCATCTCACGGCGCAAGGCGGCGGCCTCGAGGCGGTCCCTGTGCGCACGAACCAGCGCATCGTGTACCGCGTGGGCCAGCGGGCCGAGGGCCTTGTCGCTCGAGCAGATGAGCAGGTCGTCGAAGAGCTCCTCCCGATCCGCGCGCGTCACGCGCTCGATACGGGCGATCATCGCGCGCCGCTTGGCGTCAGAAGCGAGGGCGGGGGCCACGACGAGGCGCTGGGCGAGGAAAATGCCAGAGCCGATCCCGAGCACGCACCCGCCGAGCAGCGATACCCCGGGCCCGAAGCCGATCAACGCGCCGACGATCTGCCCGACGGCGCCGATGCACACCACCAGGACCGACAGCAGCACCGAGCGCGCCACGAAGCTGGCGTCGTCATCCGAGATCGGTTGCGCTGAGGGGGGCGGGGCTTTGGATGCCGCGGGGCGTCGGTGCATCTGCACCCCATCGGCACGATCGGGGCCCCGCATCGGGGCGATCAGACGCCCGAGGGGTGCCAGATGGTCTTCATCTCGACGAAGGGCTCGATCCACCAGGGGCTTGCGCAGGTTTCGTCGTCGAACCAGCCCTCGTGGTCGATGTCGCGCGTGCGGACGCGCTTGACGTTCTCGGACGCTCCGGAGCGCAGGGCCATCGCGTGCTCCTCGGAGAGGCCGCCCGCGTGGACCGCCTCGATGGCGCGGTGCTCGCTGATCCAGGGGACCAGCTCGTCGAGCGAACCGGTGAGCAGGTTGACCACGCCGCCCGGCACATCGGATGTGTGCATCACCTCGCCCAGCACGCTCGTCGGCAGCGGGTTGGTGACCGAACCGACGCCCACGATCGCGTTGCCCGCGCACAGCGCCGGGGCGATGAGGGAGACCAAGGGCAGCAGCGGCAGCGCCCGGTCGTCCGGCGCGACGCACACGACGACGCCCGTAGGCTCGGGGATCGTGAACGTGTAGAAGGGCCCGGCGACGGGGTTGGAGTTGCCGAGCACCTGCGTGTACTTGTCCGTCCAGCCCGCGAAGCGCACGAGGCGATCGACCGACGCCTCCACCTCACGCTCGGCGTTTTTCTTCTTCTTATCGTCACCCAGCGTGATCGCTTCGACCATCTCGAGGCGCTTGCCCTCGAGCATCTCCGCGATGCGGTAGAGGATCTGACCGCGGTTGTACGCGGTGCGCCCCGCCCAGCCCGGCTGGGCCGCCCCTGCGCCCTTCACCGCCTCGCGCAGGTCCTTGCGCGACGCGAGACAGGCGTGCGCAAAGGTCTCGCCCTTGGGGCCTTGCACATCGATGGACCTGCCGCTCTCGGAGCGGGGGAAGGCGCCGTTGATGTAGAGCTTGTGGGTCTTCGTGACGGAGATGCGTTCGGACATGCCATCAGTGTATGCGGCGACGAAACGGGGCGGATCTGGGGCGGATCGGGGGGCGGTGCACCTCCGGGTGGCCGGGAACCGCTGCTTCAGCGGCTCCCGGGAGGGGTGACATGCGGGTTGGGAGTACTTCGGCCGTGCTGACACACTCCGGGAGCAGCCGACGCGGCTGTTCCCGGCCACCCGGAGTTTCATGTACTCCCCGCCTCAGCCGGCGACCTTGATCACCGCGCTGAAGGCCACCGACGCCCGAATCACTTGCTCCCCCGGGGCCAGCGGCACCTCGCTACCAGCGTCCGATGCGAGTTCCGCGACGCCGGTACGGGCGTAGGGGACGGGGCCGAAGCTGGTGCGCTCGGGTTCGGAGACCTCGACGATGCTTGTCACCGTGCCGCCCAGCGCCTTGGCGATGCGGTCGGCCCGCCCTCGGGCACGCTCGGTGGCGAGGGCGAGGGCGTCGAGGAAGGCGCCCTCTTCGTCCTCCACTTCGAAGACGATGCGGCCGATCTCGTTGACGCCGTTGTTGTTGGCCTCGTCGATGACCTGATCGAGCTTGGGGATGTCCGAGCGCACGCGGACGGTGTTGCGCGCGATGTAGCCGACGATGCGCGGGTCTCTGCCGCGATTGTCCGAGTAGTCGTAGCGGGGGCGGACGGTGTAGCCGACGGTCTGGATGCGCGCCTCGGGGATGCCCAGGCGCTTGAGCGCCCGGAGGTAGCGCGTCACGCGCTCGTTGACGTCCCGCTGGGCGGCGTCGGCGGTCGGGGCCTCGAAGAGGAAGCCCGCATCGGTGACCGCGACGTCCGGCACGACCGTGACATCCGCCTCACCCGCGACGCGGACGAGCGTGCCGTCGGGGTGCCCGATGACGACGTCGTTGAGCTCTGTCCGCGAGAAGCTGTCCTGCGCGTTGGCCGCGGGGAGCGTCTCGGGTTTGAGGGCGATGAAGAGGGTGCCCGCCGCGATGAGGGCGAGGGCGACGGGGGTGATGGTGCTCTTTGGCATGGCTGATCTCGCTGCATCGGTGCGGTTGGTCATGCAGCGCGTATCGGCGATCGGGGGTTCACGGCTTTGGAGAGGGGGAAGGCATCTCCACTGGAACCCCGGGCGGGAGACCGGGGGTACGGCTGCCTGTTGACTCCCACCCGCCGGGCTTCCGCCCGGGGTTCTAAGGGTTTGTCGCTAGGCGGGCGTTTCGCACTCGGGGCAGGGGGCGTCGTCGGGGAGGCCGGCGCGGTCGTATTTGCAGCGGGTGCAGAGGCCACGCTTGCGGCGTACGGATCGACGGGACGCCGGTAGCAGGATCGCGAGGGCGAAGAAGGGGACGGAGTGGACCAGTGAGTTCGCGACGAATCCGAGGGGGATGGGACGGACCGGGATTCTTCGCCAATAGAACGTGTCGTGGTAAGGCGCGCGAAAGCCGCCGGTGTTACCCGGAGGCATCGGCGTCTTCGCGATCGCGAGGGCCCGTGCCCACTCGGGCAGTGCGCTCGCCTCGATGCCCGCGCCGAAACCCTGTGCATCATAGGACACGCCCCCGGTTACGACGTACTCACCCTCATGGTCCAATTCATGCCACGAATATCGATCCGCTCGTAACGAGAAGAGCGGCCACCCCACGCGTGAACCTTCATATATCTCGAAGACGTATGGCTCGACCTCCATCCTCTCCAGAAACTCGAGCCGGCTGTACCCGGTACCGCGGACGTGACCGTAGTGACGCCTGATCGGCGGCGGGATCCACGCGTCGTAGTCCGCGTCCGTCATGTCGTCGAATTCTTCATCCGTCGGGAAGGGCATCCCGGGCGGAACGGGGTATGCGGCTCGGCGGAACGCACTGTTCTTTGCGAGCTCGTGGTAATCACCGTCGTCGTAATCGATCTCTTGGTTGAACTCACTGCGATACACAATCCCCCACGCGACCATAATGTTGATCACCGCGCCGAGCAGCACGCACAACGCGATGCCTCGAACGGGGAACCGTCGCCCTCGATGTGTGCTGCATTTGCCCATCGCTTTGTCTCAGACGCACCGGTCGGAGACCGGTGCCACCACGGACCGTGTGCTCAGAGCTTCACGTAGGCCCGCAGCCCCTGCACGCCGCCCTCGCGGCCGAAGCCGGATTCGCGGTAGCCACCGAACGGTGCGGCGGGATCAAAATTGTTGAAGGTGTTGCACCACACCACGCCCGCCTTCAGCTTCGTCGCGACGCTGAAGATCTTCGCACCCTTGTCCGTCCACACGCCGGCGCTGAGGCCGTAGGGCGTGTTGTTGGCGCGCATCAGGGCCTCCTCGGGGGTGCGGAAGGTCATGACCGCGAGGACGGGGCCGAAGACCTCCTCGCGTGCGAGCGTGTGCGCCTCTTGGACGCCCGTAAAGAACGTCGGCTCGCACCAGTAGCCCTTGCCGCCCGGCGTGCCGGTGGAACTGCAGGCGTGGCGCTGTGCACCCTCGCTGTCCGCGGTGCCGAGGTAGGCCTCGATGCGGTCGAGTTGTTCGCGCGAGTTGATGGCGCCGACGTCGGTGTTCTTATCCAAGGGGTCGCCCACGCGCAGGCTCTTCATGCGGTGCGTGAGGCGGCGGACCACCTCGTCGTGGATCGATTCCTGCACGAACAGACGCGAGCCGGCGCAGCAGACGTGGCCCTGGTTGAAGTAGATGCCGCGGACGACGCCCTCGATCGCCTGATCAATCGCGCCGTCCTCGAAGACGATGTTCGGGCTCTTGCCGCCCAGCTCCAGCGTGATCGGGATGTTCCGCTCCGCGGCGACCTTCGCGAGCTTCTTGCCGACCGCGGTGGAACCCGTGAAGGCGATCTTGTCGAGGCCCGGGTGCTGCGCGAGCGCGCCGCCTGTGTCGCGGTCGCCGGTGATCACGTTCACGACGCCCTTGGGCAGGCCAACCTCCTCGAAGATCTCCGCGAGGCGCAGCAGCGAAAGGGGCGTGGTCTCGGCGGGCTTGATGACGACGGTGTTGCCGCACGCGAGCGCGGGGGCGATCTTCCAGGCGGCCATGAGCAGCGGGAAGTTCCACGGGATGATCTGGCCGCACACGCCGACGGGCGAGGGCGTCGCGCCCGCGAAGGCGTACTTGAGCTTGTCGGCCCAGCCTGCGTGGTAGAAGAAGTGGTGCGCGACGATGGGGACATCGACGTCGCGCGACTCTTTGATGGGCTTGCCGCCGTCCATGGTCTCGAGGACGGCGAGCTCGCGGGCGCGCTCCTGGATGCGCCGCGCGATCCGATAGAGGTACTTACCGCGCTCGGCACCGGGGAGGGCGCTCCAGGCGGGCAGCGCCTTGCGGGCGGCCTGCACCGCGCGGTCCACGTCCGCCTCGCTGCCGACGGTCACGTCAGAGAGCGTCTCTTCGGTCGCGGGGTTGAGCGTCGGCATCGTCTTCCCGGCGGGCGTGAAGGCGCCGTCGATGAAGTGGCCGTACGAATCAGCGATGGTGACGGGCACACGCTCGGGGGCGGGGGCGTAGTCCCAGGCGGTGGCGGCGGGCGTGGTCGTTCCGGGGGCGGTGGTCATGCGGACATCCTAGGGAAGGCGGAGTACGCGGAGGGGCAGAGGGGGCAGAGGACGCAGGGGGGGAGGGAGATGGGGGTGGGAGATGGGGAATGTGGGTCGGGTGGCGTTGTCTGGAGGCGCTTCGTCAGATGGCGGCGCGTTCTCCGGGTGGCCGGAACACACCGGTCGGGGACCGGCGCCACCGATGAGGCATTCGCAGAGCCTCAGACCACGTCACCCGGGCAAGGAAGAACCCCGGGTTCGCACCCGGGGCTCGTTGAGATCGTGATGTCCTGCGGCTTACTCGTACGCGATCCCGACCTTCGCCGGCGCGAACCCGTGCTCGCCGAGGAGCAGGGACTCGTCTCTTCCTGGACAGTCTCGAAAATCGCCGGGCGCAACGGTCATGCACGCTTCGCGCACGGACACTCCGCCGCGTGGTTCATCGCGCCGCCGTCGGGTCGTACGCGGGGAACTCCACGCCCTCGAGCAGCGACGCGTAATGCTTGTGGCGCCCGCAAGAACTGGTGTACAGCGGGCGGTTCACTTGGTCGTAGGACAGCGTGTGGACGGTGCGCTTCGTCTCGTGGAACCCGAAGCAGCGATCGTCCCATTCCAGGCCGAGAAACTCAACGAGGCGCGGGAACTCGTGCTCGGGGTCGGCCACGAGGTTTTCGTAGTACACGTCGAGGATGGGCACGTCGAACGACGACTTCCAGTGATCCATCAACCGCATCGACTCGCACCACAACTGGGCGGCCCAATCCACACGCACCGTCCATGGGTGCATGTAGTTGTTGAAGTCCCCCATGAAGCACGAGACCGCGACGTCGCGTGGGTCGCGGATCATGTGAATGACTCGCATCTTGGGGAATAGCCGCGACATCACGCCGAGGAGTAGGAAGTTGCTCAGCGCCTTGTTCGCCACACGCTCGGCGCCCTCCGGAGCGAGCTTTTTTACGCTGCGCACATAGTCATCCGCCGCACGCGTCCAGCGGAACGAATCGATGGACCCGAACTGCTTGCCGTCGGGTTTAGAGGGGTCGAACGCTCGGGATATCTTCGTCGCGAACCGCTCGATGGTGTCGAGCTCGCCCACGCCCGCGGCCTTTGGGTGCGCGTCGATGATCTGATCGACGAGGGAAGTACCGGAGCGCGGCATGCCCGCCACGAAGACCGGGATCTCCGAATCGCACGTCGAAATCGGGTACGTCGCCATCTTCTCGCGCGACCAATCCCGCATCAGCCGATCAACCTGGCTGGTGCTCTTCGACGGGTCGAATGGTTTCGCATCGATCTCGTTCGCCCGGGCCGCCGCCTCCGCCGCTGCCGCGTACTCCCGCTTCCGATCGAGGGCTTTCGCCTTGAGAAAGAACTGCCTGGCACGCATCGGGGCGGGGAGCCCGGACATCCCGAGGGTGACATCGATGAAGGCGATCGCCTCGTCGAGCCGCTTGTTCTGCACGAGCAGCTTGGACCACTCGATGCGCAGCCCGGGGCGTATCGCTGTACCCGACGCTTCTTTGCGCTCAACGAGCTCCGCAAGAATCGCCGTCGCCTCATCGAAACGCCCCGCCGCCTCCAGCACCCCGCTCCGTTGCTGCACCGTCTGCTCGAGGCCCGGGCTGAGTCTCTCGGCACGGTCGAGGCTTTGCAGCGCTTCCTCGGTCTCCCCGAGCACCTTGTGACAGTGCGCGATGAGCAGGTGTGCGTTCGGATGCTCTTTGACCCGGAGCGACCGCTTCGCACGATCGATCGCTTTGTCCCACTTCTTCGCGCGCTCGAGCGCCGTCGCGTGCAAGAAGAGCAGTTGCGAGTCGCTCTTGAACTTCGTCGGCAACGCCTCGGCGACGCGCAGGGCCTCTGCATCATGGTGCTGCCGGAGCAGGGCGCTGAGCTGGCGCACGTACACGTCGCGAGAATTCGAATTTCCGCGTTGCACCACCGGGGACCTCCTCGAACAACTCTCTCGGGATCGACGCGGGAACCCGCGTCTTACTCGTACGCGATCCCGACCTTCGCCGGCGCGAACCCGTGCTCGTCGAATAGCAGGAGTTCGTTCTCTTCTTGGTCCGTCTTGATCATCGGCTCGGGGAGGTAGTACAGCGTCTGTGGCGGCACCGGCGTGCCGTTGCGGTCGGCGACGCAGTAGCGGCACAGGTTCTCTCCGTTCAGGAAGACCTGGCCCTTGCTCATGCCCGAGAGGTCCAGCATCACGGGGCGCTCGGTGTGTTTGAGCGTGAACGTGGTGCGCCACCAGCAGGGGGTGCCGGCGATGTCCGAGGCACCCTTGCCCGCGAGCTTGGACTTCGAAACGTCCTCGAAGTTCACCGCCTGCGGCACCTCCCATCGCGCAAACGCGAGGTCGGCCTTCTCCGTCAGGCTCGCGGCGCCCTCGAACATCCGCACGCTGTCAACCAGCGCCTCGTGGTAGGGCTGGGCGTGGTTGATGATCGCGATGTCCAGCGTGTTGGCGCCGCGGTTGAGCGTCTCGCTGTCGAACTCGAAGCGGGAGCGCCCTCCCGGTCCGAGCATCGCGACGGGCACGTCGTTGAGCATCACGAGGGCCGGCGCGTCGATGGTCTCTGTCGGGTCGATCGCGACGAGCACGGGGCACTTCTTGCGGTGGGTGAACTCCCAGCGGATGCGCATCGGGTCGGTGCGGTCGCCCTTCTGGACGCCGTAGAGGGGCGAGGGGAGGTGGGCGAAGGGGTCGATGGAGTCGAGCTCTTCGATGCTGCCCTTGCCGGCCTTGGTGGTGCCGGCCTGGAGGGGCTCGGTCTCGTAGGCGTGCCCGTAGAGGCCCTTGGCCTCGCCGATGGAGTTGCCGCCGCAGAGGCGCCCGCGGTTGTCCACGAGCGCGACGAGCGTCTGTGCGCCCTTCCTGAGCGAGAGCGTGACGAGGTCCGTATCGGCGTCGGGCTCGTGCCCGACGAGGGCCTTGAGGTCGGAGCCCTCGTAGAGATGCAGTCGGTCGGCGGCCTTGAAGAAGGCGACCTTGGGCTTGCGCGTCGCGCCGTTCTTGAGCTCCATCCGCAGCCACGCGTAGCCCTGGGGCGTGCCGAGGGACTCCATGGTGTCGGGCCCGTCGATGCGGGCGTAGCGCGGGTTGCTGCCGTCGAGGTAGTCGGCCTGGTCGGCGCGGCTCCAGCTCTCCAGGGCGAGCTTGGTGCGCCCGCCCGCGGGGTTGTGGAGCTGCTCGGTGCGCTTCTCGCCCTCGGCGGTGATGACGGTGCAGGTCTTGAAGGCGGTGTGCCCGATGGGCAGGCCCTCTGAATCGATGCCGCCCGCGCCGACGTAGACCTCGCCCTCGGTGATCACCGTCGCGTCGATCTGCTCGGTGTTGCAGATGACGAGGTTGATCTCCTCGTGCTCCACCACGAAGGGCGTGCGCCCCTTGGGGACCGAGACGTGCAGCTCCGCGTCGTTGATCGACACGATGCCCGTCGCGCCCGGAGGCCCGAAGAGCACGAACGTCTTGCCGACGAGCGTGAGCGGGGAGAGGTTGGAGAAGTTCAGCGTCGCAGCGCCCTGCAGGTGCGCGTCGAAGAGGTACCAGCTCACCGGCTGGTCGCCCATCTCGACGGGCAGCGTGCGACCGTCGGGGAGCGTGAGCACCGCCTCACGCTTCGTGCGCCCGCCCGGCTCGGCGTCCGTGAAGACGAAGGCGATCGAGCCCTGCGCACCCGAGGCGTGGGTCACGCTCACGTTCGGGGCCGAGTTGGAGCGCTTGGTCTCGTGCGCACCGGTGTCGTCATCGAGGATCGCGGGCGCGACGGTGTCGGGCGCGACGACCACCGTCGGGCTGTCGTGCTCCAGGCCCGCGAAGATGCGCTCGAAGGCGCTCGCGAACGTACACACGCGGCGCACGGAATCGAAGATCGGTCCCTGCGCACCGGACTGCGTGACGGGGCCCGATTCGTCGCGGTTGGTGGTGGTGTAGGCGTTGGCGTCGCCGTCGAGCCGCCCGCCCCCGAAGCCCATCGAGGTGCCGCCCGCGAAGGGCGAGAGGTTGAACTGCCCTCCCGCTGCGAGGCACTCGGCGATGGCGCGGAGCACCATGCTGGGCGTCTTCTCGCTGCGCGGCTCGGAGCCCCAGATGTCGGCGGCGCCGACGCGGAGGCCCATGACCATGCGCGGGCGGTCGGGCTTGATAGCGCCGAGCTGGCGGACCGTGCCGTTGAGGCCGCTGAAGCCCTCCCAGGAATCGATGTCCGCCTCGAGCCCCGCGAAGAGCTGGTTGCGATTCACGAAGGGGACGGAGATGCCGCCCTCGCGCAGGAAGCGCCCGATCTCCTTGAGGTAGACGTCCGCCGCGACGTCGTCGCCGCAATCCCAGCCGTGCTCGTACTGCACCATGATGACGGGGCCGGGCGTGGGGCCCTTGCGCGTCGCCTGGTACCCGCTCACCTGGTTGCAGAGCTTGGAGAGGAACTTGCTGCAGGCCTGCAGGAACTCGGGCGAGCCCACGCGCAGGCGGCGCTCCGTGAGCGGCACGAGCCACGCGGGGATGCCGCCCAGGTCGTAGCCCTCGCCGATGAAGGGCCCGACGCGCAGGATCACGCGCAGCTCGAACTCGGCGGCGAGCTCGATGAAGGCACCGATGTCGCGCTGGCCCTTGAAGTCGAACTTGCCCTTCAGGGGCTCGTGGTGGGACCAGACCACCGGCACCTCGACGGTGTTCAGGCCCGCGTGCTTGGCGAGGCGCAGGCGGTGCGCCCACAGCTCGCGAGGCGTGCGCGCCATGTGCAGCGTGCCCGAAACAATCCACATGCGCCTGCCGTCCAACGCCAGACTGTGACCGTCCATCGTGATGGTTGCCATAACTCGATCGATACCTTTCTAGAGAAGCCGCCATCCCCCCCGCACCGGATCCGGACGCCCGAAGGGGGCGAATGATCGGTGGGTGATAGGGCTCCGCGTGATGCTCTGACGAACCGAAAGCCTATGACCCCCCTCGCGCTTGGGCAACGTCTCTTATGAGGATCACATGACGCAACGCTCAGCGGACGTATCCGTACACTCACCCCCCATGCGCCTACGGAATGCCCGCCTCGTCTTTCACGCCCTGCTGCTCTCCACCCTCGCTCTGGCGGGCTGCTCCTCGATGGAACGCATCGACGCCCGTATATCGCGGGTGCTGAACGATCGATCGGGGGGTATCGACGCCCGCCCGCCCCGCGTCGCCCCCTCTGGCGTGCCCGGGATGGAGCGTCAGCGTCTGTACGAACGGGAGCCGGGCACCACCAACCCCCCAGCGGAATCGCTGACGTTCGACGCCGCCGACCCGTCGCGCGACGTCCTCGAACGCCTGCAATCTTTCGGCGAGGTCACGGGCGAGCCGGTGGAGATCGGCATCGTGGAGGCCCTCCGCACCGCCCAGACCTCCGCACGCGAGTACATCTTCGCGGAGGAGGAGTACATCCTCGCGGTGATCCGACTGCTCATCGAGCGCCACCTCTGGGGCCCCCGCTTCTTCAACGACACCACGCTCCAGGCGGGCTTCGACTCCCTCGACGGGCGGTACACCACCGCCCTCTCGGTCATCAACGAGTTCCGCGCGACCCAGCGCCTGCCCTACGGTGGCGAGCTCGAAGCGCGCCACGTCACCCAGGCCGCCCAGCAGCTCATCGACATCGCGGGCGGGGAGTACACGCAGTCCTCACAGCTCATCCTCAGCGCCAATATCCCGCTGCTGCGCGACTCCGGGCTCATCGCGCAGGAGCAGCTGATCCAGTCCAACCGCGACGTGATCTACGCGGCCCGCAACTTCGAGCGCTTCCGGCGCTCCCTGCTGGTCTCCATCGCGGATGACTACTTCGATCTCGTCGCGCGCCTCGGTGTGATCCGCAACCTCAAGACACAGGTTTACAACTTCGAGGAGCTCTTCAAGAAGCGGCAGGCGGAGGTAGACGCGGAACGCGAGCCGGCATTCGAGGCGCAGAACGTCGAGCAGCGGCTGCTGGATGCGCAGGCGAGCCTCGAGTCCAGCCGCGAGAACTACCGCCTGGCGCTGGACCGCTTCAAGGTGCGCCTGGGCCTGCCGATCGAGACACACCTCGTCATCACGCCCGATGCGCTCTCGCTCCCGGACCCGAGCATCTCGCCCGGCGAGGCGGCACGCCTCGCGACGATCTACCGCCTGGACTTCCAGAACACCCGCGACCGCGTCACCGACGCCCGGCGCGGTGTGAAGAACTCCAAGAACCAGCTCCTGCCGGACCTGGACCTCTTCGCCTCCGCCTCGCTCAGCACAGACTCGGACCCGAACGAATCCAGCCGCCCGAACTACGATTTGGACGACACGGACTACGCGGTGGGCGTGACCTTCGGGCTCCCCCTGGACCGCGAGATCGATCGCCTGAATCTCCGCTCCAGCCAGATCGGGCTCTACCGCAGCGAACGCGACTTCGACGAGCGACGCGACCTGATCATCCTCGAGGCCCGCGGCGCCGTCCGCGAGATCGAGCGCGCCCGCAACGACCTGCGCCTCCGCGACCTCGCGGTCCAGATCAACCGGCGGCGCCTGCAAGAATTCGCGATCAACATCCGCTTTGGACAGGTCAACACGCAGGACCTCCTGGACGCTCAGGCGGACCAGCTGCAGCTGGAGAACTCCCTGGAAGACGCGAAGCGGGCCCTCCGCATCAGCATCCTCCAGTACCTGCTCTCGACGGGCCAGCTCCGCGTGGACGCCGACGGCACGCTGATCCCCCTGCCCGGCATGAATCTCGAGGTCATCCGGGCCGACGACCCGGAGCTCGCCCGCCCCTTCGGGGAGTTCGTCCCCCCTGAGAACGAGGGCGGGCTCTTCGGCACCCAGAGCGAATAACCGGACCCGGACGGAGGTTGAACGAGGGTCACCCCGCACCCCGTGCTGCCCCTGTGGGGAAGGTCGCATCGGCCCGGCGCCCGCCACCGAAGTCCCTTGCATCGGTACCTACAATTGCACCCGGTGATGATGCGCGATCCTCGCGCTGATCCCGCCTGATCTCTCTCAGACCGCCTCGGAGTCCCCATGCCCACGACCAACGCCCCCCGCCTCGCCAACCGCCGACAGGGCAGCGTGATCGTGAAAGCGGTGGTCGGGCTCGCGCTGGTCGCTGGCGGCGTCGCCGCCAGCATCGCGTTCCTGGGCAACGACAAGGGCAATGAGAACCAGAGCATCGCGCTCTACACCGTCTCGTCGGGCGACTTCGACGTCTCCATCGTCGCGACGGGCGAGCTGCAGGCCAAGAACTCCACCGTCGTCCGCTCGAAGCTGGAGACGACCGAAACCGTCGTCGAGCTCGTGGACGAGGGCTCGTTCGTGCAGCAGGGCGACCTGCTCATCGAGCTCTCCTCCGAGCAGCTCAGAGACCGACTCGAGAACGAGATGCTCTCGCTCGAGTCCGCCCGCTCCGACCTGATCGGCGCGAGGAACTCCTACGAGATCCAGAAGTCCGACAACGAATCCGCCGTCCGCCAGGCCCAGGTGCGGCTCGAACTCGCGTCGCTCGAGAAGAGCAAGTGGATCGAGGGCGACGACGTCGAGAGGACACGCCAGCTCCAGCTGGACGTGAAGGCCAACGGCGACGAGCTCGAACGCCTGCGCGAGAAGCTCGCACGCTCCGTGGAGCTCGAGCGCAACAACTTCCTCTCGGGCGACCAGCTCAAGCAGGACCGCCTCGCCTTCACCCGCGCCGAGGCGGAGTACGAGAAGGCCCAGCTCCGCCAGCAGGTCTACGGCGAATACGAGCGCCAGATGGAGCTCACAAAGCTCAACAACGAGATCGAGGAATCCACCGCCGAGCTCGACCGCGTAAAACGCAAGAACGAGAGCGAGCTCGCCAGCCGTCAGGCGACGGTCACCAACGCCGAGCGCCAGCTCGCGGTGCGCGAAGCCCGCGTCGCGAAGCTCGAGGAGCAGCTCAAGAACTGCCGCATCCTCGCGCCCACGTCGGGCCTCGTGGTCTACGCCTCCAGCCTCGAGGGCGGCGGCTGGCGCGGCAACGACGATCCCCTGGACGTCGGACGCGATATCCGCCCCAACGAGGAGATCATGATGCTGCCCAACAGCAGCGAGATGATCGCCGCCATCAAGGTCCACGAGAGCCTCGTCGGGCGCGTTGAGGCCGGCCAGAAGGCCTCCATCCGCATCGACGCCCTCCGCGGCAAGATGTTCGACGGCGTCGTGGACTCCGTCGCGGTCGTCGCCGAGTCGGGCGGCTGGCGCGACCCCAACCTCCGCGAGTACACCGTCAACATCCTGATCGATATCAAGGACCCGCAGTCAATGGGCATCAAGCCCTCGATGAGGTGCGAAGCGACGCTCTTCATCGAGCGCGTGCTGGAGGCGCTGCACGTGCCCGTGCAGGCGATCCACTTCGAGAACCGAGCCGCGGTCGTGTACGCCCAGCACCCCTCGGGCAAGTACGAGCGCACCGTCGTACAACTCGGCCGGCGTTCCGATCAGGACGTAGAGATCGTCGCGGGCCTGGACGCCGGGCGGCGCGTGCTGCTCCGCGACCCGACGCCGGGCGAGATCATGGCGCCCGAGGACGCGGCCCCCGTGGCCTCGCCCTCCGACCGCGCCGCCGCCCGCTGAGTCAGCAGCAGGACCGTTTCGCCGGCTTCACGCCCGTGACCTCGAGGCTCACCACGTAGTCAGCGATCGTCTCGCCCTCCGGGAGCTGGTCCGCGATGCGCACATACAGCGGGTCGTTGGCGTTGACCATGCTCTGGATGTACTGACGCTGCGCCACGAGTTTGACGCCGTCCAGACCGCTCGCTTTGGCGTCCCGGCGTACCTCCTCGACGAGCTGCGCTCCGGCGATGCACCCGACGAGCGCCTCGGCGTCGCCCTTCACCGCCTCGGGCAGGGGCTTGAGCAGCGCGAGGTCCGAGACCGCGACACGACCGCCCGGCTTGAGCACGCGCGCGATCTCGCGCCACACCTGCGCCTTATCCGTCGCGAGGTTGATCACACAGTTGGAGATCACCGCGTCCACCGACGCATCGGCGACGGGCAGGTGCTCGATCTCGCCCAGCCGGAACCCGACGTTGTCGAGCCCGCTGCGCTCGGTGTACGCGGCGATGTTCGAACGCGCCTTGCCCAGCATCTCGGGCGTCATGTCCACGCCGATCACCCGCCCCGTCGGGCCGACCCGGGGCCCCGCGACGAAGCAGTCGAAGCCGCCCCCCGAACCGAGGTCGAGCACGGTCTCGCCCTCCTGGAGCTGCGCGAGCGCCGTCGGGTTGCCGCACGAGAGGCCCATGTTCGCGCCCTCGGGGAGCAGCGAGAGGTCGCCCTCCTCGTACCCCACCGCCCTCGCGACGTCGTCGGGCGTGAGGGTCGTGGGGCCGCAGCAGCCGCCGCCCGAGCAGCACGCACCGGCGGCGTTCGGATCGGTTGCGGGCATCACGCCGGACCACTGCCCGGTCTTCGCGATCTGGGCGTAGCCCTCGCGGACGGTGTCTCGTGTCGTGTTCTGATCGTTCATGGGGTTCCCTTCGGGGTTGAGTGGGTCGTCTTCAGCAGCAGCCTTCGTCATCGCAGCACGCTAGATCTCCGGGCGACGGTGCGCCGGCCTCGATCGCATCGGCGATCGCTCGGAACGACGCCGCGAGCGCGTCCGGGTCGGCGGCGTACCGCACCTCGCGCCCCGTCTTCTCGCTCAGGAGCAGGCCCGCGGAGGCGAGCTTGGTGAGGTGACGCGAGACGGTGGAGAGGTCCAGGGAGCAGCACGTCGCGATCTCGCTGACCGTGCACGCCCTGGCACACTTCAGCACGCACGAGAGCAGCCGCACCCGCGCCGGATCTCCCAACGCACGCGCCATCTCGACATCGAACGCCCGATCGAAGGGCGATCGCCGCCGATCGGCCTGCTTGGGGGAGACCGGAGTTTGTTTGCGTGTTTGCACCATAACGCAAGTATACCGCCGCCCGGTAGCGGGTCAAGGAGGCCCTGAATTCAGGCCGCCTTGCCCCGCTCGTCCTCGTCGATGGGCGTCATGGCGCTCTGGTTGGTGACATAGAGCTCGAACTCGCCGTCGCGCCGTGGGTAGAAATTGTCCGCTCGGACGTCGTGCTCGTCGATGTGGGTGATCTCGATCTCGCGTCGCAGCCGCAGGTCGTGGCGCACCGGCTCGTCCACGCCCAGGCGCACGCGATCGTCGAGCACCTGTACCACCGGGCGGCAGGGGTCCGCGGGTGTCCAATCGATGACCACGCCCTGCTCGCCCGTGGACAGCGTGACCAGCGAGCCCGGCGCGTACGCGGGGGCGACGCTCAGGAGGGCTCGGAAGACCACCGGGTCCACCCACTCCACCTCCGGGCGGCTCTGCATCCGGCGCAGCGCCCGCACCGCGGGCTGCACCTCGGACCCGTCCTCGGGGAACCGCAGCCGATCAAACAGGCTCGCGGCGAAGAGGATCCTCGCATAGATGTGGATGTCGTCGCCGGCGGGCGCAACGCCCTTGCTGCCCATCCCGACCCGCACCGGGAACCCGGTGCCGTTGTACTTCTGGTGGTGGTGCAGCACCGCCGCCGCCGCCGCGGTCGGGATGTGCTCGCGCACCCGCTCGTACCCGAGCGTCGCGTGCTCCTGCCAGTGCGCATCGCTCTCGTCGCACCCTTGGCTCGCCCACCGCTCGTAGTGACCCGGTTCGAGCGCGAGCAGGCCCACGTCGTGCAGCAGGGCCGCGATCCCGAGGTCCACGATCGAGCGCGCCCGGTGTTCCGGCAGGCGCTCGCGCTGCAGCACCAGGTACTGCTCAAGGCGCATCCCCATCAGCAGCGCAAGGAAGCACACGTCCGAGGAATGGCGGATCAGCGGGTGCGACGCCTCGGCCATGTTCTGCACGAGCAGCGCACAATCGGGCTCGTCGGTCACGGTCTCGATGAAGCCGCGGACGGCGCGCCGGTAGGTCGCGTAATCGCCCGGCGTCTGCGAATCCGTCGCCATGCGCTCCACCACGCACGCGACGGTCTGCGCGAGAGCGCCACGCGCATGCACGAGCTCGGGCGTGATGAAACGGCCCACGAAGTCCAGCCCCGGGTAGCGGATCCACAGCGAGGCGATCTCGTGCTCACGCAACAGCTCGATCGTCTGCGCATCCACGCAGAACCCCGTCCGCAACAGCACCCGCGAGGGGCGGTCCGGGTGCAGCACCGGCAGGGCCAGCGTCATCCCGGGCTTGGCTTGGGTGATGGGAACGCGCAGCATCAGACAGTTCATCGGCGCGCCCATCGCGCACGATCACGCGCATCACCGGGCCCAGGCCGCCGAGATCGCGCTATCGGACGGTCTCGAGTTTCAACAATGGCGGCTCGCCGCCCCCCACCGGGTCCGCACGCAGCCCCTCGCCCGCGTCCAGCAGGTACCGGTACGCCCCCGCCTCGCCCGGCCCCAGCGCATAAGGCCCCACCGGCGGCGGCCTCAAAAAGATCACGTGCCCCTCGTCCTCATCCAGCTCCAGTCGCACCTCGCCGTCGCTGTCCGTCCAGCCGCTGATGCTCTCTTTCGTGAGCACCTCCGAGATCGTCTCCGCATCGATCGGCAACGGCACGGGCGACCGCCCCAGCACCACCGCGTACACCTGCGCATTGGGCACGGGCGACCCATCGGGCGCGGTGACGCGCATCGTCACGCTGCGGGTCGCGCCGGAGATGCAGCCGGGGAGGAGGAGCAGCGAGAAGAGCAACAGCGCGCGGAGCATGCGCGCAGGATACGTCATTCCCCCGGCCTCTTCCTCAAGCGCAAAATATGGTGGTAGTGATGCGCGAACCGGTGGGCCTCACGGACAATTTGGCAGAGCCTCAGGCCCGGGTGCTCGCGCCCATGCACGGCGTTCGATTCCCCCGTTGGACGACCGACACTAGACTGATCCTTGCGGGGCTGCGACATGAACCCGCTCGGCACATACCCACGAATGAATGTAGGTGCGCGAAACGTGACCAGGCGAAACACAATCATCACTGTCTCCGCGCTGTGCGCTCTTGGCACGCTCGTTCTTGTGGTGGTATCAAGCCTCAGGTCTGTGCACGGAAAATATGTATTCCCATACGCGGCTGAGCCGAAATCGTTGCCCGAAGCGGTGGCGTTGGAGTACGCAAACAGGTCGCTACATCAAGCACTTCCGGGCTATGCCTGGGATCCGGAGCCCGATGATAGGGCGGAGGCGCACAACCAGTACCTGGTTCTCAATGCCGTAAATCCGCTGAGAGGATCTTTGCTCTACAAGGGCAGCCTGGACGGCAAGTCAATGTATAGATCGGTCAGCGTGGAGATACACGATGGAGAAATAGTCTGCTCCATCCCGTTCGCTAATATCAAAAACTAGTTCGCCATGGTCGGATGCGCGCAACGCGAATCGCCCCTCACTCCCCCAGCGTCTTCTTCCGCCGCAGAATGTGGTGATAGTGCTGCGCGAACCGGTGGGCCTCGTCGCGGACCGCCTGGCAGAGCTTCAGCCCTAGGTGCTCACGCCCCACGCGGATGGGTTCCTTGCGCTCCTGCACGTAGATCAGCTCTTCCTTCTTCGCGAGGCTGATGACCATCGGCGGGCGCGTGTCGAGCGTCATGAAGCTCTGGAGCGCGGCGTGGAGCTGGCCCAGACCGCCGTCGATGAGGATCACGTCGGGGTACAGCTCCTGCCCGGCGCCCGCCTCGCGGTACCTACGGCTGACCACCTCGCGGATCGATTGGTAATCGTCATTCCCCCCCACCGCGGTGCGGATGCGGAAGCGCCGGTACTCGTCCTTGAAGGGCTTGCCGTCCACGAAGCACACCTTGCTGCCGACGGTCTCGCCGCCCTGCAGGTGGGCGATGTCGATGCCCTCGATGACGCGGATGGGCTTGTCGAGGTCGAGCAGTTTCTGCAGGGATTTGGTGCCCTTCTTCGGGTCCACGTAGGCGATCTCGCTCTCGGGCTGCCAGCCGTCGCGCCGGTCGCCGCGCTCGTCGAGCTTCTCGATGGAGGTGATCTGATCGCGCACCTGGGCGGCGCGCTCGAAGTTCAGGTCCTTCGAGTGGCGCTCCATCTCCTCCTTGAGCTCACGCATGAGCGCCGAGCGCTTGGAGCCGACGAAGCGCACGAAGCGGTCGGTGTCGCGCTTGTAATCCTCCTTGCTGATGAGGTCGGCGCAGGGCGCGGTGCACTGGCCGATCGCGTGCAGCAGGCAGGGGCGGAAGAAGCGGTTCTTCGGGTCGTTCTCGAGGATGTCCAGCTTGCAGGTGCGGAACTTGAAGACACGCTGCAACGCCGTCACCGCGTCGCGCAGGGCCCCGGCGTTGGTGAAGGGGCCGAAGACCTTGGCGCCCTTCATCTCCGGCGCGATGCCCCCCTCCCCCTGCTCGCCCGTCGGGTTCCGCGTGACAAAGACGCGCGGGAAGTCCTCGCGCTGCGTCACCACGAGATACGGGAACGTCTTGTCGTCCACCAGCTTCACGTTGTACCGCGGCTTGATGTCCTTGATCAGCCGGTTCTCCGTGAGCATCGCCTCCCACTCGCCCGCGCAGAGCAGCACGTCGAAGTCGTGGACCACCTCCAGCAGCGGCATCTTCTTGTGACCCAGGTCGGCGCTGGGCACGAAGTAGCTCGAGACACGGTCCGGCAGGCTCCCCGCCTTGCCGACGTAGAGCACCACGCCCTTGTGGTCCTTCATCAGGTACACACCCGGCGCCTTGGGCAGCTCGCGCGCCTTGCGCGACAGGCGCCCGAGGCGCACCTCGCGTGACTCGGTCCCCCAGGGCGGGGGCGTGTCGGCGGGCAGCAGGCCGTCCTCGTCGAGGATGGGGATGTCGGGGTCGTCGGGCATCGATTGAGCGTACGCGTGGACCTGTCGCTCAGCCGCGGATCTGCGCCACCGCGAGAACGGCCCTACCCTGCGCGTGTGCGGCCATCTGACAGCGCATGAAAAACCCCGCACGGTAGAGACGAGCGGGGTCGAGTGCGTCGAGGCGGGCTGGATCCAGCCGCGGGGCTCAGGCGCGGCGGCGACGGACGCCAGCGAGGCCCGTCAGACCCAACAGCGCGAGGGCGCCGGGCGCGGGGACGAGCGAATCGATGACGATGTTGTCGAAGCCAGCGGAGCCGAAGACGCGGAAGTTGATGCTCGCGACGGCAGACTGGTCGTAGCCCGCGTCGTTGAGGGTGACGATCGCGTCGCCGCCGGAGCCCTCGCCGTCCTGGGGCAGCAGGGTCAGCAGGCTGAGCGTGTCGAAGCCCATGGGGGTCGGGGCCTGGTTGGACCAGTTGCTGGGGACGTCGTAGACGCGCTGGAAGCCGTTTTCGTCGGTCAGCGTGATGACGGTGCGCCCGCCGCTGTTGATGTCGATGAGATCGATGCTCGAGACCTGCCCGGCGGTGACGAGGTCGATGACGAAGTCGCCACCGATGTTGTCATCAGGGGTGTCGAAAATGTCGGCGGTGGTCTGGGTAAGCAGGCTGGTGTTCTGGATGATCAGGGCGTTGCCCTGTCCGACCAGAAGGTCCGGGTCGCCGCTACCGGAATTCGGGCCCGCGGGGTCGGTGTCGAAGATCGCCAAGCGGCTGCCGCTCAGACCGGTGAAGGTCAGGAGGTTGCCGAACTCGCCCGGGTTGTTGATCTCCTGCCCGTTGACGAGGGGCGTGAGGAAATCGTCCTCGGTCGAAAAGTCGATGGTTGCGAAGCCGGCAAGGGCGGGGGCCGCGACGAAGCCCAGCAGGAGGGCGGCGGTGGTCGAGTGATTCACAGGTTTTCTCTCTCTATCACAGGGGCAGACTCAGCAATTCAACACCGAACCCACGCAGAATGGGGGGTGCTGAGGTATAAACACTACGCCAAGTCGAGTACGTGGCAACGACGAGTCCGGATTTCTTGGCATCATCGCAAAAGTTGACGTCAACCCACCCTTTGTACGTTGCCCATCTTCTCATCAGGGTGTGTTGTCCCCACGAAATCCGACCACGCAACGACCCCGCATCGGTGGTCCGACGCGGGGTCGTTGTGTTGATCCGGGGGCCTATTGGCTCGTCCCGCTGAGATGTGGTCCTTGTGCTCGATCAGGCCCGACGACGACGGATCATCGCGAGACCCGAGCAGGCGAAGAGGGCCGCGGCACCCGGGGTGGGCACGATCGACTCGATGAAGAGGTTGTCCACGCCGCCCGAGCCGGCGAGGTCCACTTCAAGGGTGAGCACGCGGGTCGCGTCGTAGCCCATGTCCTCGGAGACGAGCGTCGCGGTGCCGCCACCCTCGCCCAGCTGGGGCATGGTGTCGAGCAGGCTCAGCGTGTCGAAGCCGGCGGGGCCGTCGGTGTTGACCTCGTTGGTGAAGCTGTTGGGCACGTTATAAACGCGCTGGCGACCCATGTCATCGGTCAGCGTGACGGTGACGCCGTTGGCGTCGTCCACGTCGATCAGGTCCACGCTACCGAGCTCGGCGGGCTGCAGGAAGTTGAAGAAGATGCTGCCGCCACCCGCGCTGTCGTTGGGGGTGTTGAAGATGTCTGCGGTGGACTGCGTGAGCATGCCCGTGTTCTGGATGATCAGCGCGTTGCCCTGGTTCACGAGCAGGTCGGGGTCGCCGCCCGCGTCGTTCGCACCGGGATCGGAGGTGTCGAAGATCGCCAGGCGTCCAGTGGACGTGATCGTGAAGAGGTTGCCGAACTCACCCGGGCTGTTGATCTCCTGCCCGTTGACGAGGGGCGTGAGGAAATCGTCCTCGACGGAGAAATCGATGTTCGCAAAGCCGGCGAGGGCGGGCGCACCGATAACCAGCGCCGCGATGGCGGTGTGGGTGAGGTTCATATCTTCTTCTCTCTGTACTCGCGTTGGAACGGCGGCCTGACTCAGCCCGCCTCGTGCTTCAGGTACACACTGCCGCGCACACGCCGAATCGCAAGCGATGTCGTCTCAACCGATGAACGAAGGCGCCGATCCGCAAGGCCAATCGCGCACGCCGGCCCAGCTTCACGACCGCATAAGCGATTCGAAGGTTACAGGTCCTACAGCGCGGTGCCCGGTGCCACCATGCAGCGCTTCGCTGCGTGGTGTCTCCCGCTCGGAACGATGAACAGCGTCTGCGCGAGAAGCCCGGCACACCAACCCGCAATCGCAACGGACGGCATCGCCGGGTGACAGCACAAGGCCTCACGGCTCGACCGAGGACTCACGCTCGTCATTCCGCGAAGACACCATCGCGCATACGAGCATGGGAATGCCCCCAACGTCCAATACCGCGAGGATGCCCAAGGCCCACGCGATCCACTCCGGCCAGTCAACGAGTACCGCGCCAAGAGCGGCCCAGCCGCAATACCACTGACCCAACAGCGGTAGGAAAGAACCATTCCAACCGCGAAGCCAACTCCCGACTGCCAACAACAGGTTGCTCGCCACACAGAACACACCGAGCGCGATGCTCAACCCAAGAGCGCCGTGAACAAGCCACTCAGGGGCGTGCAGTTTCTCAGAGAAAGCCGCGAATATCGGGAATGCAAGGAAGATGAAGAATTCCATGCTGCGCCTCGCTCAAGCGAAAGTGCGATGCCCAGCCACGCGCCCGTCGCTTACAGGTCCTCGAGCGCCAGCCTCGACAGCACCTCGATCGCGACGGGCAGGGCCTCGTCGTTGAAATCGAAGCGTGGCGTGTGCAGGCCCGGGCTGGTGTGCCAGTCCTTGGGGCGCAGCCCCACGAGGAAGAAGCACGCGGGGACGCGCAGGGCGTAATAACTGAAGTCCTCGCCGCCCATCGTGGGCGTGGGCTTCTCCATGACGAGTTCCTCGCCGATCGCCCTGCGGGCGACCTGGCGGAAGCGCTCTGTGGGCTCAGCGTCGTTCACCGTCGCGGGGTAGCCGTTGTTCCAGTCGATCTCCGCGCTCGCGCCGAAGGCGGCGCAGGTGTTGTTCACGATCAGGCGGAACTCCTCTTCGAGGAAGCGCCGTGTTTCGGTGTTGAGCGCACGGATCGTGCCCTGCATGGTGCAGGTGTCGGGGATCACGTTGAACGTGGTGCCCGCGTGGACGGCTCCGATGGTGATCACGCCCGACTCCACCGGCGCGATCCGCCGGGAGATGATGGTCTGCAGCGCGGTGATGAGGTGGGCACCGACGACGACGGGGTCCACGCCGTGGTGCGGGTAGGCGGCGTGCCCGCCCTTGCCCTTGATGCGGAGGCTGAACTCGTCGGTGCTCGCGAACATGACGCCGTCGCGCGTGGAGACGCGTCCGACCTCGAGGTCCGGGAAGCCGTGCGCGCCGTAGACCTGATCGACGGGCCTGCCGATGATCGAGCCGTCGAGCGCGCCCTCTTCACACAGGATGTTCGCCCCGCCCCCGCCCTCCTCGGCGGGCTGGAAGATCAGCAGCACGTTGTGCTGCCGCTCGCTCTTGCTGAGCACGCGGGCGGCGCCGAGCAGGCCCGCGGTGTGCCCGTCGTGCCCGCAGGCGTGCATGACGCCCGGCGTGGTGCTGGTGTAGGAGGCGCCGGTCTCTTCGGTGATGGGCAGTGCGTCCATGTCGGCGCGGAGGGCGATGGTCTTCGCGTCCTCGGGGGCCTTGGTGGTCGCGGGGAGGAACCCCAGGACGCCCGTGCCGCGCGCAAGACCGGCGCTGTGCGCGATGCCCAGGCTGTCCAATTCCTGCGCGACGACGCCGCTGGTACGGAACTCCTCGAACATGAGCTCTGGGTGCGCGTGGATGTCGTGTCTGATGACCGTTGCCCGCTCGGAGGCCTCACGAACGAGGTCCCCAAGGCGACCGCTCGGGTCTGCTTGTGTGCTGTCCGCCATGGGGAGAGTGTAGGCGATCGCGCCCGGTACGCCCCCTCGCTTGCGGGCGTGATTGCTCAGTGCGCGAAGGTGCCCAGGCCCCCGTGGCGCACTACCTCCACACCCTTCTTCTCGACGGCGTCGAGGTAGGCGTTCATGCCGATGGCGTCGGTCGCGAAGTGCCCGGTGACGAGCACGCCCCCGAGCCCGCCCGCCTCGGCGCGTTCGCGGAGGCGGATCGCGTCGTCGCCACTGAGGTGGATGTAGATGACGGTCCCGATGCCCGCCTCGAAGAGGGCCTGGGCGACGTCGGCCCCGCCGTTGGTCCCGCCCGCGTGCATCACCGCGATGCGGCCGCACTGGCGCATCGGGTCGTCGGGCACTTCGATGAAATCGTTGAACTCGTGCGCCAGCTCGGGGATCTGTCGCAAACGCTCCGCGACCGCCGACACCGGCTCGTGCTCGCCCAGCCCCTCGAGCGCCTTGACCATCACCTGCCTGCCGATCTCGTCGGGCGCGAGGTGGGCGTTCATCAGGTTGAGCCCGAGCAGGCGTGCGCCGCTGACGAGGTGATCCCAGTCCGAGGCGTGGTCGTTGAAGCGGCAGCGCTCGCGCAGGCGCTCGGTGGCGTTGATCGCACGCTCGCCCGAGACGTGGTGCTCCACCATCAGCTCCACCATGCGTTGGAGCACGCGGTGGAACTCACGCCTGGCGCTGCCCGCGAGCGGGTGGTGCACGATGACGGTGTCGCAGCCGAGCTGCTTGGCGAGCAGCAGGTCGCCCGTGTCGCAGTTGATGGTCGCGAGCGCCTTCTTCACGGGCTCCGACGCGTCGTGCGCGACGCAGGAGTCCGCGGGGGTGCGCCCGAAGCCAGCCAATTCATCCGCGAGCGCGAGCACGTCGTTGATCTTCATGCGGGTAGCCTACACGACGGGGTACCGCCGCCCCTACCGCACCGTGGGTAGCCCACGCTCGGCGCGCTGGGCATTCAGACGCGCGAGCGCCGGCTTGTGCTCTCTGACCAGCTTGATGAGCTGGGCGGTGGACGTCTCCAGGCGCATGCCAGCGCGTTTCATGTCGTAGTCGCACGCCTCGATGGCGTCCATCGCCTCGGCGAGCAGCGACGGGTAATCGCGGTGCTCGGTGTTCACGCTGATGCGCGCACGGACGATGCCCTGATCGTCCTTCTTGCGCAGCAGACGCCCCTTCCAGAGCGCCGAGCCGATGTCGCCCTCCCGGACGGGCAGCCGGTGCTCGGTGGCCAGCGCGAGGCGCAGTCGGCGTATCGCGACGCGCATGTTCACGTTCGCCTCGCGCCGCTCGCCCGCCTGCCCCTGGATGCCCGTGTCGGTGTGCGTGAGCGTGACGTGCGTCTCGACACGGTTGCGGTGCTGCCCGCCCGGCCCGCTGGTGCGCCCGCGATGAAGGTCGCAGTGCTTCAGGAGCCGCTCGTCGGGCCACGCCGCGGGGTGGTTGTAGGGTGGCGGGGCGTCCGTCGAGGTGTCGTGCAGTCGCCTGCTCACGATGCGCCCGAGGGGATCGCGCAGAGCGAGAGGTCGTCGCGCGTGCCGGCTTCGAGCATGCGGGTGCCCAGGCCCGCGATCATCGCGCCGTTGTCCACGCAGAAGTGCATCGCGGGGAGGGCGACCCGGACGTCTCGCTCGTCACCCCATTGTTGCAGCGCCGCACGGAGCGCGCTGTTGGCGCTCACCCCGCCACCGACAAAGAGCGTGCGCGCATCGGGGTGCGCTCCGATCGCCCGCCCCAGCTTCTTCACCACCGCCCGCACCGCGGCACGCTGGAAGCTCGCGCACACATCCGCGACGGCGCTCTCGTCGAGGTCGCTCGCTTCGCGCGGGAAGACGGGTTTGTTGTTGGGGCCCTTGGCGGGGTGCCCGCGCACAGCGTAGAGCACGCTGGTTTTGAGGCCGCTGAAGGAGAAGTCGAGGGACTCCTTGCCCAGCGTGGAGACGGGGAAGTCGTGCGCCCGCTCGTTGCCGGTCTGCGCCAGGCGATCGACGACCGGCCCGCCCGGGTGCCCGAGGCCGAGCATCGCGCCGACTTTGTCGTACGCCTCGCCGATCGCGTCGTCGATGGTGCCGCCCAGGCGCTCGACCTGTGTGGGCGAAGCCATGCGGTACAGGGCTGTGTGCCCGCCCGAGCCGACGAAACCGAGCGCGGGGAAGCAGGCGGTCTCGTCGAGGTCCGTCTCCAAGAGGCCCGCGTAGAGGTGCGCCTTGACGTGGTCCACGCCCACCAGAGGCACGCCCAGTGACCACGACAGCGCCTTGGCCGCCGACACGCCCACGAGCAGCGCGCCGATCAGGCCCGGCGTGTGCCCGACCGCGATCGCGTCGATCTCCGAGAGCCCGCAGCCCGCCTGGGCGAGCGCGCTGCGCAGCGTGGGGATGAGCCGCTCGACGTGCGCACGGCTGGCGATTTCGGGCACCACACCGCCGAACTCCGCGTGGAGGTCGTGCTGGGAGGCGACGGCGCTCGAGACGACGGTGCGCGCGTCATCGACGACCGCGAAGGCCGTCTCGTCGCAGCTCGATTCGACGCCCAGAACGCGCACTCAGCCGTCGGCCTCGTTGTCGTCGACGGGGGCCGCGGCGCTCTTGTCCTGCGGCGCGAGCGGCGCGCGGGTCAGGAAGCGCTCGAGGTCCTCGCCCGTGATGCGGAGGGTCGCGATGACGTTGCCCTCGCTGTCGTAGATGTCCATGCGCCCGTCGGTGAGCGTCGCGTCGTCGGGGATGAGGTCCAGCGCGGCGTCGGCATCCTCCTCGCTCGCGGCGACCTGCAGGGCGGCGATGCGCTTGTCGATGCGGGCCAGTTCGTCGAGGAAGAGCTCACGACGCTCGCTCTCGATCTTCAGGGCGGCGAGCTCGATGGTGCCGGCCTGCTGGACGCCGCCGACCGTCTCCCACTCGCCCTCGATGATCTTCGCGTGCAGCGCCCGCACCGCGGCGGCGAGCTGCGGGTCCTTCAGGTGCTCCATGATCCAGACGGGGTCCGACCAATCGCCCTCGGGCGCCTCGGCGCGGAGCGTCTCGGCGGCGCGGCGCTCGCGCCACATCTCGATCGAGGCCTGCGGCTCCATGGGGACGTAGAACCCCTCGGTCGGATCGACGCCCCACTCGGTGGAGTCGTCGGTGCGGTGCAGGAGCCTGCCGCTGGGGAGGTAGTAGTACTGCTCGGTGATCTTGAGTGCGCCCTTGCCCGAGGGGAGGGGGTAGACGCCCTGGACCGAGCCCTTGCCGAAGGAGCGCTCGCCCAGCACGATCGCGCGATTGTTGTCCTTGAGGGCGCCCGCGACGATCTCGCTCGCGCTGGCGCTGCCGCCGTTGACGAGGACGATCATCGGGAAGTCGGGGAGCTCGAAGCGCGTGTTGGAGGCGTTGGCGATGCCGCCGGGCCGGCCTCGCCCGCGCGTGCTGACAATGGTGCCCTCGCGCAGGAAGAGGTCCGATGTCTGGATGGCGGCGAGCAGCGAGCCGCCCGAGTTGTAGCGGAGGTCCAGGATCAGGCCCTTCATCCCGTCGCGGACGAGCGGGCGCAGGGCGCGATCGAGCGTGGTCGGGGTGCTGTCGGTGAACTGCGTGAGGCGGATGTACGCGACCTTGTCCTCGGGGTCGGCGTAGTAGCGCCAGTCCTCGCCCTCGCGGAAGAGGCCCTTGGTCGTGATGGTGCGGATGGGCTTGCGGGTGAGCGCGAGGTCGAAGCGCGTGCGCCCCGCCTTGATCGCGGGCGAGGACTCGTACGGCTCCACATCCTCCTCGGTCTGAGCGACGACGAGCGTGCTCGCCTGCGTCGCGTCCGTGGGCCAGTCCGCCTTGGTGCCGGTGCGCTCGATGGTGACCACCACCTCGGTGTCCGCCTCGCCCAGCAGGTGGTCGATGACGTCGGTCAGCGGCATCATGAAGGTGGAGATGCCGTCCACACCCACGACCAGGTCGTCCGGCTCGAGCCCGGCGTTCCACGAGGGCGAGCCGTCCATCGGCGAGGCGATGCGGAGGAAGCCCTCCGAGGCGTCCACCTCGGCACCGATGCCGATGTACTCGCCACGCACGTCCTTATCGAAGTCGCGGATGGAGGTCGGGGGGATGTACTCGGTGTAGGGATCGTCCAGGGCCTCGAGCATGCCTCTGATGGCGGCCTGCGTGATCTCCTCGCTGTCGGTCTCCTCACGGAAGCGCTCGCGGACGAGGTCGTAGACCTCCGCGAGTGGGCGGAGGTCGTCGCTCGGCCGCTGCCCGAAGGCGGGCGGCAGCGCCAGGGCCATCAGCGCGATGGTGGGCAGGGCGACGAGGAGCGTGAGGGTCAGGCGCTTGCTGTGGGACACGATGGATCCTTCCAACGGGCTGGGATTCGTGCCCGCGCGGGGGCACCGGGTGCCGTTCCAAACGACGCCCAACACATGATGTACCGATTCGAGGCCCGTTGTGTTCCGGAGGCAACAAGATCGGGGAGGATCCCCCCGCTCACACGCCCTCAGGGGCATTCGGAGGGCCTACAGTCTCTCACATCGGCGGCACGACACCCCCGCCGGGAGCGATGACGATGATCAACGAGTGAACAGATAGAACGAGACCGCCCGCGACGCCTGCCTCGCCTCCGAGCGTTGGTGCGCGTCGCCAGACCCCCTCTCGCCTCTTCACTCGCACCCGTTCGTCGCGTTGACGCCCCGCAGAGCCGCACCCGCGGACACGGGCGCGTCCCGACGGTGAGGACCGTTCCCCTATGCCAGCACCCACAGACCGCACCACCGTCAGTATCCGGCGTGAGAAGTGCATCCTCGCTGCCGTCCACCTCCCCAACTCCCGCTTCGACGAGCGCGACCCTCTGGGCGAGCTCCGCGCCCTCGCGGAGACCGCGGGCACGCAGGTCGTCGGCGAGCTCATCCAGGCCAAGCAGCGCCCCGAGGCGAGCACCTACATCGGCTCGGGCAAGCTCCTGGAGCTCAAGGCGATGGCCGACGAGCTCGGGGCGGCGGTGATCATCTTCGATCACGAGCTGTCACCCAAGCAGATCGCCAACATCGAGAAGGAGACGGAGAAGAAGGTCTTAGACCGCTCCGAGCTCATCCTGGACATCTTCGCCAGCCGCGCGACGACGAAGCAGGCGCGACTGTCCGTCGAACTCGCGCAGCTCGAGTACACCTACCCGCGCCTCCGCGCGATGTGGACCCACCTCGAGCGCATCGTGGGCGTCGGGGGTATCGGCGGCGTGGGAACACGCGGGCCGGGCGAGCAGCAGCTCGAGATCGACCGTCGCCTCGTCCAGAAGCGCAAGGCCGTGCTCAAAAGAAACCTCGAAGAGATCGACCGGCGCAAGATGCGCGAGGTCGATGCCCGCAACAACGACCACTTCACCGTGGGCCTCGTGGGCTACACCAACGCCGGCAAGAGCACGCTCTTCAACACCCTCACCGAGGGCGGTGCCTTCGCCAACGACCAACTCTTCGCGACGCTGATGACGCGCACCCGCGAGTGGAACCTGGGCGGGGGCGAGCGTGTGATGCTGTCGGACACGGTCGGGTTTATCCGCGACCTGCCGCACAACCTCGTGCAGTCCTTCAAGGCGACGCTCGAGGAGGCGACGAACGCGGACCTGCTGCTGATCGTGCTCGACGCGTCGGACCCCGCCGCCGAGATGCACTACGAGACCGTGACCAAAACCCTCGACGGGCTCTTCGACGACCGGGGCGTGCCCGAGGACGAGCGCCCGGAGCGCCTGCTGCTGCTCAACAAGGCCGATGCGCTGCGCGACAACCGCGAGCTGCTCGTGTGGTCCAGGCGGGTGGGCGATTCGCTCGCGATCGCCGCCATCGACCCCGAGCACCCCGGGCACGCGCGTCTCGTCGAGCGCGTCCGCGCCGCGGCGGCGGGCAGGGTCCGCGAGCTGGATGTCACGCTGGGGCTCGATCAGGGCAAGGCGATCGACGTGCTCGAGAAGCGGGCGACCGTGCTCGACCGCACCTACAGCGACGGGTGTGTGACCCTCCGGGTCCGGGTCGGCGAACGCCAGCTCGCCCGCCTGCAATCCGGCGGCGCGACGTTCCGCGTCTCCACGCCCGATGGACAGCGGTTCGCGCTCCCGGGAGAGGAGTCCCAGCGGCCCGCGTGGCCCCTGGACAAGGACAAAGCCCCGCAGGGGCATCGATAGACGTTCGAACGGGTAGGATTCAGATGTAGCCGCAAGACCGGCGAGGACGCCGGAAGGAGCGAGGACGATGGTGGGCAAAGTGTTTTTGGTTGGGGTGTGTCTGAGCGTGGGCCTCCTCGCGTCTTCTGTCGTCGCGCAGATCGATGCGGGCGATAACACGCCGCGGGTCAACAACCCACGCGAAGCGATGCGCGACGGGTTCCGACGCAACACCGCCCAGGAGAAGGACGTCCGGGCGGGCGAGATGGAAACGGTCTTCACGACCGGGCTCGCCGACGGCCTGATGGCCACCTACGAGATTATGAGCGCCATCGAGTACACCGAGCAGATGGGCGATGACGAATCGACGCGCGAGGTGATGAGCGAGAACCACACCATGAGGATCCGCGCCACATGCCGCACCATGCGCGCCGATGGCACCGCGACGGTCTTTGTCACCTTCCTTCACGTCGGTTCTCGCGTCGAGACGAGCGACGGCCCCGTCTCGGTGGAGTTCGACCTCACGCGTCCGCTCCCCGAGAACGCTGACGAACTGACCGGCTTCGATGCGATGATCCCTGCGCTCAAGAACGCGCAGGTGAACCTGCTCGTGGACGAGAACGGCAACGTGGTCTCGATCGAGGGCCTGCCGGTTGTCGCGGACGTCGTGACCGAGCTCGGACTCATCCAGCCCGGCATCCTGGGCATGCTGGAGGAGACCCGTTTCGCGGTGCTCATCAGCAAGCTGTTCAACGCCGAGGGAGGCGTCGAGCGTCCGGACGGGCGGGCCACGGATGCCAAGGGTGTCTGGAGCACCATCGAAGAAGTGCAGCTCGGCCCATCGGGCAGCCTCATCGTCACCCGCGGCTGGACGCCCAAGGCCGCCGAGGACGGCTCGATCGAATCGCGGGGCAGTTTCTCCATCAGCGTGCAGCCCCCCGCGACACCCAACGACGCCGCGCCGACCTGCGAAGTCGCCGCATACAACGGCGTCGGACGCCTGCTCTGGGGCGTCGAAGGCGGGCTGCAGTATCTCAACAGCACCGAGGCCCTTGCCATGCAGTGGACCTTCGGAGCCGAGACCCTACGCACCAGCCAGGAATCCGCGACGACCATCACACGCGTCGAGAGGTAACCGCCCCGTGCCGACATCCCCGACGGGCGGCACGCTGGCGCTCGCGATCTTCAACGAGGCCTCGGGCTGGACGCTGCCCGAGCAGCACCACGCGCGCCTGGCCGAGCTCGCGGGCGAGGCGTGGACCGTTCGCGCCGTCAGCAGCCGGGCGCAGCTCATCGAAGCGTTGGGCGACGCCGCGGGCTTGGTGGGCATGCCGCTGACCGAGGAGCAGATCCGTTCGCATCTCGGGCGGCTGCGTTTCATCCAGCTCGCGCGCTCGTCGGGCGACGCGAACCCTGCCGTCGAGACGGCGCTGGAGGGCGGCGTGCGCGTCGCGAGCGCCGGCACGCCCAGGGCGCCGCAGGTCGCCGAGCACGCGATGGCGATGGCCCTTGCGCTGCTCCGCAGGCTCGATCTCGCGATGATGCGTCAGCGCGAACACACGTGGAGCGCCGAAGAACTGGCCTCATCCGTCCGCACGATGGCCGGCGCGACGGTCGGCGTCCTCGGCGCCGCTCCCTTCGTCCGCGCGATGACCGAGCGGGCAACGCCCTTCGGCGCACGGGTCCGCGCCTGCGTGCTGGGGCCTCTCGATACGCTTCCGGGCGGCCCCGAGCTCGACGCCCAGCCGATGGAGGCGCTGCACGACGTGCTGACCTCGTCGGACGTGGTCGTCGTGGGCCTGCCGCGTGTCCACCACACGATGGGCCTCATCGGGCGCAAGGCGCTCAACGCGATGAAGAACTCCGCGCTGCTCATCGACGTCTCCAAGGGCGGCATCGTGGACCACCACGCGCTCGTCGAGGCGCTCCGGCGCGGGCGTGTCTCCGGGGCGGCGCTGGACGTCTTCGCCTCCGAACCGCTCCCCGCCACCTCGCCCTTCTGGACGATGCCGGGCGTGCTGATGACGCCGCACATCAGCGCCGCGGGCGAGGGGTACTGGGACCGTTTGATCGAGCACGCGGGCGAGAACGCGCGCCGCGCGAGCGCCGGTGAACCGCTCATCGACGAGCTCACGACAGCGTTGCACGCGGCGCTGTGACCCCGCGCCCGCCCCGGGCGCTGTGGCTCTTCTCCCTCGTCGCGCTGGGCCTTGTGCTCGCGCGATGGGCCCCCGAGATCGCCTGGATCGTCCCGCTCGCCGGAGCGGCGCTCTGCGCGCTGGTCGCGCTCGTGGTGCCCAAGCGCGTCGCGTGGACGCTGCTCACGCTGAGCGCCGTCGGCGGCTCGTGGGCCTGGGCGAGCGTGCGCTGGTACGAGCCACCCGTGAACGCGCTCGCCCAGCGGCTCGACATCCTCGCGCACGAGCGCCGGTTGGTGACGGTGGCTGGCGTGCTCCTGGAGCGCCCACGCATCCTCCCCGCCGAACGAGGCGCGCTGGGCTCCTTCGCCCGCTTCGAGGATGACCCGCTGCGCACACGCCTGCGTTTGGAGGGCCCGCTCAGCGGCGTCGTGCGCCTGCGTATCCAGGCGAGCGTCATCGGGGCTCGTGCCGGCGATCGTGTCCGCGTCACCGGCTGGTACACGCCCGACCGCCCGCCGAGCAACCCGGGGGAGCGCGATTTCTCGCGGTATGGCGCCGAGCGGGTGAGCGCGGGGTCGATCAGCGTGCCCCGCGCCGAGCTGGTCGAACGCCTGTCCGGGCCGAGCGGCCTGCGCGCTCGCGCCGCCGCGTTCATCGAGCGTCTCCGCGACGCGGGGGCCGGGGCGCTCCCGGACGATGACTCGAACACCAGCGCGCTCCTCCGCGCCCTCGTGCTCGGTGAGCGTGGCCCCGCCTACCGCGAGCTCAGCGAGCCCTTCACGCGCAGCGGCCTGGCCCACGTGCTGGCGATCTCGGGGATGCACCTGGGCGTGCTCGCGGGGCTCGGCATGCTGCTCGTGCGCATCACGGGCGACCGCCCGCGCACCGAGGCGCTCGTCGTCATCGCCCTCGTGCTGCTCGTGCTGCTGCTCGTGCCGGCGCGGGCGCCGATCGTGCGCGCCGGGGTCATCGCCATCGCCCTCACCTGCGGCGGGCTCGCGGGGCGGCGCTACCACCCGATCGTGCTGCTCGCGTGGGCGGGCGTGTTCGTGCTCGCGTGGCGCCCCAGCGAGCTCTTCAGCCCCGGGTTCCAGCTGAGTTTCGGCGTCGTCGCGGCGCTCGTGTCGCTGGCGCCCATCGTCGAGCGGCGCTGGTTCGGGCCTCTCACCGACCCCGACACGCGCACCGGAGGCCAGCGCGCGATGATCTGGCTACGCCGCGCGATGGCCGCATCGTTCGTCGCGTGGATCGTCTCCCTCGCCCTGGTGGCCCACGCCTTCGGCGTGGTCGCGTGGCTCTCGCCGCTGAGCGCGATCCTCGCGGTCCCCGTCGCGGGGCTCGTCCTCGGGCTCGGGTACGGCGCGGTGATCCTGGAGCTGGTGATCCCCGGCTCGTCCTCGGGCGTGGGCCAAGCGCTGCTCCTGGCGTGCGAGCCGCTGCTCGTGCTCGTGCGCGCGATCGACGCGGTGCCCTACGCGCACACGGACGTGCCGCGGCTGAGTGCATGGTGGGCGGCGGGCGCGACCGCCCTCGCGGTCTGGTGGTGCGTGCGTGGCTCCGGCTCGGGGCGGCTCGGACGGGCGCTCATGCTCGCGTCGCTGCTCGGTGTCGGGGCGTGGACGTTTACGGAACTGCGCGCGACGGGCCTGGATCATGGCGTCGCCCTGCGCGTAGACGCCCTCTCGCTGGGTGACGGCTCCTGCTACCTCATCCGCTCGGGCGACGAGGCGATGCTCTTCGATTGCGGCTCCTCGTGGACGGGCGCCGGCGTGCGCTCGATCCCGGAGGCCGCCCGCGCCTTGGGCATGCCGACCGTCGATCGCGCCGTGGTCTCGCACCCGGACATCGATCACTACGCCTGCCTGCCCGACGCCGCCGAGGCGCTCGGTGTGCGCACGCTGCTGATCGGAGACCGCTTCTTCGCCGAAGCGCGCGAGCATCGCAACGGACCGGCGGCGGCCCTGCTCGCGGAGACCGATGCGTTGGGCGTGACGTCGCGTGTGATAGGTGCCGGCGCGTCATGGACGCTCGGCGATGCGCGAGTCGAGGTGCTCGCGCCGTCGCTTGCTGCGATGTTCGAGCACGACAACGATCATGCGCTGGTCCTGCGGATCAGCGTGGAAACAGACACGGGCGTGCGCACGCTGCTGCTCGTGGGCGATCTCGAGGACGACGGCATCACCGCCCTCCGCCGGGCCCACCCCGACCTGCGGGCCGATGTGGTGGAGGCGCCGCACCACGGCTCGGCGCGAGAGGTCGCCGCGGCCTTCGTCGCATCGCTCGAACCCACCCTCGTCATCCAGTCCACCGGCCCCTCGCGTTTGGATCACCCCGTCTGGGCGCACGTTCGCGAGCAATCGGCGTGGTGGACGACCGCGACGCAGGGCGCCGTCGGTGTCGAGATCAAGTCGGATGGATCGATCGAGCACGCTTCGACAGCGGGCATGTGATCACGAAGCGTCGATCGGCACCACCTCGAAGCGGTCCACATCCACCAGCCCGAGGTCCGTCAGCTTCAGGCTCGGGATCACCGGCAGCGGCATGAAGCTCAGCGGCATGAAGGGGTCGTGGTGCGGGCAGCCCAGGCGCTCGCGCGTCGCGTCGAGCAGCGCTCGCTGCGACTCGATGACGGCCTCCGCAGGTTGATCGGACATGAGCCCCGCGATGGGGAGCGGGAGCGTCGCGAGGATCTCGCCGTCGAGGGCTGCACACTGCCCACCGCCGACCTTCGCGAGGTGGCGCGCACACAGGAGCATGTCGTCGTCGTTGACGCCCAGCACCGCGAGGTTGTGGGCGTCGTGCCCTACGGTGGAGGCGATGGCGCCGCGCTGGAGCTTGAATCCTCGTATGAAAGCGAGACCCACGTTGCCCGTGCCGGTGTGCCGCTCGATGACGCAGAGCTTGAGGATGTCGCGCTTCGTGTCGCTCACGCACGCGCCGGATTCGACCTTGGGCGTGTCCGTGTCGTGCTGCGTTACGAGCTGCGTCGGGTCCATGCCGATGACGCGGATGCGCGCGCACGCGGGCACGCAGAGACGCTCGGCGTTCAGATCATCGGGCAGGCGCACCGGCGAACTCGGCGGCGGGGTCATCGCCTTCGGTTCGCGCAGGCAGCGCCCCCCCTCGCTGACGCGCCGCCCCGCAAGATAAACGGCGTCGATGGGCAGCGCTCTGAGGTCGCTGGTCATCGCGAAGTCCGCGTGGTACCCGGGCGCGATCGCGCCCATCGCGGGGAGCCGGTAGTGCTTGGCGGTGTGGTGCGAACCCATCGCGATGGCCGTCGCCGGGTCGAGCCCCCGCGCGATCGCTTGGCGCACGACGTGGTCGATGTGGCCCTGCTCGTCCAGATCGCCCGGGTGCCGATCATCGGTACAGAAGCAGAAGCGGTGCGCGTTCTCGGGGGTGACCGCGGGGAGCAGCGCCTCCAGGTTGCGGGCCGCCGAGCCCTCGCGGATGTACACCTGCATGCCTAGGCGTAGCTTCTCGAGCGCTTCTGCCGCACTCGTGCATTCGTGGTCGCTCGAGATGCCCGTCGCCGCGTACGCCTGGAGCATGTCCCCCGAGAGCCCCGGGGCGTGCCCATCCACGATGGCGCGGTCCAAGCCCAGCGCGATCTTCTCGAGGACCGACGCGTCACCCAGCGCGGCGCCGGGGAAGTTCATCATCTCTGCGAGCGCCACGAGGCGGTCGCTCTCGAAGAGCGGGGCGAGGTCCGACGCGGAGAGCGAGGCGCCGCTGTGCTCGAGGTGGCACGAGGGCACGCACGAGCTGGCGGTCCAGAAGACGCGGACGGGCGCACCGATCGCGTCGTCCATCATCCAGCGGATGCCCGCGATCCCCAGCACGTTGGCGATCTCGTGCGGGTCGGCGACGACGCCGGTGGTCGCGTGCGGGCTCGCGAGGGTCGCGAAGACGCTCGGGCGCGTCATCGTGGACTCGATGTGCATGTGGGCGTCGATGAAGCCCGGGAAGAGGAACGCGCCCGAGGCGTCGATCCGCTCGGCGCCCTCCCGCTCCGGGCCGACGCTGGCGATCCGCCCGTTCTTGATCGCGACATCCGCGGGAATGATCTCGCGGGTGAAGACGTTGACCACCCGCCCGCCCGTGATCACCAGGTCGGCGGGCGACTCGCCCCGCGCGACGCTGAGCAGGTCCGGATCGGGCATTGGTGTCTGTGGCGGCATGTCTGGAACTCCTTGGTACGGTCCTCGCGTGTGCCCACAGTAGCAGGGCCCGCGCCCACACCGAAGGTGCGCACGCATGCACACGGACAGATCGCAATCGGCCCTCACCCCCTCATCTCCTGCGCCGCTCGGAGCGATGCACGCGATGAAGTGCCTCGAGATCTGGGGCGGGACGGGCGCCACGCGAGGGGCGGTCTCGACGCCGGGGCTCGACGCGTGGGTCTCCTCGAGCACGTTCCACAACGACGAGCGGGGCGGGGACGTGTACTACGTCTCCACCTGCGCGAGCGGGAATGTCGCGCGGTTTGCGCTCGCGGACGTCGCGGGGCACGGCGCGGAGGCCTCCGCCTTCTCTACGGCTCTGCGCGGACACCTCCGCCGGAACATGAGCACGCCCGACCAGTCGGCGCTCATGCGGGACCTGTCGCGTGACATGCTGCGGACCACCGACGGCGCCCGGTTTGCGACGGCGCTGCTCGCGACGTACTTCGCGACGACCGGGCAGCTCATCCTCACAAACGCGGGGCACCCCAGGCCCATGTGGTACCGCGCCGAGCACAACATGTGGACGGCCCTGGACCACGACACGGACCTCATCGAGGACGACCCCGAGGGGCTGACGGACCTGCCGCTGGGCGTGATCGAGCCGACGGAGTACCACCAGTACGCGGTGTCGCTGGGCGAGGGCGACGCGGTGCTGCTGTACACGGACGCGCTCGTGGAGGCCTCGGACCGCGATGGCCGGATGCTGGGCGAAAGCGGGCTGCTGGAGATGGTCTCGGACATCAAACACCGCGATCCCGACACGTTTCTGGAGCGCCTGGAGGCGGGCGTAGACGCCTTCGGCGCCGCCGACGAGTCGGAGGACGACGCGACGATCATGCTGCTCCAACGCAACGGAGGCGGGCCTCGCGATCCCTCGCTCGCCGAGCGGTTCCGCACCATCGGGGCGATGCTGGGCCTCGTCCGCGTGTGAAAGAACTCGGCAAAGTCTGCGGCTGGGACGAGACGGCGGGTGGGTTCTCGCCCATGATGGGCCCATGACCACTTCTACCAACATCTTCGGCACGGGCAAGGCCCTCATCGGCATGGTGCACGTGGGTGCCCTGCCCGGCACACCCCGCCAGACCTCCAATATCCGCGCGATCACCGAGAAGGCCGTCGCCGAAGCGCAACTCCTCGTCTCGCTCGGCTTCGACGGCGTGATGATCGAGAACATGCACGACGTGCCCTACCTCCGGCGGGACGTCGGGCCAGAGATCGTCGCGGGCATGACCGTCGTCGGGCGCGCCGTGCGCGACGCGATCGATACACCCCTGGGCGTGCAGGTGCTCGCGGGCGCGAACCGGGCGGCGGTCGCGGTGGCGCACTGCGTCGGCGCACAGTTCATCCGGGCCGAGGGCTTCGTGTACAGCGCCGTCGCCGACGAGGGGCTGCTCGAAGAGGCCGACGCCGGCCCCCTGCTCCGCTACCGCAAGGCGATCGACGCGACGGACGTCTACATCCTCGTGGACGTGAAGAAGAAGCACTCGGCGCACGCGATCACCGCGGATGTGCCCCTGGGCGAGTCCGTGCGCACCGCCGAGCTCTGCGGCGCCGACGGCGTGATCATCACGGGCGTCGCGACCGGTCGGGCTGCGAATCTCAACGACGTGAAAGAAGCGGCGGCGGCGGCGAACACGCCGGTGGTCATCGGCTCGGGCGCCAAGCCCGAGACGGTGGTGGAACTCTTCGAGTACGCCGACGCCATCGTTGTCGGCGCCGCCCTGAAAGAACGGGGCGACTGGACCAAGCCCATCGACCCCGAGCGCGCCAAGGCGATGGTCGCCGCGGCGGACCGGGCGCGCCTCTAAGCCGCCCGCTTCGCGCTCAGACGCTGCTCCGTGAAGTGCAGCCCGAGCACGACGACCGCGCCGAGCAGCGCTACACCCACCACGATCGCCCAGTACCCCCAGCCGCTCGCGCGGTCCGGGTCGCTGGTGATCTGCGCAAAGGGCAGGCGCAGGGCGCCGATCATGAGGCCGGTGAGCGCCGCCATGGTGAGGTCGTGCGCGTGGTCGAAGAGCCACGACACGACACGGGAGAAGAGGCCCAGCCCGAGGACCACGCCGGTGAGGAAGACGATCACGAGCGTCGCGTCGTCGCCGACGCTCCGGGCGCTGAGGGCTGTGATCGCGTCGGTGTCACGCCCGAGGAGTTCTTTGAGGTGATCGATCACCCTGTGGATCGAACCGAAAACGCTGTGATACACGCCCAGCAGCAGGAGCAGGAACGAGCCCGAGAGCCCGGGGAGGATCATGGCGCTGATGGCGATAACGCCGCAGAACAGGATGTAGGGGAGCGCGGGGCTGCCCGGCTCGATGATGGCGAGGGCCTGGTGGTCGGCAACGAACCGGGCGAGTTCCTCGTCGGTGCGGAGCAGTTTGGTGCGCTCGGGCGCCGCTTCGATGAGGTTCTTCGGGTCAAAGAGGACGAGCGTCTCGCTCGGCGTGGTCAGGCCGATGAGCCGCGCATCGGAGGCGGCCCGGACCTTGCCGAGGACGAGGGCGTAGGGCGCATCGTCGGGTGACGCGGTGCGCTCCATCTCGGGGGGGTCGGAGGTGAGCCCCACGATGAGGAACGCGCCGATCGCGGCGATCGCGATCGCAACGCCGTGATTCACACCGAGCCTCTTGATCCTCGCGATGGGCAGCCAGGCGCTGGCGCCGATGAGGCCGAAGAACAGGGCGTAGGTGGGGCCCGGGCTGTCCTCCATGAGGGCGAGGATGAGCTTGGAGAGGGTGCCGATCGCGAGGACGATGCCCAGGCCCAGCGGGATGAGCGTCGCCCAGTGGATCTCGCCCAGCGACGCGAGTGCCGCTCGGGGACCTCTTCGCACCAGGGCGAGCAGGGGCTTGGGCGAGAGGGACTTGAGCGCGTCCACGAAGCGCTCGTAGATGCCGGTGATAAAGGCGATGGTGCCTCCCGAGACGCCCGGGACCACGTCGGCGGCGCCCATCGCGACGCCACGCACGAAGAGCCCGAGGCTCTCGCGCACACAGAACCTCGGCGCGCCGGGGCGCTGCGGGTCGGTCTCGGGCTGGTCTGGCGTCTGCGTCACGGGGCGGATGGTATCCAGCCCCCCGTATCGGTCAGCGCGAGGCGGTCTCGCCCGCGGATTCTCCGAAACGGATGGCGCTTCGGAGGCCGCCGGCGCTGAGGTCCGACGGAGCGTTCGCCGGCGGGGAGGCCCAGGCCTCGAGGGCGTAGAGGTCCTCCGGCCCGATCGCGCCGTTGGCGTCCGCGTCGTACCACGAGCGGCCCTGCTGCATCGCCGCGAGTTCCCGCTGGGCGAGGACCCGGTAGGCGGTTTGTTGCAGGTGGTTCGTGTCGGTGGTGGTCGTGTACCAACTGTTGGCGGTCATCTCATCCGCGTCGGTGATATCAAGCAGATCCACCGCGACACATCGGGGCAGGCTCAGCGCGATCGCCTCGGCCCGCGCTCGATAGGCGAGCAGTTCTTCGTCATCGTCAAAGAGCACACTGAGATTGCCAATCGGGTGCGACGTGGTGAGACAGAAGTAGAGCTCCTCCTCGGGCCACGCGTTGGCGGTCCAGACCGCGCGGACGCGATCGATGATCAGGCGCAGGTGGCTCTCGAAGGCCTCGGGGTCATCGGGGGCGGTATCGACCTCGATCGGATCGAGGTCCTCGTTCCGATCGTTCAGGCCGGTGTTGATGCGGACGAGGATCTGCGGGTCGGCGCCCTGGTCGTCGCGGAGGGTGCCGAAGTAGAGCGTGAGTGTCTGGTCGGGGAGTTCGAGGAAGGTGGCGGCCATGTCGCGCGCGGACTTGCCGCCGTTGCCGTAGAGCGTGCCGAAGGACGAGCCCCGATCGCGATCGATCTCGATCAGTCGCATGTAGTAGCCGACGAATGGGCCCGTGACGGTCTGGCCGAACGCCCGGATCATGCACTGCAGGCCGAAGAACCGGGTATCGGCGGGGATGTCGAGGTCGGCGCGCTGGACCGACCAGCCGGTGCCCGTCAACGGCACGGGGGCGAGGGCTTGAGCGATCGTGTTGTACGGCGCGGTGGACCTTCTGACATAGGGCAGGAAGGTGTTGGTCCCCGCCTGGTTGGAGACGCCATAGATCGTGCTGAAGCGCAGGGCGGCGGAGCGGTTGATCGGTGTATCGCCCTGCAGCGCCAGCCCGTGGTTGGTGATGGTGCTCGTATCGCCGCTGGGGATATAGACGTAGTCGAGGGGCGAGAACTCGTTGGCGGGGAAGAGGAAGGCCTCGAGCTCGGGCGGCGCGCCGTCGTAGTCGAACGCGTTGCTCGATGCCGAGGAGAACATGCGGTAGCCCGACCCGGCGTTCGCGGCGTACCCGTTGTTCTCACCGATGCTCAGCAGCGAAGTGGCGTAGGAGTCAAAGCGATCATCGAGGGCGAGGATCCAGCCGTCATCCCAGCCGTGCCCGCCGAAGAGCTGGTTGGAATCACCGATGCCCACAACGTCCACCCGGCGCGTCGCGGCGGCCTCGAAGAAGGGCACGAGCTCGTCCGCGTCCGTCACCGCGCCTGGATACACGACCGGGGCTGCGAGACAGGGCTGGAGCAGGATTAATGCGCACGTGATAGCACAGACCGGATTCATACTTGAACCGCCTTTGATCAGAGAGCTTTTGCTCGATCGGCGGGCGAATTCCAAGCACTACACGGCAGATCACACGCCGCAAATTGGACTTGAAAACTACCTGCGTAGGTAAATTGCGCCAAGGTAGAATGGTTGTTTTCTATAAATTCGTCTTTGTTTATACCACCAACCACCAGTCGCCGTAGTATTAACCCCACGAAGGCCGGTGTAGCGTTTGTTACAACAACTATCTATGTCGACTTCAAGACACGTCGATGGTCAGCGGCGGGACGTCGGCAGCGGTCGATCGAGTCCGTGCAGGTCCTGGATCTCCCCGTACCTGACTGCGCTCGTAAGGCCGCGCTCGCTCACGTCCGACGGCGCTCCGACAGGGAGTACCTCTCCACCGCGCAACGCGTACAGGTCTTCGACTTCCACCGTGCCGTTCTCGTCTGTGTCGTACCACGAGCGGCCCTGTTGCATCGCTGCGAGTTCCCGCTGGGCGAGGACTTCGTATCCGATCTCGCGCAGATGGAAACGATCAAACTTGGTCGAGCGGTACCAGAGATTCTCAGCCATTTCGGCTTCGGTGGTGATGCGGTTCAGATCGACCGACGCGACCCTCGGACGCGAGGAAGCGATCGCCGCGGCCCGTGCGCGGTAGTCGATCAGCGTCGGATCATCGTTGTTGAAACCGCCCGCTTCGCCGTTTTCGGGTCCGACGGGGTGCGACACGGTGATCACGAAATACAGTTCATCCTCAGGCCAGCCGTTGAGTGTCCACACTTCTTGAATTCGATTGATCAAGGTGTTCAGGTTCGATTGGAACGCGAGCCCGGAGGCGGGGCCGAAGACGCTGCCGTTCACCGGCGGCATCTGTTCATTGCGATCGTTGAGGCCGGTGTTGATGCGGATGAGGATCTTTGGGGCGTCGAGTTGTTGCTCGCGCAGCGTGTCGAAGTAGAGGGTGAGCGTCTCGATGGGGAGATCGACGAACGCCTGTGCCATGTCGCGGGCGGATTGGGAGCCGACGCCGTAGAGCGTGCTGAAGGAGACGCCTCGTTCGGCGTCCGCTTCCCGTGCGCGGATGTAGTAGGCAACGAAGGGGCCTGCGAGCGAGGTGTTGAAGCCGCCGAGCATGCACTGGAGCGAGAAGTCACGCGTCGCGGGTGGGATCTCGTAGACAACGCTCGCGCTCGTGGGCGTGGCACCCGTATAGAGCACGGGTGTGCCCGCTTGCGCCACGGTGTTGTAGGGCGAATCCGCGCGTCGGGTTGACGGGCGGAAGGACATCGGCAGCACGCTCTGCGTGACTCCGATGATGGTCGTCACGAACAGCCGTTCGTTGACGTCGATGGGTCCGCCGGCGCTCACGCGTAGTCCGTGGTTCTGCAGCAGGCCCGTGCTCTGGTCGGGGATGTGCAGGTAGCGGAGCGGTCCGAAGTTCTCCGGGGTCGCGAGCATCGCGTCGAGCGCCGTGGGTGCCCCGGAGTAGGCGTAAGGCCCGCCGGTGGTGGTCGAGAAGATGCCCCAGCCCTCGCCCGAGACGCCGCCGTTGCCGTTGTTCTCGCCCAAGCTAAGGAGCGACGTGGCCCAGGTGCCGAATCGTGCGTCGAGCGCCGTGATGAGACCCGAGTCCCACCCGTGCCCGTCGCGGAGCTGGTTGGAGTCGCCGATGCCCACAACGTCCACACGCCGAGTGGCGGCGGCCTCGAAGAAGGGCGCGAGGTCGTCCGCGTCCGTGACCGCGTCTGGATAGACCGGTGGCGAGGCGCTGACGCAAACGCTGAACAGAACGACAGCAGGCCCCGCGATGTGGCATTTTGTGCTCAAGACCGCCTCTCTCGGGGGCCCCTGGCCCCCGACTCGGACCCCGGCGGACAGCCCGAAAAATTCGGCCTGCCCCTCGCTCGCCCTCGCAATGGTCCCGGGGTACGCTAACACCCTTCCAGACGGGATCCAGTGGAATCCGTCGGAGGGCCTGTAGCTCAGCTGGTTAGAGCGCACCCCTGATAAGGGTGAGGTCACAGGTTCGAATCCTGTCAGGCCCACTTCCCCACGAACACCCCCGTGCGACGCTCGGGGGTGTCTTCGTTTTGTGGGTCCGAGAACCGGTCGGGTCTGGACGAAGCAGGCAGCGCTCAGTGACCCGCTGGCACGCCCCCCTTGCGAGGGTCGCTGGCCGCCTCGATCACGCCGTGGCGCCGAACGAGCAATTGCACGACGCCGACGTCCTTGCGATCGCGTGCTTCGTGCCCGTTGGAGACGAGCTCGGTGATCGTGCTGCGCGGGTAGCCGTCGCCCCACGTCTCGAAGTAGATCGCATCAGGCTTCCACTGGTGGTGCAGGCGTGCGGTCGCGACGGCGTCGTACGCTGGCATGCCGAAGTGCAGCGCGTTCATCAGGACCTGCAACGTGCCCGTGATGATCCTTGGCCCCCCGCTGGCCCCGGCGACCGCGATGACGTCGCGGCGTGCGTTGAGCACGATCGTGGGTGACATGCTGCTGAGCGGTCGCTTGCCCGGCGCGGGGAGGTTGCGCTCGGACTGCGTCAGGGCGTAGGCGTTCTCGCTGCCGACCCTGGTGAGGAAGTCGTCCATCTCGTTGTTGAGCACGATGCCCAGTTCGGGCACCGCGATGCGCGAACCGAAGGACGTGTTGATCGTCTCGGTACACGCCACGGCGTTGCCCCACTTGTCGATGACCGAAAGGTGGCTCGTGCCGTGGTCCTCGGGGAATTGTGCGGCGTCTTCCCCGATCACGAGGCCGTAGGTCTCGGTCTCGAACGTGCGGTTCGGGTGCAGGCGGTCGGCACCGGAATTCCAGTTGTCGCGGTCGAGCATCGCGTCGATGGGCACCGCGACGAACTCGGTGTCTCCCATATACCGGGCCCTGTCCGCGAAGGCGTGTTTGAGGCACTCGACGAGCGCGTGCGCGTAGACGGGGTCGTGAGGGTGCGTCGCCGCCAATGGGCCGGTGCCGACGTGCATCGTCATCATCACGTCGTACCGCTCGAGGATGCCGAGCGTCTCGATCAGCGCCACCCCGCCGGAAGAGGGCGGGGGCATGACCACGAAGGTGCGCTCAACGCCGCCCAGGGTGATCGTGCGGACGATGGGCTCGGTGACGATCGGCCGGTAGACCGCGAGGTCCTCGAGGGTCATCACGCCATCGGCCGCGCGCACCGCGTTGACAATGTGGCGCGCGTTGTCGCCCGTGTAGAAGCCGTCACGCCCGTGGTACATGATGTCCGTGAGCAAGCGTGCTTGCGGGATGTTCTGAACTCTCGACAGAGTCATCGGCTCATCCATGACATAGGTGTCGCGGAGCCACTGGGCCCCCGGATCGGTACGTTGAGCGATCGCCTCTGCCATCTCATCGATCGCCTCTTGACCGCTCGCATCGATCGCGTGCGGGGTCTCGGCGAACGCGACCGCCGGGCTCATCACCAACTCGAGCGGCAGGGTGCCGAAGCGCGCGTGCGCCTCCAGCAGCCCCGCGGCGGTCCCGGGGATCGCCACCGCGTGCCCGCTGTACAGGCTCGCCTCGTCAGGCAGGTCGAAGAAGTGATCGGGACCGACCGCCGCCGGTGTGCGCTCGCGGTAGTCGATCGCGATCTCGATGGGGTCGTTCGTCTCGGGTGTTTCGGGGTTGTCCACGAGGTGGATGAGCATGAAGCCGCCCCCGCCGAGGCCGCAGGAGTGCGGGCGCACGACCGAGAGCGCGAAACTGGCGGCAACGGCGGCGTCCACCGCGTTGCCGCCCATCTGGAGCATCTCGTCCCCGGCGTTCGACGCCAGCACGTGATCGCACGCGACAGCGCCGTGGAGGTACGCCCTGCTGTGGAACTCGCGAGGAGTAATGTGGTGCGTACACCCACCGACCAACAACCCGAGCCAGGCGGTCGCGATGATCAGTGATGTACAGCGAGCATTGTGGATCATGGCGCGAGTGTATCGACGGGACGCCCGCGGCTGAATAGCCTTGTGAGACACCCCACCCCGCCATAGAACTCAGCCATGCTCAAACGCCTCTTCAACTTCCTGCTGCTCTCCAACGGCATCACGCCCGCAGACGACGCGGAGACCGAGACGGACAAGTGGAGTCGCATCCGCGCTGAGCGGGAGGCGTGGGAGCACGAGCAGAAGATGTCCCGGGCGGCGCCCGCCGAGCCGCAGACGAACGACGCCGAGCCGGACGACGCTCACCAGTAGTCGTGCCCGCGTGTATCGCCCCCGCTGTCGAGGTTCACGATGAGGTAGCGCAGCGCATCGGCGATGTGGTCGGGCCCGTCCTTCGCGGGCGTCGCGACGTCGGACGACGGGTCCGCGTAGCGATACGTACGCAGCGCCTCGACGAGGTGCGTGCATCGTTCGTGGATGAGCAGCCTGGGTCCGCCTGACGCCGGAGCGAGGCGCCGGCGCACCGCTCGCAAGCCGTTCTCGAGACGCACGCGCCGGGCGCGGACGCTGTAGCCCATGCGCCGGAGCACGCCGATCGCCGACAGCGCGGTCTGTTCGGAGCGCTGCGCGCCCGCCGGGTCCACGCCGAGCCAGGAGGGGACGGGCCACGGCGCGTGCCGGATCGCCTCGCCGTGCTGTTCGATGGTCACCTCGCTCGCGATGCGCTCGTCGATGATCCGGAGCACGCCGTCGGGCGCGAGCACGCCCCAGAGGATCGCGGTGGGCGCGCGGAAGCCGAAGTCGATCCCGGCGCACCAGCGGAGCGAACCGTCGGTCACCTCGACGGGGAACGGGGCGACGTGCTGGTCGTAGTCGAACTCGGGGTAGACGGCGTCGCTGCGCGAGGGCCTCTCCGAGAGCATCTCGCTCTGCCACGTCGCCCCGTCCACGCGCTTCTTGGCGCGGACCGCGTCGTCCACGCTGACGTGCCCCACGCGGGCCCCCTTCGCGCGCCCGGCGCACTCGGGCCACAGCACGCACCCGGTGCAGGGCCGGTCGTCGCACTGCTCGAGCACGTCCAGCACGCCCCAGCGGAACAGGCGGCGCACAGGCTCGGCGTGAGCCGTGGACACGATCAGGTCGTGCATCAGGCCCCCCGCGCGGTGGTGTGTGGAGAGGGCCTCGACCGTCGCGGGGACGATCTGGCCATCGTCGGTGGTGTGCGAACGCACCGTGAGCTGGGCGGCGGTCCACAGCTCTCGGTCCACCAGCTCGGCCTCGTCCACGCGGAGGATCGTGGGGCGGCTGCCTCGTATCGACGTGTGCGAGGCGGCGATGATGGAGGCACGCGAGCCGTTGGCGAGTGCTAGGCGCTTGTCGGTGATGCGCCCCTCCACGAGCGACGCGAGGCGCTCGTGCTCGAAGAGGGTGCGCAGGTGCGCGTGCATCCGTGCCGCCTGGTCCAGCGAGCCGGCCATGAGCATGACCTCCACCCCCGGCTTGAAGACGAGGTCGAGCATCGTCGCGACCGCGCCGTAGAACGTCTTGCCCCCGCCCCGGTTGGCCCACACCACGCAGTCCCGCGGCTCCCCGGTCCCGAGGAACGCGTGCTCCAGGTAGGCCAGCGGCGTGTGGTGCCCGCGGACCATCGGCACCCCCGGCACATCGATGCCCAGCGCTTCACGAAGGAACCGCGCAAGCGCAGCGCCGTCCGTGGGGCGCGCGAGCGCCCCGTCCGTCTCCCCCGGTGTCATGCCCTGTTACCCCCGTGCCCCTGAGTGATCGATGCCCAGCGCCTTGCGCAGCGCCTCGGACCTGTTATGCGCATCGTGCGAGCGGAGCACTCGGAGCACCGCGCGGTGCTCTGCTTCGCTCAGAAAGAACGTCGTCGGTCTGGGCAGGTCGCCGCGATCGGGTGCCTTGCCCGCGTTGTTCTGCTGATTCACGCTGTCGCCTCCGCCCGTTCTTTGCGATGGTGCGTGTTTCGGTCGGTGGCGTGTGTGTAGACGACGGGCGTCGAGCCCAGCGTGCGGCAGGCACGCTCGAAGAGGCTCTCCAGCGGTTCGGAGACGCGCGAGGCGGTGGCGCGGGAGTCCCGCGCCCAGCGGCGCACCTCGCGTTCTACGAAGCTGATGCCAGCGCCGTCGATCGCACGCTGCAGCGTGGTGTCCGGCGTCGCCAGGCGCCAGCGCTCCTTGACGCCCGCGTGCTCGAGGGCGTCCAGCAGACGCGCATCCCGCGCGGGGACGGGCGGCTCGTGGGGCGTCATGCCGGCGCGTTCGAAGAAGGGGCACACCCGACCCATCGCGGCGATCGCCTCGGTGCAGGGCGTGTCGGGCCTGCTTAGGTACGCACGGACGAGTCGGACCGCCAGGCCGCTGGCGCGGAACTCCGGGGCGACGATCACGCGGGAGATCGTGCGGAGCGTGCTGTTGACGCGCTGAGCGACGATGCGCTTGCTGTCGTCCTCGAAACGCCCGTCCCACGCGCCGGAGCGCCAGGAGGCGTTGAGCGTCGGCATGCTCGTCGCGAGCACGCCCGCGAGCGCGCCGGTGCGCTTCTCGACCGCGCTGAGCACGCGGCTCACCGTCGCGGGCGGGCCCGGCCTGTAGTGGTGCTTGGAGAGGGACTCGAGGTCCTGACGCGTTCCCGGGACGATCTCGAAGCGGTCTACCGGCCTGATCGGCGTGCGCTCGCGCTCGATGCGCAGCGCACCGGCGTTGTCCAGCAGGAGCGTCGAGGTCGGCCGCAGCTCGGCCGAGAGGTCGGGGCGGTTGGTGGCGATGGCGACGCGGACGCGACCGTTGCGCGCCACGAACCGGGCCAGCGCGCTGGCGAGGCTCGACGCGGTCGCGGGGTCCAGGGCGGCGCCGAGCTCGTCGATGAGCAGCAGCACACGCTCTCGCCGCTTCGCGAGAAGCTCGGCCTTGGCGATCGCGAGGCCCAGGCGCAGGCGTTCGAGCTCGCCCGTCGAGAGGGTGGAGGGCGGGCGCATCGCGACACGCGCCTCGGCCAAGCCCGCGGCGGAGAGGGCCCGCAGCCGGTCCGTGACGTCCTTGTGCTTGAAGCGATCGACGCACACGCGCGGGCCCCGGGCGTGCAGCGGCGGACGCACGACCGTCCACCCATCGCGCTCCGCGGCCCGGTGGATGTCGTCGAGCAGCGTGCTCTTGCCCGAGCCGCTGGGGCCCGCGATGAGCGCGAGCGCACCGAGCGGCAGGTGCAGGCCGAACCGTTGCGGCTTCGGCGCGTGCGCCGACACGTCGTCGAGCGTCAGGCCGAAGGCGATGGCGGCTTCGCACGCCCCCTTGGTGCGAGGCGGGGCGTTGTGGGTCGTGCGAGCGACCCGGAGGGTGTCGGCGGGGCGTGGTGCGTGGGTGATCATGCGTGCACCCGCGTCTCGAAGAGGGCGTCGATGAGCTGCATCTCCTTGCGGACCGTGTGGAAACTGAGCCCGAGCGCGTTCGCGGCGCTCCGCATGGATCGCCCCTCCACCACGACCGCCTTGGCGACGCGCTTCCTGGTGGTGGGCCAGGTGTCGCGATGGCGCACCACGAAGGCGTATTTGGGGCAGAGCACACGGGCGATGAGACGGCGCATCTTCCGCCGGAGCGCCCGCGGGCACTCGTTGCGGAGCCCGGCGAGACGGGCGACGGTGAGCCCCTCGTCGTACACCGATTCCAGCAGCGCCCGCTCCTGAGGCGGCAGCGCACTCGCCCGCGAGATGATCAGTTCGGCGTAGTCGCGGTGCAGCGAGCGGCGGAGGTCCAGCGCCTCGTTCGATGCGGGGAATGGTGACGGCCCGTTTGAGGCGGGTTGCGGGTCAACCCGAGCACGACCCCGCTCGGAGGGGCTTGGAGGCGTCAGGGACACGTCCGTACGGCGCTGAGGGGCGAGGGCGATCATGGCAAACTCCGTTCGGGCTCGAGCGTCTTTGTAGTGAACAAGCGGCATTGTTCGATGTTCAGTGAACAACTGTGGTATTTGTACGCCGCTCCGGCTACGATGCAAGGTGTTTGTCTGGTATGTCCGCACAATAGCGCACACGGGAATGCGATGCACACGGTTGGTCCACTCATTCGCGCACAGCGGCAGTCACTGGGGATGACGCTGCGCGAACTCGCGGAGGGGTCATCGTGTACGCCCGGCTACCTCTCGGAGATCGAGAACGAGAAGCGGCACGCGCCGCCCAGCGAGGAACTGCTCGCACGCCTGGAGCACGCGCTGCGACTCGAAGCGGGCACGCTGCGCACCGTCGCGGCGTGGCAGAGCACGCCCGGCCAGGTGAAACGGCGGGTCCACAGCATGGAAGCGCAGCGCACGCGAGCGAGCGATGCGATCCGCAAGATGATGGGGTCGGGCCGGCTCGACAACGCGTACCAGGGCGGCGCGTTGGAGGAGCTCATCCGCGAGGTGGAGGGTTCGGCTCCGCCAGACGGGCCCGAGGACACGGGGCGCGCTCTGGGCGCGATGCCTGCCCTCGCGCTGCCGGTGCAGATCCCGCTCATCAATGCGGTCGCGGCGGGGTACCCGCGCGAATTCACAGACCTCGGGTACCCGGTGCGCATCGCCGACGAGTACATCGCGGTGCCGGGTGTGTCCGACGCGGACGCCTTCGCGGCCCGCGTGGTGGGTGATTCGATGGCGCCGGACTATCGCGAGGGCGACATCGTGGTCTTCTCCCCGAGCGTCGATGCCTCCGACGGAACCGACTGCTTCGCCCGCCTGGAGCGGGACGACGAGACGACGTTCAAGCGGGTCTTCTTCGAGGAGGACCACGAGGGGCGGGCGATGATCCGCCTGCAACCGGTGAACCCGAAGTACCGCCCGACGGTGGTGGAGCGCGAGGCGGTGAGCGGGCTGTACGCCGCGGTGTACGTGGTGCGCCGGCTGGGGAGATTGTGAGCATTACATCTCCCGTTGTAGTATCGATGAATGAAATACCGTCCCTACGGCCAGCTTCGCGACTTCGTTGAGTCCCTCGGCGGAGAAATGCGTCATGAGCGGCAGGGGTACAGCACGGGCGGTGCTTGGGTTGTCGAACTCAACGGCGTGCGCACCGTGTTCCGCTCGAATGGTGCTGGCTTTCCGGAGTTGGACCGGCTCTATGTCCCGAAAGTGGAGCAACCTACGCACTATCGCGACTACTCGTTAGATCTCATCGAAGGTGCTCAAGAACTGTGGCTATCAAAAATCAGTAGCGAATCCGTTGCGGCACCATACGCAATTGGAGAGACCGTATCCGAGGATGTAGTCGCTCCAATCACGCAGCAGCTTCCTGCCATCGAGTACGCACTTCCGCCTATCGATAGTGCCCCGGCCTATCTTGAGCGAATCGAAGCCGGACGCAATCTGCCCGAGCGCAATATGGAGGCACTGGTTGGCGAACTGCTCGTCTTGCTCGGGCATGCAGCGACCGCAGTGGTCTTCCAGGTAGGGCGCATAGACGTCCTAGTTCGCGACAACGCGGGATCGCCGCACATGGTCGTCGAAGTGAAGACGTCACTCCGATCGAAACCCGCCCGCGACTCCGCGTTGCGTCAGGGATTCGATTACGCGGCTCGCGAGGGCGCACCGCTTGTAGTCATCACCGATGCGGACGAGTACGAAGTATTCAATCGGCACCAAGGACTCGACTACGAAGCGATGCGTGTCGCGTCGTTCCGAATGACGCAACTCCTAGAAGCGGATCTCGCTTCGATCGATCTCCTTCGACCGACCGATCGCGCATGAAAAAACGCGGAGCGCCGCTCTCGAAAGAGGGCGCTCACGCGCTACGGGGGGGGCGTGGTGATCTGCAATCGCGGTTAGCCGGAGTTCTTCTCGATCCAGGCGATGAGGTCGCCCGAGGTCTTCTGGCCCGTGAAGCTGGCCTTGGGGCGTCCGTCCACGAAGAGCAGCGTGGTGGGCAGCGCGGTGACGCCGACATCGCGGAGTTGGTTCTTGTGCTCGTCGAAGTCCACGTGCTCGTAGACGGTGTTGTCGTTGAGGAACGCGAGCGTGTCCGGGTTGCTGAGGGTGCCGGCCTTGTACTGCTTGCAGTAGGTACACCAGTCGGCATCGACGACGACGATCGCCGGCTTGCCCATTTCAGCGGCGCGGTTGGCGATGTCCTGAACGTCGCTCGGGAAGGCCTGCGCCTGCGTGAAGTCGGTCTTGGTGGATTGGCAGCCCGACGCGAGGGTGAGTGTGCTGATAGCGAGGAGCGCGGCGCAGACGCCGGTGGTCTTCTTCATGGGTGGTGTCCTCCGGGAGGTGAGAGAGATCGAATGGTATTAGCGCGGAGCCGCACGATCCAAGAACGCCAGAAGATCGCCGGCGTTCATGGCGCCTGTTGTGCGCGACACCAACTGGCCTTCCTGGTTGAGCACGAAGGTCGCGGGGATGCACGAGACGCCCAGCGCCTGAGCATCGGGGTTCGGGGCGTTGGTGTCGGTGACGTCGATCGAGACGGTGATCGCGTTGTCATCGAGCCACTGCGCGACGTTGCTATCGACGAGCGCGCCGCGTTTGTAGGACTGGCAGGGCGCGCACCAATCGGCGCTCGCGACCGCGAAGACGATTTTTCCTTCCGCCTTGGCCTGCACGATCGCGGCCTGCAGGTCCGTCGCGCCCTCCTGGAGCGCGGGCGGTGTGGGGGCGACCCCGCCACGCGAGAGCATGAAGAAGCCGAGGACGCCGAGACAGACCATCGCGAAGATGATGTTGATTTTCATCGGTGGGACGCTCCTGTGCGCAGGTGTCGGGCGTTGTGCGAGCGTATGCCGAGGTGCGACTATTCCGACGCTTCGACGGGTTTTGCTGGGAAGACCCACACGGTTCGGCATCCGTACGCCAGTGCGTGGGGGGGAGTACGCAGAGCAGCAGAACGCCTTCGGCGGCGCAGAAGACACGGAGAAGATAAGGGTGGTGGGTGGCCGGTAACTGCTGCTTTAGCAGTTCCCGGAACAGGCGACGCACGCACACAAGCGTTGGCGCGGCCGATGTACGGACACGCTCCCGGAGCAGCCAAAGCGGCTGTTCCCGGCCACCCGGCGTTCGGGGTATTCTACGGTTGAGGAGCTCCACGATGAACGAGCAACGACTGCGTCAGTCTCCGAACGAACGGTTCAAGGGGGCGAGCGTGACGTTCGACCTGCGGGAGGAGATCGACGCCCTCCGCGCCGAGGACCGCCCGAGCCACGCGGGGCACCGTCAGAAGACGCTCTTCAAGCACAACGGCTGCACCATCGCGCTCTTCGTGATGGAGGCGGGCGGGAGCATCCCCGATCACAAGGTCAACGGCACGGTGAGCATCCGCCCCGTCGAGGGCGAGGTCGCGCTGCGCTTGGGCGACGACGAGCACGTCGTGACGCCCGGGCAGATTCTCGTGATGCCCTCTGAGCAGGTCCACGACGTCCGCGCGTTGACCGACGCGGTCTTCGTGTTGCAGGTGGCGCTCGAATCCGAATGATCGGGTGGTGTGGCCCGACGCGGGTGGCTCAGAACGGCACCCGGGGAGTACGCAGAGCAGCAGAGCGCCTTCGGCGAAGCAGAGGACGCAGAGAAGAAAAGGGTGGTGGGTGGCCGGTAACTGCTGGTTCAGCAGATCCCGGAACAGGCGCTGTGCGCGCACGGGCGGTTGCGCGGACACACTCCGGGATCAGCCGAAGCGGCCGTTCCCGGGCACCCGGAGGGGTCACAGCGACTTGAGTGCGTCCACCAGCGCATCGATGTCTTCGTGGCTGTGGGCCGCGGAGACCTGGCAGCGGAGCCTCGCCTCGCCCTCGGGGACGACGGGGAAGCCGAAGCCGATGACGAAGA
>JAJDDE010000124.1 GCA_029260475.1 Phycisphaerales bacterium | reverse complement strand
GGTGGCCCCCTGCGCGAAGCTGACCTGTGTGCCGCTGACGCGGGTGCCGAGGCCGACGTAGACGCCGGTCGGGCGCTCGTCGCCGTTGGCGTTCTCGACGCCGGGCAGGGCCTTCTCTTGGTAGAGCAGGTCCTGGAAGTTGACGCGCGAGCCCTTGAAGCCCGAGGTGTTGACGTTCGCGAGGTTGTTCGCGGTGACGTCGAGCTCGGTGCTCAGGGCGCTGAGCCCGGTGGCTGCGGATTGGAGGGCGATGATGGCCATTGGTCGTGTGCTCCTGCGGTTGGAACGGGGGCCGTCTCCACGGCTCCCATACGTTTGGCTACGCGAGCGGCGTGCCAACGCGATCTCATCACCCGATGCGGGCGAAGCGGTTGATCAGTGAGTCGAGGTTCTGGTTGATGATGCCGAGCATGCGCATGCCGCCCTGGGCGCTGCGCCCGGCGCTCGTGACGCCCATCATCGCTTGGATGGGGTTGACCGCGGAGCCCTCCACGCTGCCCTGACGGACGAGGCCCGCGGCGTCGTGCAGGCGGGTCCCGGGTGGCACGTTGAAGAGGCCCTCGCCCAGTTTCGTGAGCACGTCGTTCGTCGGCGGGGCGACGATGCCGATGCGCCCGACGATCTCGCCGTTCTGGATGACCGAGCCGTCGGTGCGAATTTGGACCGTGGCGTCGGAGTTCACGCGGATGGTGCCGCCCGAGGCGTTCGAGACGGGGTTGCCGCTGGCGGCCTGGACGAGCAGACCGTCGGAGTTGATCGCCATGCGACCATCGCGGGTGAGCTTGATGGCGTTGGGGCCGTCGCCGGCGCGGACGGTGAAGAATCCGTCGCCCTCGATCGCGAGGTCCATCGGGCGCCCGGTGGTTTCCAAAGGGCCCGGGGCGAAGCTGGTCTGCGTGGGCATGGGCATGACACCCGCGCCGAGACGCTCCAGCATCGAGTTGGAGTCCATGAAGGGGAGGTTGTCCTCCTCTCGGACCACGGCTCTGGCGCGGATGGGCAGGCTGTCGGCCTTGAAGCCGGGCGTGTTGACGTTCGCGAGGTTGTTCGCGGTGACGTCCTGGCGGGCCATGTTCGTGGATATAGAGGATGCGGTGATCCAGAGTCCATAATTCATCGCCAGGCCTCCGTGAGCGCGAAGCGCTCGAGGGCTGTGAGGCCCTCGGTGATGCGGGCGCGGTGGACGTCCGGCGGTGCGACGGCGTCCAGGATCGTGCGCCATTCGCGCAGCCTGTGCGCACGCGATGCGCCGAGGAACCGGCGGATCATGCCCGCCTTGGGTGGGGACTCCGGGGCCTCCGTGCCCCGAGTCGCTCCTGACGACAACTGAACGGTGTCGATCATGGTGAACGGCCTCCTTGCCGGGGGTCGTCTCCACAAGGGGCGTGCCAATGTGCGGGCGGGCGCAGCGGGACGCCGATGTTGGGGGTCGTGGTCGAACCCCTCACACTGGAACTGGCGCGCGAGCGCTTCTTGGCGTACCTGCGCATCGAGGTGGGCTGTCTGCCCAAAACCGTGGAGGAGTACGGCAGGGACGTGCGGTACTTCGTGACCGACCTGCGCGAGCGGGGCGTCGCGACCACCGAGTCCCTGACCACGCGGATGCTCGAGGAGCACCTGGCCCGCCTGAAGACGGTGCGCGATCTGGACGCGCGGACGGTGGTGCGCCACCTCGCGACGCTGCGCGTCTTCAGCAAGTGGCTCTTCTCGGTGGGCCTGACAATCGCCTATTTAGGGGAGAATTTGGAGCGGCCGGCGGCGTGGAAGCGCCTGCCGGAGGTGGTGTCGCCGAACCAGGTCAAGCGGCTCCTTGAGCACGGGGCGCCCGAACCGGCGGAGGGCTGGCGCGGGGCCCCCCTCTATTTGAGGGACAAGGCGATCCTTGAGTTGCTGTACGCGTCGGGGCTGCGGAACAGCGAGTGCGTGACGCTGAAGGTGGAGGACGCGGATCTGACGCTTGGCGTGGTGCGCGTGACGGGCAAGGGCGAGAAGACGCGCCTGGTGCCTTTCGGGGAGCACGCGGAGCGGGCGTTCGAGCGGTACCTGATCGAGTGCCGCCCGAGGCTGATTCGTGCGGGCGTGAACCATCAGGGGCGGATGTTCTTGTCGAACACGGGCAGGCCCCTGGAACGGACGGGGCTGTGGCACATCGTGAAGCGTTGCGCGAAGCGCGCGGGGCTGGAGAAGATCTACCCCCACCTGCTCCGTCACAGCTTCGCCACCCACCTGCTCGGGGGCGGCGCGGACCTTCGCGCGGTGCAGGAGATGCTCGGTCACGCGAGCGTCGAGACGACACAGGTGTACACGCACGTGGACCGGACGGACCTGCAGCGCGTGATCCGAACAAAGCACCCGCGCGGGTGACGCCTCAGATCGGGCGCTTGGCCTGGCCAGGCCCGTAGTTGGTTGACATCGGCGAGGTGGCGGGGTTGGGGACGGTCGCGGGGGCCGCCATGGGTGGCGGAGGGGGCGGGGTCGCCGGGGCTTCGCCGATGGCGCTGTTGAGGGCGCCGACGGAGCGGGGCGTCATGCCCTCTCCGACCTTGCGTTTCCGGAGCTCGGCTTCGAGCTGCTCGTCGAGCATCGAGGCGTGGGTCACGATGATGCCCCGCTTCACGCCCGCGCGGAAGCGCAGGGCGCAGGCGAAGGCACCGCCCATCATGAGGAAGGGGAGCAGCACGCGGACGCCGAAGTAGCCGGCGGCGGAGAGGTCTTTGGCCGCATACTGGCGCGCGCCGTCGGACATCGCTTGTCCCGAGCGCAGCACGCCCGAGAAGGTGACCTCGGGGAGCACGCCGCTCCAGGGGAGTGCGAGGGCGAAGAGGACGAGGGCCCAGGTGCTGGCGGTGACGACCATCTCGACGCCCGGCACGCCGCCACCACCCGCGACGGCGACGCCCTGCATCATGAGGACGAGCAGCGCCACCGATGCGACGATGCCGATGATCTGGCTCGTGTCGGCCAGGCGGTGCATCACGAGGCCGACGCCGGTTGGGACTTCGTTGATCGAGGGTGCGTTGTCGGCGACGGCGAGCGCGGGGTCGGGCTCTGCGGTCTGCGTGACGGCGGATTCCGCGGCGGCGTCCTTGTCCGCTCGGGTGGGTGCCTGGACCACCGCGGTCTGCCCTGCGCCGGCGGCGGGCTCGAGCGTCTGCGTTTCGGTCGCCCCGAAATGGATGACCGTCCAGCAGAGGAGCTGGATGAGCAGGGTGACCATCAGCACACCCGCGGCGCCGTAGACGCCGGCGCGCAGGTGCTGCAGCGCGTGCGAGATGTGCGGTCGCGGGGCGTTGGCCACGCGTTGGTCTCCTCGTCTGTGGATGGCCCCGGCGTGGGGCTCCGCGTTCGTCGTATCGGCCCCTCTGGCGGGCGGATGAAGCGGGATCGCCCGGCACGGGCGTCGTTGATGCCGATCAGTCCGGTAACGCGGGGCCGATGAGGGCTTCGACCTCGTCCAGCGGGACGAGGTGTTCGGCGTTGATCTCCTCTGCCAGCGCGTCGGGGGTACGGGCCATCTCCAGGGTGAAGGGCCCGACGAGGGTGCGCCGGAGGGCGGTGAGCACACCACCGGTCTCGAGCGCCGGCCCGAGGTCGCGGGCGAGTGAGCGGATGTAGGTGCCGCGCCCGCAGCGGAGGTCGATCTCGAGGGTCGGGAAGTCGTAGCGGAGGATGTCGATCGCGTGGATCTCCACGGTCTTCACCGGGACATCCACCTCGTACCCGGCGCGGGCGAGCTCGTACGCGCGTTTACCGTTGATGTGGACCGCGGAGTGCGCGGGCGGGGCCTGCTGGATGCGCCCGGTGAACCGCTCGGCGAGGACGGCTTCGACCTGCCGGCGCGACGGTGGCACGCCGATCTCGACGGGGGCCGGCGTGCCCTCGAGGTCATCGGTGGGTGAGGTGGCGCTGAGGTCGATGGTGGCGCGGTAGCCCTTCTCGCCCGTCATGAGGCGCTCGACGAGCTTGGTGGCCCTGCCGAGACAGATGAGCAGGACGCCAGTCGCGAGGGGGTCGAGGGTGCCGGCGTGCCCGACCTTTGCGCCGCCGGTACGCCGGCGCACCATCGTGCACATCCCCGCGGAGGTGGTGTTGAGCGGCTTGTCGATGACGAGCAGGCCGTTGAGATCGGGTCTGTGGTTCTTGCGCCCCATGTGGGCGAGTGTAGAGGGGCGGTAGGATGACGGGATGAGGTCGGGAGCGAGATCGATGGATGCGGGCGTGGAGCGCGGGGCGCGTGTGTACCTTCGCAGCGTGTCGCCCGGGGACCGCGCCGAGTGGTGCGCCCTGCGTCACGCGAGCGCCGAGCACCTGGACCCGTGGGAACCGATCCCCCATGACGGGCTGAGCGCGCACGACGACCGGGCCTTCTCGCGCGTGCTGCACCAGACAGACACCCCGAGCACCCGACGGCTGCTGATCTGCCGGCGGGACGACGAGGTGATCCTCGGGATGGTCAATCTCAGCCAGATCTGCCGTGGGCCCTTCGAGAACGGCACGATGGGGTACTGGATCGGGGCGGCGCACGCGGGTCAGGGGTACGCGCGCGAGGGCGTGCATCTGGCGTTGCGGCACGCCTTCGGCTCGTTCGAGTTGCACCGCGTGGAGGCGAATGTGATGCCCAAGAACACGCGATCGTTGCGCCTGGTGCGTGCTCTGGGATTCCGTGAGGAGGGGTTCAGCCCTCGGTATCTGCGGATCGCGGGGGTGTGGGCGGACCACCTGCGCTTCGCGATGACGGCTGAGGACTGGGAGGATGGGACGGAATCCGAGCGGGAGGGTTGAGCGCAGACATACGGGGGCCCGGCGGCTACACTCGTCGCCCCACGCCGCCAGTTCGTGGAAACCACCCCGGAGAGGTGTCCGAGCGGCTGAAGGAGCACGGCTGGAATCCGTGTAGTCGGGGTAACCCGGCTCGGGGGTTCGAATCCCCCCCTCTCCGCTTCATCGAGATGAACGCCCCTCACCGTGTGTGAGGGGCGTTTTTCATGGGTCGGGTGGTCCCGATCAGCGCACCGTGAGGCTCGTTGTGGTGGTGTTCAAGCCCGGGCCGTTGAGGGTGATGAGCAGTTCGCCCGGTGTTGACGTGTTGAGCAGCGCCCGCGCACGCCCCTTGTCGTCGGTCGTGATCACCTCATAGACCTCGCTGCCCTTCCAGAGGCAGAGCGTCGCGCCCGGTGCATCGGTGGTGATGGTCAGTCGCTCGGCGCCGACTCGGAGTCCTGCGGGCGCGGACATCGTGGGGGCGCGGGGTGCGGAGGCGCGCATATCGAGGGTGGGGTCGCCCAGCAGGTTGAGCTCGCAGATGCAGAGGTGGTAGGACGCGGCTTTGCGGGCGTCGGCTTCGAGCTCGCCCTTGGACTTCATCAGCGCCTCGCCGGTGGTGAGGCCCTGGCCCAGGCCGTTGGCCCAGTACTTGGTCATGGTCATTGTGGTGCCGTCGAGCTTGCCCTCGCTGACCATGAGGCGGAAGTCGCTGGCGCTGTGGAAGTGCGGCTTGCCGGTGCGGACCGGCGCGACGATCGCGACGGAACCTGCGCCGGGGGCGCGGAGCATGGACTCGACGATGGAGGGGTCTTCGGCAGCGTCGTACTGGCCCGTGAAGCAGGAGACGGTCGTGATAAGGGGGTACGCGCCGTCGTTGTGCAGTCGCCCTACGTCGGCGGCGTCGAAGGTGGAGTTCTCGAGGACCCAGAAGTTGATGAGGCCGTGCCCGTGGATGTGGAGTTTGCCGGTCTCCTGCTTGTTGATCAGGCTCACGAGGTTGAGGTCGCTGAGGTCGTGGCTGCCGGGCTGGCCCTCGCGGTCCCAGGGGGTCTCGGTGTTGAAGAACCGCTGCACGTCGCCCTCCCACTGCTTGGAGAGGTAGCGGTCCCAGCTCGCGCGTACTTTGGGATAGGCGGGTGAGTCGGTGCAGGTGTAGACCATGTGCTCGGCGAATTCATCGGTGGGGTAGGCGGATTCGTAGGCGATGACTTTGTCCGTGAACGCGCGCACGTCGGCCGCGGTGCGCACGGGCACTCGCCCGAGCCCGACGCTGCCGTCGGGGTAGGTGATCGCGCCCTGGTCGTCGTCCCACTCGCCGTAGATGCCGTCGTTGTCGGCGTCCCAGTTGGTTGGGCTGAGGTAGACGATGTCGGTGGGGATGCCGTTGCGCTCCTGGCTGTGGACGGTGCGATGCCCGCCCGGCACGAGGCCGCCATCGGGGAGGCAGTCGCCGCCGAGAAGGACCCATCGGGTGTCGTGTTCTTCGATGTGCTCGCGAACGCAGAGGCGGATCTTCTCCTGGATGGACGGCGCCTCGTACGTCTCGTCGATCTGCGCGACCGTGAGGATCTTCGTCGCCTTGCCCTGGCGGGTCTTCCAGTGCGCGAAGGGCACCCACGCCTCGGCGAGTTCGTCGGCGGTGATCAGGAGGAGCGTTGCGTCGTCGGAGGGCGTGAACGCGGGGATGGTCACGCGGACCGGTGGGTTCTGCTGCGCTTCGCGGTGCGTCGTGGCTGGTGTGGCGGGAGCGTCTGGCGTGCGCTCGCCGAGGCGTACGTCACGGAAGGCGTGCATGCGGGCCGCAAATTCGTTGGCGCTGATCGTCCCGTCGGCGTCCTTGTCCACGAGTGTCGCGATGCGGGCGACCATCTCATCGCTGAGGTCCGGTGCGCGCTGCGTGACGTACGCCTTGAATTCTTCGAGCGTTGTGGCGCCGTCGTCGTTGGTGTCGGCGGACTGGGCGAGCGCGGCGGCGGTGGCCGCCAGGAGGAGGGCTGCGATCGGGATCGGGCGTGTCATGGCGGGCCTCGGATGTTGCGGTGAGGGGCGGATGCTCCAGCGTAGTGGTTCTACGCGGAACCGGGCCTCACCGTTTCATCCGCAGCGCCACAGGCGTGCGCACGGGTGATTCCGTGGTTTTGCGGGCTTTGACTCAGTCGATGGAGGCGAACACGGGTTCAACGAAGCCCGGGTCCTGTGCGAAGATCGGGGTCTGGTTGAGGGGCTGGTTCGCGATGGGGATGAAGACGTGGGTGTCGGCGGTCGCGTCGGGGGCGTCGGGGGCCCAGAAACCACCGATGGGGACGACGACGCTCAGGGCGATCGCGATGCAAGCGGGGCGGGCGGCGTGGGTGCGGGTCTTCTGATGATGGCGCATGGGGTTGGTCTCGTCTTTGGTTGTGTGTTGGCGGGCAGGCTGTGGGCGTGCCGTCACTCAACAGTCACAAGCAACGGGCACCGTTCCAAACGCCAGCGTGAACACCCGCCGGGACACGACGCCTCCGTAAAGCTCGCGGCCTCACAACCGGCGCGGCTTGCCAATCACGCTCCGTTGGCGCACGCGTGCGGTGCTCTCGGACCTCAGGGGATGATGCGTCCGTGCGGGTCCGTCTCCGGGCCGGTTTCCGGACCGAGCCCTGTGTGCTCGAGGATCTCGGCGGGGGCGTGGACGTGGTCGGGCGCGAAGCCGGCGCGATCGACCAGGTAGTGCTCCCACAAGCGGTGCCGGCGTACGAGCGTCGCGGCCTCCGCCTCGCCGGTTGGCGTGAGGGTTATCGACCCGTTTGCTCTCTCTACGAATCCGCGCGCACGCGCTCTCTTGCAGACCCTTGTGGGCACCGAGTCGATGGGCACGCCCTGCTCCCCGGCTTCACGCGCGCGGTAGAGCGATGCGAGCAGGTCTTCGAGGGCGACGGTGCGGGCCATCGCGGTTCGGCGGAGCATCCTTGCAATGACGCCGTGCGAGGGCGAGGCGAAGATGGTGGCGACGAGCAGCACCCCGCTCGTCACACCCATCGTGCCCGCGGCGTTGACGGGCGCGCGGTCGAACCATCCCGGGATCATGGTGGCCCCGAAGTAGCCCAGGAGGGCCGATGCGATGGCGATCGCCACGCTCCACACGATCTGCGTCGAGAGGCGGTCGGTGAGCAATCGGGCGGTGGCGCCGGGGCAGATGAGCATCGCGATGACCAGGATCGATCCGACGGCCTCGAAGGCGGCGACCGTTGCGCCGGCGACGAAGAGCATGAGCGCGTAGTGCATGCCTCCCGCGCTGAATCCCTGCGTGGTGGCGAGCGCGGGGTCGAAGGAGGCGATGCGCATTTCCTTGAAGAACCCAACCACGAAGACCAGCGAGAGCGCCGCCATCACCAGGAGCGTCCACACCTGCCTCGGGACGGCGCGAAGCGTGTCCGAGGACCAGAGGCCGGCGAGCGAGTTCGGGGCGTCTGCGCTCCACCAGACGAGTGTCTCGAGTTGGCCGTGCAGCACGCAGGAGGCGTCGAGGTCTACGCCGCTCGATCGTGACTGTTCGATGAGCAGCACGCCCAGCGCGAAGAGGACGCTGAAGACGACGCCCATCGCGGCCCCCGGCTCGACGCGCCCGAGCCGCTTCACGACCTCGACGAGCACGACCGTCAGTGCGCCCGCGATCGCGGCGCCGAGGAACATCACGAGCGGGCTGCGCGACGAGGCGATCATAAAGGCGATGACGAGGCCCGGGAGCACGCTGTGGGAGATCGCGTCGCCCATGAGGCTCATGCGTCGCAGCACGAGGAAGTTGCCCAGCAGCGCGCAGGCGATTGAGGCCAGGACCGCCGCGGAGAGCGGGAAGAGATCGACGGGGATGCTGAACGTCATGGCGCACCCGCCGTCACCGAGGCCAGCTCGGTTTCGAGCTCGGCGATCAGCTCGTCTGATAGGACGTGCTCGACCTGGTCCACGGACCAGTCCACGTGGCTGGGCGCGACGTCCGCGTAGCGAACGAGGTAGCGCTCCCAGAGCGCGTGGTTCCGTCGCACGCGCTCGCCCCGGGCGGCGCCGCTGGGCGTGAGGGCGATCGTGGTGCCGGTGCGGGTGATTTCTTTGCGGGAGCGGAGCGACAAGAGGACGATGCGTGCGGTGAAGCCCGACCAGCCGCGGAGCTGTGCGACGCGCTGGATGTCGGCCTGGGTGAGCGAGCCGGCTGTGCCGCGCTCGCAGGCGAGTTCGAGCAGGTGCTCTCGCGCGATGCGCAGACGGAGCGCCCACCGCCTTCTGAGGACGGCGAAGACGCCTCGTGTCGGGGCGAGGAGCATGCTGATCAGGAAGACCCCGCCGGAGGTCAGCACAATGACGGCACCCGCGGGCTGGTTCTCGACGAGCGACGAGAGCACGGCTCCGATGTACCCGCCCAGCGCGCCGAGCGCGCCCGCGAGCGCGATGAGGACGGGCAATCGCTCGGTCCAGAATCGCGCCGCGACGGGGGGGATGATCAGCATCGCGATGACGAGCACCAGCCCGACCGCCTGCAGGCCCGCGACGGTGACGAGGACGACGAGTGCCATCATCATGAGATCGATCAGCCCGACGCGCCAGCCGGTGACGCGCGCGAACGCGTCGTTGAAGCAGACCATCGCGAACTCCTTGAGCAGGAGCAGGGCCGCCAGCACGCTCGTGATCGCGAGCCCCCCCATCATCCAGACCTCGTGACGGCGCATCGCCGCCGCCTGACCGAAGATGAAGTGCCCGAGGCCGGCGGCGGACGAGCTGACGTTGTTGGGATCCTGCGCGTAGCTGAGCCCGACGACGCCGGCGGCGAAGAAGACGCTGAGCACGATGCCGATCGCGGCGTCCTCGCGGAGGCGGGTGTGTCGGAGGATGGCGTTGATCGCCAGCACCGCGAGGACGCCGGTACACGCGGCGCCCGCGAGCAGGAGCGGCATGGACATGCCATTGACGCCGAGCGCGGAGCCGACGATGAAGGCGATACAGAGGCCCGGGAGCGTCGCGTGGCTGAGGGCGTCGCAGACGAGCGCGCGCTTGCGCAGCAGCGCGAAGACGCCGATGACGCCCGCGGCGAAGCCCAGCAGCGCGGTGCCCAGGACGACCGTTGTGGAGGTGGCGCTCGCGCGGAGGAGGAGCGTGTCGAGCACCTCTCCCCACGCCGGGACCGAGGCGATGAGCGGCGGGGTGTTCACGCGGGCATCTCGCCGGAGGCTGCGCGGGCCATCGCCTCGGCGGCCTCGGAGAGGAGCGTGAGGCGACCGCCGTAGGTGCGTTGGAGGTTCTCGCGCGTGAAGACGTCGCGGACGGGGCCCGAGGCGACGACGCGCATGTTCAGGAGGATGACGTCGTCGAAGTACTCGGGGACGGTTTGCAGGTCGTGGTGGACCGCGACAACGGTTTTCCCCGTGGTCTTGAGTTCGCGCAGCACCTCGACGATCGCGCGTTCGGTGGCGGCGTCCACGCCGGCGAAGGGCTCGTCCATAACGTAGAGGTCCGATTCCTGCGCGAGTGCACGCGCCAGGAAGACGCGCTGCTGCTGCCCGCCCGAGAGTTGGCTGATCTGCCTTTTGGCGAATTCGTGCATGCCGACGCGCTCGAGGCACGCGAGGGCCGCGTCTTTGTGCGCGCGAGAGACGGGGCGGCACCAGCCGATCTTGCGGTACCTCCCCATGCACACCACGTCCAGCGCCGAGACAGGGAAGTCCCAATCCACGCTCTCGCGTTGGGGCACGTACCCGATGCGCGATCGCGCGCGTTTGTACTCCTGGCCCCAGAACTCGACGAGCCCCGAAGCACGCGGCACGAGGCCGAGGCACGCCTTGATCAGCGTGCTCTTGCCCGCGCCGTTCGGTCCAACGATGGCGATCAGTTTGTTGGGCGGCGCGTCGTAGTCCACGTCCCAGAGCACGGGCTTGCGCTGGTAAGCGACGGTCATCGCGTGGATCGAGAGAGGGCTCTCGGGCGAGTGCTCGGGGCGTTCGGCCAGGCCCTGGGCGAGGACCGGATCGGGGAGCGCGGGGTGGATGCCGGTGGTCATTCGGCGAGTTTCCCTTGCATGCCGCGCGCTGGCGCTTCGCCGCCCAGGGCGCGGGCGATGGTCGTGACGTTGTGGTCGATCATGCCGATGTAGGTGCCTTCGTAGGTGCCCTGGTCGCCCATCGCATCGGAGAAAAGTTCGCCCCCGATGACGACGGTGTGCCCCTTGGATCGGGCACCCTCGATGATCGCACGGACGCTGCGGTCCGAGACGGTGGACTCGACGAAGACGGCCCCGACGCTGCGCTCGACGAGGAGCGTGACGATCCCATCGATGGCGCGGACGCCCGCCTCGGACTCGGTGGAGATGCCCTGGATGCCCACGACCTCGTAGGTGTAGCGCTCCCCGAAGTAGTTGAAGGCGTCGTGGGCGGTGATGAGCACGCGGGCGCTCTCCGGGACGGTCGCGAGCACGCCCGCGGCGTAGGCGTCGAGGGCTTCGATGCGCTCACGGTACGCCTTCGCGTTGGACGCGAAGACCGAGGCGCCCTCGGGGTCGAGTGCGGTGAGCGCGTCGCGGACGACGTCGATGGTGCGCATCCATGCGCTGGGGTCCATCCAGACGTGCGGGTCGTAGTGCCCCTCGAAGTCTTCGGGTTCGAGCAGGGAGGACTCGTCGATCGATTCGGTGACCGCGTGGACAGGCTTGCCGGAGGTCGCGGCCCGGATCAGCGCGTCGGTCATCTTCCCCTCGAGGAGCAGGCCGTTGTAGAAGATCGCCTCGGCGTTCATGAGGCTTTGGATGTCGGCGCGTGTGGGGGTGTAGAGGTGCGGATCGACGCCGGCCCCGAGCAGGCCCGTCACCACCGCCCGATCACCCGCGACGGCTGCGACGACGTCGCGCACCATGCCGGTGGTCGCGACGATGTGCAGGGTGTTGTCGTCGCCACCGGCGCCACCGGCTCCCGCCGGCACCGAGTCCGAGCACCCGAGCGATGCGATCACACCGACCAGCACGAAGAACGCACAGAGGCATCGCACCATGAGACTGGCTCCGGGGGACAATTGTAGCATAGGCTACACTATAGCCGAGATGAGCGGCTTGTCAACCGGCCCGAGAGGGCCTCAGCCCCCCTGCTCCTTGGTGATCGCTCGGAAACAGTCCAGCGTCTGGCGGCTGACGTGGTGCTCGATGCCCTCGGAATCGATGGCGGCAACGCGTTCATCGACCCCGATCGCCAGCAGGAAGCGGTACACGACCTCGTGCCGTTCCCGGCAGTCTCTCGCGAGGCGTTTGCCCTTGGGCGTGAGCTCGATGGGGCGGTAGGGCTCGGTCGCGAGGTAGCCCTCGCCCTCGAGGCGTTTCACGATGCGGACGACGGTGACGTGGGACACGCCGAAGCGCTCGGCGAGGTCGCGCACCCTGCAGGCGCCGTCGCGCTCGCCGATGTCCGCGACCGCCTCGACGTAATCCTCTGCCGTCTCGGCGGCGTGATCGCGCCGTGTGCGCTTGTGGGCGGCGGTCGTGGGGCGGTGGTCGGTCACGCGATGAGTCTATTCCCGATGATGATGGTCGCCTACGAAACCGCGTTGCGATTGATCTGTGTGCGGATCGTGGGGTCGGTGATCTTCTCGTCCGCTGCGAGCATGAACGCCTTGCTGAGGATGATCGAGAGCACGCGATCCCCCTCGAAGGGCAGGTGCAGGTTCTTGTTGGTACGCCCCGCGGCGCTGTCTCTCCCCGGGACGATGCAGAGGTACTGGTCGTTGGGCTCCATCATGATGTTGCCGCTCCCGAGGTGGATCTTGTAGACACGCAGGTTGCCCCGGACGAAGAGGAAGCGTTCGGTGACGAGGCACCGTTCTGCGATCTTGAGCCTGGGCACGAGCCGTTCGAGCAGTTCCTTTCGCGTCGAAGCGGTCGCGTTGAGTTCACCGAATGCGTAGGAACGCCAGTAATCCCGGTGGTGACCGCCCGGACCGCCGTCCTCCCACTCCGGGTTGTTACCGACGGAGGCGACGCCAACAAAGAGGTCCACATCCCGCATCGTCTCGCTGAGCACGAGCGGTGGGATCTCGTCAAGCGGGATCGGTTGAGGCTCCTGACGACGGCTCGCCGCGGTGTTCCCGGCCAGCAGATTCAGGTACTCCTCATTGGACAGTTGCTGGCCCTCCGTGCTCTCGATCAGTCTCTGTGTTGCTTCTCGCCGTTCCTGTTCTTCTTCGCGCCAGGTTGTGCGCGGCCGATACTGGTAGAAGCGGACCTGGTCGGTGACGACGTAGGTGAATGCGGCACCGTAATCTTGATCTATGTGCGCACCCTCGATCCAGAACTCCGCGCGGAGGCCCCACGGTTCGATGTCTCTTTGCGGACGGACCTCGCCGCAGTCCGTTGCGATCGCGAGCTGCGCGTTCCAACCGCGCTGGCGCATGAGCGCCGTCGCTTGGTGGTTGCGGAGGACGTGGGCCGCGAAGCGGTTGGAGTAGCTGCGTGTCTCGCGCTCCGCATCGGTCAGCAGGTAGACCTCTCGGTGCGCCTGCTTGAAGGGTTGGGCGATACGGCGATCCTCATAGAACCGGCGCCACGCGAGGACGTCCGCGCGCGTCTCCACGGTGTCGGGATCGCTCGCGGTGTCAATCGGGTGCCAGAGCGTGACGGTGGCGCTGTGCTCATCGATGATGACGGGCTCACCGGCGGGATTGACGAGTTGGCCCGTTGCAAACACCGGGCTTTCGGGGTCATCCGGCAGCCACGCGACGCTGTGCATGCCCCCGGCATCCTCCAGCACCCAGATGAGCCTGCGAGCGATGGTCCCAACAACGGGATGATCCAGGTACCGCTCTCGCCACGCACTAACGGACCATGAACGCTGTTCGAGGAAGAGACCATCGATGCGGTCGCGCTGCGCCGGCAGCATCTTCTGCACGTCCTTCGCGATGGCTTTGAGGTCTTTGAGTCCATCGGCGTGGTCGCGTTTCACCGCCGCGGGCACGGATTTGACGGCCTTGCCCTTGTCGTTGATCCAGGTAAGCACGGTAGAGCCGGTACCGGAGGTGCCGGTGACGCGGAGGGTGGCGCGATGCTCGCCGAAGCCCCGTTCAAGCACACCGACTCCGGTGAATCCATAGGCGGGAACCGCGATCTCTTCGATCTCATTGCGCGGCACGCCCTCCCGCTCCGCGACGCGGTCGAGGGCCTTGGTGATCATGCTGATCGCGGTGCCGAAGGTGAGTTTCACGCGAAGGCGCGCGAGCTGTGCGAGCGCCGACTCGCCCGGCATGACGCCAAGCGCGTAGACACAGGCGTTGCCAACTTTCGTTGCGCGCGGCCCGATGCCCGGAACCTTCTTGTAGCAGGAGACGGCGGCATCGGCGATGGCCCGTGCGGTGGCGGCGTCTTCGCGGTCGGCGGTCAGCCAGATGAGCCCCCGGATGGTGTCGGCGTGGTGGTCGTCCATGAGCCACGGACGCACGCTGTCTTCGTGCCAGTCCGGGCGGGCCATCTCACCCGTTCGAGGATGTTGGAGGAGAGCAATCCAGCCGCGGACGGTGTCGTGGAACGCATCGACACCGATGCGTTCCATCACCGCGTGGCCCTCTTTGGACCATCTCGCTGAAGGCTTGGCATTCGAAGCCTTGCGGCAGTGCCAGAGGAGTGCGTTCCACTCCTTTTCAAGTGGCGAGCCAACGTTCTTCAGGTGCTCGAGCGCGGCGACCGTCCACGCCTCGCCTGCGGTGATCGCTGGCGAGGACTTTTCGTTGAGCAGCTGCTCGATCTTCTGTTTCAGGTCCGGCTCATCGGTGTGTGCATATATCTCAATGAGAGTCGGACGCAGTTCCTCTTCTAGTTCTTCCCACCGCTTGGCGATCTGATTCACGAGGTGCTTGAGGACGGTGCTATCGCCCCATATGTAGTTCTCGCACGTGGTCTCCAGCAGCATGCCGAGCTGCTGCGCCGAGAGCGGCAGCTTCCGACGCGCGGCACTCTCGATCACGTGCCTCATCGCGCGGAGCTGTTCGACCAATCTCCTGTGAGGGGGGTGCGCGTATCCCTGTGGCAGTTGGACGAGGCGGCGGCGCCACTCACAGCTCACCGCGGAGAGTTCCAACAGGGCACGGGCCTGCAGCGGACGGTCCTTCTTCTTCAGAAGCTCGATGAGTTCGTTTTCAAGCGTGCGCGTGACACCGTTCTGATCGACCTCGTCGAGGCATCGAATCACAATCTCGGCGGAGACACCTTCGAGCACGAGTTCGTACTCCGGCTGCTCGCTCTGATTCGCCGTCGCCTCCTTGTTCCGCTTGAAGAACATCAGCCCCCGACCAGCATCACGAGGCGGAGGAAGGTGACATCGATACCGCGAGCAATCGTGATCGTCTCGTCGAGGGCGGTCGTCTGCCGGTCACCCACGAGCACGAGGATACCGTTGCGCTCGTACGCCTCGCAGGCCAGCGCAAACTGCTTCTTCCAGTCCGCCTTGCGCGATGTTGCGGGACGCTCACCGTTGAGATGTTCCTCCAGCTCGGTGGGGCTAACGAGGCCGCGGTACCGGCTTGGTGTCGCTTTATTCTGCATCGCGCGGTTGTAATCGTCGACCTCCTGATAGACGCGCTCGCGGATGATCTCGCGGACGGTGATCGACTCCGTCGGGAACTCGAGCTCGAAGGTGTGCCCCTCGAAGCCCGGTGTGGTTGATTCGTCTCGTACGGTGAGTGTGACTGGCATGAGAGGGCTCCGGCGTGCGAGGTCGGTGTTGGGATACCAACTTAACAACTCACCATCGCGTGGCCATCAAAAATACCGAAGTTATTGACCACTCACGAGAATCACTCGCGGCGGAACGGATTAGTACACGATGTTCACATTCGGGGTGCGGTTCGTGGCGAGCTCGCCCACGGTGATCACCGGGGCGCTCGGGCTCTGGGGCGAGATATCGAAGGCCCCGACCGCGTTGGCGGTGGCGCTGCAGTTCATCACGACGTTGGAGCTCCCGAGCACCCAGATGCCGCCCCCGGTGTCGTCCGCGGAGGAGCAGCCGTCGATGCGGCCTCTGGTGAAGGACGCGCCGAGACGGAAGCCGACGCCCGCGTTGCCGGTGGACATGCATCGCTCGAGTTGTGCGCCGACGCAGTCGTCGAGGTCGAAGCCGTCGCCCGTGTTATTCGCGACCATCATCTCGGGGGCCATCCACTTGATAGGCCCGACGCTGGAGCGGGAGTTCACGCCGTCGCCGGTGTTGCCGTTGGAGACGCAGCGTCGGAGGGTGACCGATGGGCAGTCGATGAAGACCATGCCGCCGTCTGTGATGCCGCCGGTGCCGTTGAACTCGCAGACCATCCCATCGGCGACGCACTCGCCGTTGGCGCAGCGGACGCCGGAGCCGGAGTTGCGGCGGAAGTTGCTGTCCACCACGTTGAGCGTGCCGTTGGTCACCGCGCCCGATCCGTCGTTGTTAACGACCGAGCAGTCGGTCATGAGCAGGCAGCCGTCGGTGGTCTCCACGCCGTTGCCGCCGTTGTCGGTGATGGAGCACGCGACCTTCATGAACCGGCCGGGACCGCCGAATGTGCCGCCAGCGCCGTTGGCTGCGAAGTGGCAGACGTTGGCGTGCAGGACGCAGGTGTTCTCATCGCCGCCCGAGACGCGAGCACCGTAGAGGACGTTGGAGCCGCATGTGGTCTTGCCTGTGTAGAGGGGGTTCTCGCTGCGGAGACCGTTCTCGCCGTTAGACGAGAACTCGGAGTCGAGGATCGTGCATGTCGCGCCGAAGTGGGGCACCGCTGCCCCGACGGCGTCGATCTCGAAGCCGTCGCCCGTGTTGGAGACGCACGCGAGTTCATCGCAGGAGACGACGCACGGGGAGGCACACGGGATCTCGATGTGCACGCCGTCCCCGCCGCTGTCTCGGATTGAGGTCGCGCGGAGGGCGATGCGTCCGCCGCCGCCGCCGGAGCCGTAACTGATGTGGTCCTCGCGCACGCGCACGCCGTTGATGGCGTTGGCGCAGGCGTAGCACTCGTCGATGTCGATCTCGTAGCCACCGGCTCGGGCGTCGATGTTCCAGCCGCTGCCGCCGTTGCTGCGCGCACGGCACACCGCGAAGCGGTTTGTCACACCGCTGCCCGCTGTCGCCTGGATGGGCGGGGTGACGAACGTGCCGTCGCCGGCGTTGCCGCGCGTCGCGATGTCGCGATGGATCACGCCCTCGGCGTGCAGGTGGGCTATGCCGTTGCCGCCGTTGTTCTCGAAGAGCAGGTGTGTGCAGCAGCAGACCGGGACGTGGCACGAGCGGAGCCCGTCGCCTCCCCAACCCGAGACGGATGAACGGCAGGAACCGTCGGAGCACCGCACGTCGAGGCGAGATGGCGCTGCGCCCTGGAAGAGGTCCATGTCGATGCCGTTGAGCGAGCCGGGGACGCCCGTGACGGAGAAGCCGTTGAGGTCGATGCGCACGTCGCCGGTCGCGACGATTCGTATGCCGTGCTGGCCCGGTTGGCCCACGATGTCGGCGTCGAGGAAGTACTGCCCGGGCGATGTGATGAGGACGACCGCGCCCTCGTCACCGGCCAGGTCATTGATGCAGACGCGCGGCTCGATCGAATCGAGCGGCTTGCCGGTCGGCGCGATGGGGCCGGCGGGTGGGCTCAGCGGGCCGGCGAGGGCACTGAGTGTGAGGGTGCCGAGAGTCAAAAAAGAAATAGCAAACGCGGTGATATGCGTGCGGGGCATCGTGAGGTCCTTTCTCCCGTGGGATCAGATGCTCCGTGAACGCTACACCGAAAACGCCGCGGTGCGAAGCGACGGGCGTGTCCGAGGCCCCTGACGCTGTTCGGAGCGTGTTTTTGGCCCCGCCGATATCGTGTCGGCTTCAAGGAGACCCGACATGCGCCGAACGCTCTTCGCTCTTGCTGGCCTGCTCGCACTCACGCTGAACGCTCCTGTTGCCTCGGCGCAGGAGGGGCGGAACGGGTACTACCGCATGCCCGCGCTGGGTGACGGCTTCGTGGTCTTCGTCTCCGAGGGTGACCTCTGGCGCGTCTCGACCGATGGCGGCGAGGCGCGACGTTTGACCTCGCACCCGGGCGACGAATCACACCCCGCGGTCTCGCCCGACGGGACGACACTCGCGTACGTCGCGTCGTACGAGGGGCCGACCGAGGTGTACACCATGCCCGTCGAGGGCGGGCGCCCGGTGAGACAGACGTTCGACGGGTGGACGTCGTCGCGCCGGCACACTGTGGCGGCGTGGACGCCCGACGGGCGCGTGCTGGTTTCGACCGCCAGCCACGCGACGCTGCCGAACATGCAGCTGGTCGCGATCGACACTCAGACGCACGAGCGTGAGCGTGTGGAGCTCTTCCAGGCGGCGGACGGGGCGTACAACGACAAGGCTTCATCCCTCTTCTTCGTGCGCATCGCCTTCAACGGCTCACGGACCAAGCGGTACGAGGGCGGCACCATCGAGCAGCTCTGGCGCTTCGACGGTTCGGGCAACGAGGCGGTGCCGCTGACGACCGAATTCGACGGCACCTCGCGCGAGCCGATGTGGCACAACGGGCGCGTGTACCACCTCACGGACCGCTCTGGCTTTATGAACGTGTGGTCCTGCCGCCCGGACGGCTCGGACCTCAAGCAGCACACCGAGCACACGGGGTTCGATGTGCTCGAGGCGAGCGAGTTCGACGGCACCATCGCCTACCGTCTTGGCGCCGACATCAAACTGCTGAACACGCGCAGCGGGCGGACCACGGACCTCGACATCACGCTGAGTTCGGACTTCGACCACACGCGGGAGCAGTGGATCGATGATCCCTTTGGGTACCTCACCTGGGCCGAGCCCTCGCCCGATGGCGACCGCGTGGTGCTCACGGCGCGTGGTGAGGTCTTCGTCGCGCCCGTCGGGCCGGGGCGTCTGATACGGGTCACGCGCGACCCTGACGTGCGCTACCGCCAGGCGCGGTTCACGCCCGAGGGGGACGAGCTCTTCGTGATGAGCGACGAGTCGGGCGAGGTGGAGTTCTGGACGATGCCGACCGACGGCATCGGCGATGAGCGGACCCAGCGCACGAGCGACGCCGAGTTGCTGCTGTGGCGTGCGCAGCTCTCTCCCGACGGCGAACAGATCGCCTACACCGACAAGCAGTACCGCCTCTTCGTCCGCCCGATCGACGGCGGCGCGCCGACGTACATCGACGAGGGCGACAACTGGTACACCGAAGAGATCGTCTGGTCCCCCGACTCGCGGTACATCGCGTACACGATCAACCAGAACAGCAACTCGCACGGCCGCATCGGCCTGTTCGACACGCAGACGGGTGAGCGCACCGACGTGACGACGCTGCGCTACAACAGCTACAGCCCGGCCTTCCACCCGGATGGCGAGTGGCTGTACCTCATCTCCGAGCGCAATTTCCAGAGCAGCGTGGGCTCGCCCTGGGGGCCCCGTCAGCCGGAGCCGGTGTTTGACGACCCGTGCCTGCTCTACGCCATCGCGCTCCAGCCGGGCCTGCGCTCGCCCTTCCTCGAGACCAACGAGCTCGTGAAGGCGGCGGAAAAGGCGGAGGCCGAGGCGGAAGATGCGGCCGACGACGAGGACGCCGAGGTCAGCGACGACACGCCGGATGACGACGCCGAGTTGCAAAGCGAAGAAGCGGACAACGATGGTGACGCCGAAGACGGCGACACCGAAGAAGAGGCCGACGAGCCCGAGCATCCCGCGATCGTGACCGAGGCTATTGCCGATCGTCTATACACGCTGCCGATCCCCGCGGGGAACTACACCGGCCTGATCGCGACCGAGACGCACCTCTTCTGGACCTCCCGCCCCTCCTACAACGGCGGGCCCGCGACGCTGATGTCGCTCGAGATCACCAACACGCCCAAGAACGAACCGGCCACCGTCGCATCGGGCATCGACGACTACCGCGTGTCCGCCGATCTCTCGAAGCTGCTCATCCGCAAGGGCAACGCGCTCTACATGGAGAGCGCCGGGGGCGGCCCCGCCTCGCTCGACAACGACACCCGCATCGACCTCTCGGGTTGGGCCTTCGGCTTCGACCCGCGCGAGCAGTGGCGGCAGATGTTCACCGATTCGTGGCGGCTGATGCGCGATTACTTCTACGACCGGGGCCTGCACGGGCTCGACTGGGACGAGGTCTACCAGCGTCACCTCCCGCTCGTCGATCGCGTGACCGACCGCCAGGAACTCGCCGACGCCATCGCGCAGATGGTCGCGGAGCTCTCGGCGCTCCACACCTTTGTCTACGGCGGCGATCGTCGCTCCGGCCCCGACCGCTACCTCCCCGCCAACCTGGGCTGCGAGGCCGAGCGGGACGAGGACGCGGGCGGCTACCGCATCACGCACCTCTACCGCAACGACCCGGAGGAGCCCGAGCGCGCCGGCCCGCTGATGCGCCACGACCTAGCGGTCGGCATCGGCGACGTGATCACCATGATCGACGGCGTCTCGACGCTCGACGCGACGGACCTTGGCGAGCTGCTGCGCAACAAGAGCGGGCAGCAGGTGCTCGTGCGCCTGCAACCCGAGGAGGGCGAGGCGTACGACGCGATCGTGTACCCGATCTCGCAAGGTGCCGCGTCCGATCTCCGCTACCACGAATGGGAGTTCACCCGGCGCGAGCGTGTCGAGGAGCTCTCGGGCGGGAAGCTCGGCTACGTCCACCTCCGCGCGATGGGCTCGGGCAACATCGCCGAATGGGCACGCCACTACTACGGCGTCTTCGACCGGCAAGGCCTCATCGTCGATGTCCGGCACAACAACGGCGGCAACATCGACTCATGGATCCTCAACCGCCTGGTCCGCACCGCGTGGTCCTTCTGGTCGGGCGGCGAGAAGAGCATCGGGTGGAACATGCAGCAGGCGTTCCGCGGGCACAAGGCGATGCTCATCGACGAAGAGACCGCCTCCGATGGCGAAGCGGTCGCGGAGGGTTTCCGGCGTCTCGGGCTGGGCAAGCTCATCGGCACGCGGACGTGGGGCGGCGGCATCTGGCTGACGAGCAGCAACGTGCTCGTGGACGGCGGCATCGCGACCGCCGCGGAGTTCGGTGTGTACGGCGCCGACGGCGCGTGGATCATCGAGGGTCGCGGCGTATCGCCCGACCTCTGGGTGGACAACCTGCCGCACGGAGCGTTCCACGGCGCCGATGCGCAGCTCGACGCCGCGATCGATCACCTGATGGAGCTCATCGACGCCGACCCGCGTGAGGTGCCCCAGCCGCCCGCGAGCAAGGACCTGTCGTGGCCCCGCGACGATTGGCCCGCGATGAACCAGCGGCCCTGACCTATCGCGGTGCGAGGTCGAGCGAGAGCTGCGTCCCGACGACCGGGTAGGCCGATCGGATGCGGTAGCCGCGGAGCCTTCGCGCGTCGATGCCCAGGGAACGGCACGCGAATTCGAGCGTGCCCGGATGGTCGGGCAGTTCGGCGACGCGGGCGCCCTCCCACGCGATGGGCTCGGCGCGTTCTGTCACGCGGAGCAGTTCTGAGTCGCGCGAGGCGTCGTTGGGGTCCACCGCGCCTCGCGAGCTCAGCAGGTGCGTGACGGCGCGAGCGGTGCGCCCGTCCCACGCGTCGGTCGCCCAGAGGATTTCCACGACGCCCAATCGCGTTGGTACGTCCACCGTGAGCCCGATGCCCGAACTGCGTCCTTCGTGCCTAGGCGTCGTGAAGTGGGCTTTGCGCTGCAGGGTTGCGAGCGTCATCGCGTGCCCCTCGCTCTGGAGCGGGCCCACGTCGAAGGTCAACGTCTGGTGCTCATCGAACGAATCCACGGAGACGCGATCGCTCGGCAGGGTCGTCAGCTCGCGCACGATGAAGTCCGAGGCGTCGCTCGGCGTGCGCGCGTCGAGCGTGCGGATCGGTTCGCCCGCGTCCTCTGGCGTGAAGAAACGGCTCGTCTGTGAGAGCGTGCAGCCCGGTCGCCTCAGGCGGAGCCCGTGCAGCGCGTGGATGTTCAACGCGTCGAGACGCAGTGGGTCGTCGGCGTTGGGCCAGACGAGCAGCGTGAGGGCGTACACCTCGGCGCTCACGCCCATGAGGTTCGCCATCGCGCGGTGGGCCGCCTGCTTGTGCCCGAGCTCGAAGCGATCACGCAACTCGGGCACCGACTCGCTGAGCACCGCGGTGAGCCCGTCGCGACCGCCCGTCTCAAGACGGAGGAACCGCTCGAGGTCGTCGATCGCGGCGTTCGCTCGCCGAGCCGTCTCCGGATCGCCGTCGTCGGCGCCGTTCATCAGGCCGCGGAGCGCTTCTGGGCCGGGGAGCACGCCCAGGGCGGCGCCGGGGTCTGGCGTCCCGAGGCCCTTGATGAGCCGGCTCGCGACCGACTTGTTGACGCCGAACTCCCGGCAGACGTCCGTCGGCCTCGCCTGCGCGCCGCCGATCGGGGTCAGCACTTCGATCAGGGACGACCGGACCGCCCGCCCGACATCGCCCAGGCGGCGTTCCAATTGGGCCTGCGAGGGCCCCGCGTGCTGATCTGCGGAGGACGTCTTCACCCCCCGAGTGTACACGCCAGGAGGGAGAGTCAAAGTTTCTGAGAAGTTGCTGAGAGAAAATTGTTGACATCACCAATCCCCAGCGCACATTGCCTTGGAGCCCGCGAGGGAGCGGGCCACACGTCACCGTCACCGGGCCGGTGCTCACTCGGCCCCCGGGAAGATCACATGAAACACGCCATCACCATCTCCGCCGCCCTGTTGTTTGCCGCCGCAGGACTCGCCAGCGCTGCCCCCTCCTTCTCCGGGACGGGCACGCTGGGACTGAATGCGGCGGGCGACTTTTCCTTCTCGCGGATCAGCGGCCTAAGCGACGACGGCTCCATCGCGGTGGGGATCTCGACCTCGCCGCTGGGCCAGCGGGCGGTGCAGTGGACTTCGGGAGGCGGGCTTGTCGCGTTACCGACCCTTTCCGGGGGTCCGGTGATGGACAGCGCGAATAGCGTTTCGGGAGACGGCTCGATGATCGTCGGCACCTCGCCCAGCGCTGCGTCGAACGGGTTCACGATCGGAGAGGCAACCGTCTGGTCGGGCGGCGTCGCCAGCCCGATGGGCTTCATCGCGCCTGCGGACACCATGCAATCCAACATCGTGAGCGTCACGTCGGACGGGTCGGTGATGGTCGGACTGAGTTCGAGCCCGGGTGTCTTACAGTTCGAAGCGACGCGCTGGGTGGGCGGCGTCGCCCAGGGCCTCGGTGCCGGGGACGGTTCGAGCGCCACCGCGGTCTCGCAAGACGGAACATTCATCGCCGGCTCGCGCGCGGGCACCAACGGCGCGTTCCTCGGGGCCTTCCTGTGGTCGGAACTGGGTGGCCTCACCGAGTTGCAGGACATCGCGACGGGCGGGTTCTTCGACTCGGGGGCCACCGCGCTGGACATCACAGCGGACGGTTCCCTGATCGTCGGATGGGCGACGGACACCTTCAGCCAGCGCCCCGTCGCGTGGGACCAGGCAGGCACCCCGACGGACATCGGTACCCCCTTCGGTTACGACGCGGGGCTCGCCAACGCGATCAGCGACGACGGCACGGTCATCGTCGGCTCCGCGTCGAGTTTCCTGGGCGAGACCGCCTTCATCTGGACACAGGCGACCGGCTCGATCGAAATGCTCGGGTTCCTCCAGCCCTTCGTGGGCAGCGCGCTCGACGGTTGGACGCTGACCTCCGCCGACGCGATCAGCGCCGACGGGCTCACTTTCGCGGGCGTGGGCATCAACCCGCAGGGCGAGTTCGGGGGCTGGGTTGCGCAGATCCCGACCCCCGGCGCCGCTGTCGTGCTTTCAGCGGGACTCCTCCTCGGTGCCCGGCGGCGCCGCTCTCGCTGAGGCCATCGCCCGGTCCGCCACGGCACCGTCTCGTGCGCGCACAACCCCTCCACGCGCACGGACGCCGCGGCGGCGTCGGACAGGGTTCCGGATTCGCAGGCGAAGGGATCGCGGAGCGGCGGTGCGAACGCGAGGCCTGCGGATCTCACCTTCGAGCCGCCACCTTCTGGGGCCTCAACCCCGCAGAACCCGATTCTGATCCACCGTCGTTCCAAAGAGTCGGCGGCGGTGAGGTTCCTGGCGTCCGCGCGTCATCGGTGCTCGAGCCACCTGTGGACCGTGATGATTCGCCGGTTTGCGGACGTCACTCGCGCTTGAGGTGTGTATTGCCTTCCGGCATCAGTCCACGACCTCGAGCACCACCCACTCCCACGGGCCCAGCGCGTCCGGGTACTCGGCGGTGTTGCCGTCTATGTCGCGGTACCGATCGACTGTTCGAGGCCGGGCGATCGGTGTCTCGAACGGCGACAGGTTCACCATCACGACGACGCGGCTGTCGCCGTTGATCCGATGGAAGACGACGGTTCGATCGGGGTTCGACACCGGTACCGCTCGCATCCCGGCGTGCGGGTCACCCGCGTCGAGCGCGTGGACGCGGTCTTTGAACGCGGCGAGGCGGCGGTACAACTCGGCGGCCGGGTGATCGCGCCACTCGATCTCATCCTTCTCGAAAAACTCGAGCTGCTTATCGAGACCGGCTTCCTGGCCTCCGTAGATAAGGGGCATCCCGGGGGCCATGAACGAGAGCACCGTGGCGCCCTCCCACGCATCGCCGAGACGCTCGACCGCGGTGCCGTTCCACGAATTCCAGTCGTGGTTCGATGTGAAGTGCATGCGGAACGGGTTGCGGATGTGCCGGCGGAACACCGCGAGTTCGCGGGAGTAGTTCATCACGATCGCCGCCTGACGCCCCTCCTGCACGACGCGGAAACACGCATCGCCCAGCCCCCACCCGTAGGTGGCGTCGAAACCGCCGTCGAAGAGCCAGTTGGCACCGCCCTCTGCGAGCATGAAGACGGGCTTCTCCGCGCGGAGCGCCCCGATCGCGTCACGCCAGAACTCGTTTGGGACGTGTTCCGCGACGTCGCAGCGGTAGCCGTCGATGTCGTGCTCGCGGACCCAGTACAGCATGGCCTCCTTCATCGCGGCGCGTGTGTCGGGGTTGTTCATGTCGAGCTGGATGACGTCGAGCCAGTCGCCGTTGGGCGTCGTGAACGCGCCGTTGGAGTTCAGGCGGTAGCGCTCCGGGTGCGTCCGTGTCCACTCGTGGTCCCACGAGGTATGGTTGGCGACCCAGTCGAGGATCACGAGCATGCCCGCGTCGTGCGCGTCGCTCACGAGTTCGTCGAGGTCTTCTTTGGTGCCAAACTCGGTGTTCACCGCGTAGTAGTCGCTGATGCTGTAGTAGCTGCCCAGCTCGCCCTTGCGGTTTTTCTCACCGATGGGGTGGATGGGCATCAGCCACAGGATGTCCACGCCCATGCTCTGGAGGCGGGGGATGTGGGCACGGAAGGCGTCGAAGGTGCCCTCGGGGGTGTACTGGCGGATGTTCACCTCGTAGATCACGCTCGAAGCGAGGTCCGGGCGGCGGAGTTCCTCTTGCGCGAGGCCGAACGGGGCGGACAGCGTGAGGGCGAGCAGGCTGAGTGCGAGTTTGAGCATCCGGGGAATGTACACGGGTCGCTCGAATCCGATAACCCCGAATCCGCGTAACGGTGTTGCAAACCGTGCGTTGGAGGCTATCTGTACACCGTCGTGATTACCGACCCGCACATGATTGCGCGCGAGGCCCTCGCGTTATCGCCCTCAGAGCGCCTGGGTTTCCTGGATCACTCCTGCGCCGATGATGCCGCTCTGCGCGGGCGCGTGGACACGCTGATGACGATGATGGAGACCGCCACGATTGTTCCCGAGTCCGGCGTCTCGGGCACCGCCCCGGCGCCGACGATCCGGGGCAACGACACGGACCGCTGGATCGGGCGGTACCGGGTGCTGGACGTGATCGGTTCGGGCGCGATGGGCGTGGTGTACCGCGCCGAGCAGCAGACACCCCTCCGCCAGATCGCGCTCAAGGTGATCCGCCCGGACGTCGTCACCGAAGCTCTCCGAGACCGGTTCGAGCAGGAGACGCGGGTGCTGGCACGTCTGAAGCACCCGTCTATCGCGGCGATCTACGACGCGGGTTCTGCGCGGGTGGACGACGAGGACTGCCCGTACTTCGCGATGGAGCTCGTCTCGGGCGAGGCGCTCGACGTGCGCGCACGGGGGCTGCCTCTTGATCGGAGGATCGAGATGCTGCGCGAGGTGTGCGCCGGCGTGGAGCACGCGCACAGGCGTGGCGTGGTCCATCGCGATCTCAAGCCGGCGAACATCCTGGTGGACGAGGGCGATCGGCCCCGCATCCTGGACTTCGGTGTCGCCCGAGCGCTCGATGCCGAGGGGGCGCACAAGGGCGAGCTCGTCGGCACGCTGCCCTACATGAGCCCCGAGCAGCTCCGCGCCGACCCCGACACCGATACGCGCGCGGATGTCTACGCGATGGGCGTGGTCCTCTGCGAGTTGGTGACCGGGCAGAGGCCCCACGACCTGAGCGGTGTCTCGCGCACCGAGACGGCGGCGTACCTCGAGCGCACACCGCCCGCGCCGCTGCGCACGCTGGACCCGTCTGCGCCGCGCGACCTCGAGGCGATCGCTGCGCGGGCGCTGGAGCGAGACCCGGAGCGTCGGTACCCCTCCGCCGCGGCGCTGAGTGAGGACCTCGCGCGGTACCTCGCGAGGGAGCCGGTCGAGGCCCGGGCGCGCACGATCGGGTACGTCGCGAGGAGGTACACGCAGCGGAACACGGGGCTGGTGGTCGCCGGTCTGCTCGGTGTGCTGGCGATCGGCGGTGGCGTGGCGGGGGTGTCGTGGCAGGCGGTCGAGGCGACGCGCGGGTGGAACCGTGCTCAGGAAGAAGCCCGGCGTGTCAGCGCGATCAACGGCTTCTTCACCAACATGCTCACCTCGGCAGACCCCGAGATCGCGCTGGGCGAGGAACTGACGGTCCGCGAGTTGCTCGACACGAGCGCCGCGACAGACGCGAGCGAGCTCGAGGGCCAGCCCGGCGTGGAAGCGGTGGTGCGGCTCGCGATGGCGAACACCTATCGCGGGCTGGGCATCTTCGATAACGCGGTCACGCAGGCGCAGCGGGCGATCGACGCGAGCGTCGTGGCGTTCGGTGAAGACGACCCAAACACCGCGGACGCCAGACAGTCACTGGGCACCACCCTCACGGAGATGGGGCGGCACGACGAGGCGGAGCGGGAACTGATCGCGGCGCTCGACACGAACCGGCGCGTGTACGGAGAGGACTCCATCGAAGCGATCAGCGCACGAGGGGAGCTCGCCCGCGTGTATCACGAGTCGGGCAAGCCCGAGGAAGCGCTCGTGCTGTGGGCCCGGTGCGTGCGCGATGCGCAGGCGATCGTCGGCAAGGACGACCGGCGCACACTGGTGCTGATGCACAACCTAGGCTCGGCGTACTCCGCGCTCGGGCGGTACCAGGAGGCCGAGGAGCTGCTGAGCGAGGTCGTGGAGCGGCGCGTGCGGGTCTTCGGGCCGAACCATCCGCAGACAATCGGCGCGCGTTCGATGCTCGCGAGCACGATCCAGAAGCTCGGTCGGGACGCGGAGGTGGTCGAGCAGTTCCGGGCGATCCTCGCAGCCAGACGGGCGCTCTATGGCGATGAGCACCATTCGACGTACACCGCGATGGGGAACCTGGCGGTGCCGCTGATCCAGCTCGGCGAGCTCGAAGAGGCCGAGGCGCTCACCCGCGTCGCCTTGGCGGGGTACCGAGAGGTGCTCGGCCCCGAGCACGCCAAGACGCTGGTGAGCATAAACACGCGCGCGTACCTGCTCGAGGACATGGGGCGCGACGACGAGGCCGCGGCCTTGTACCGGGAACAGATCGAGCTCCGCGAGCGCACCACGGGCGGCAAGGACCCCGAGACGTGGTCCTCGTACAACAATCTGGCGATGCTGCTGCAGCGCACGGATCGCGCCGATGAAGCGTTGCCGCTCTACGAACGCCTCCTCGGGCTGTGCGAGGAGAGCCTGCCCGAGGGGCACATCTACACCGCACTCTTCCGGAACAACTACGGCGCTTGCCTGACGGCGCTCGGGCGGTACGACGAGGCCCGCGGCGCGTTGGAGCAGAGCCACGTGGTGCTCGTCGCGACGTTCCCCGATGGGCACCCGCGCATCGCGACGAGTCTCGAACGTCTGGCGGCGCTCGACGGCCGCTGAGCCCTAACCGGTGCGCTCGATGGACATGACCGTCGCATCATCGTGCGCGCCGATCGGGCAGGCGTCGAGCATCGCGAGCAATCGGCGCACATCCGCGTCGCACCCCTCCGAGCCCACGAGCGCCCGGCGCACGCCCTCGGCGCCGAGTTGCCGGCCCGATGCCTCTTCGGTCTCGCTCACGCCGTCGGTGTAGAGCACCACGCGATCGCCCTTGTCCAGGCGCAGCGTCGCCTCGGGGTAGGTCTCCTGATCGACCACGCCCAGCGGCGGGCCGGACGCGCCTTGGTTCTTCTCGATAGCGCCACCGGATCGCGCGACGCACCAGTGGCCGTGCCCCGCGTCCACGAAGGTGACGTCGCCCTCGGTCCCGAGCACGCCCGCCCAGAGGGAGACGAAGGAGCCGTGGGTGTCGCGTGTGGCGATGAATCGGTTGGCGTGCTCGACGGCGTCTGCGAGGCGATCGTGGTGCCCGATCTCGCTGTTGAGGTACGACTGCGCGAGCGCGGTGAGCATCGCGGCACCGACGCCGTGCCCGGAGGCGTCGCCGAAGAGGATGCCCACGCGGTGGTTGCTGAGCGGCATGACGTCCACGAGATCGCCCGAGACGAAGGCGCCCGCGCGCATCGCGTGGGCGACGCGGTAGACGCCGATATCGAGCCGCTCGGGCGGCGCGAGCATGGCACGGAGGGTTCGGGCACGCTCGATGTCGGCGCGGAGCGAGGCCTGGCGCCGCTCCATCTCGCGCCGCGCGTCGTAGGCGAGCGCGAGGGAGTAGACCTGCGCGACGTCCTCCACGAAGGACGCGCCGTCCCGGATCGGCGCCTCGCCCTGGCGCGCATCGACGTACATGAGCGCCACCACGCGGTCGTCGAGGCGCACGGGCGCACAGACCGCGGAGTGGATGGCCTGCTCGGCGATGGAGACCGCGATATCGACGGGGGCCGAAGCCTGGTCGATGACCGCGGTGCGACCGGTGGACGCGGTGGTCACCAGGCTCCTGGGTACGCGCAGTGCGCCGTCGGCGATCTCGCGCCAGCCGGAGTCGTCGCGCTCCAGGCTCGCGATGATGGGGGCGCCGTTCCCAGACCCGGGCGGGCGGAGCATGGCGCCGCGCCTGGCCCCGATGCCCTGCATCGCGCTGCGGAGAGCCGCGAGCGCGAGTTCGCGTTCGCCCGATGTGCGCGCAAGGGCCTCGATGCAGGCGCTCAGGGTCTCGAGACGACGGGAGGGCGCGTAGACCGTCGCCGGCGCGGATTCGGTGCTGAGCGTCGCGAGCGTGGAGTCGTACCGGCGCGCCCCGCCCTCCACGCTCAGACGCCACGGGCCGATGCGGATGTCATCGCCCGGGGTGATCGGAGCGGGGATAGCGGGCTCGATGGCGACGCTGTTGACCTGCGTTCCGCCCGCTGACCCGGTATCGACGATGGTCCAGACACCGTCGTGGCGCTCGATGCGCGCGTGGCGCCGGCTCACCGAGGGGTCCGGCAGGCAGTGCGTGTTCTCGGGGGAGCGCCCGATGGTGGAACCGGCGGGCGCGCACGCGAGGCGTGCGCCCTCGCGTGGCTCTTCTGCCGATTCGATGACCACGAGCACCAGCGTGTCGTCCATGGCGCGACGATAGCGGATCGAGGGCGATCAGCGCGAGCGCGGGGTTGTGATGGTGCTCAGGCGCGGTCGCGCATGGTGAGCAGGCGCGGGTTGTGCTGGTTGAGTGCGCCGCAGCCGGGGCAGATGACGCCGTGTACACCCGCGTCCTCGTTGGCGAGATCGGTGCCGCAGGTCCAGCAGGTGTTGGTCTCGAAGCGTGCGCCGATCTTGCTGACGGTGACCGCGACGACCGCGCCGACCACGGGCAGGCTCACCCAGCCGAAGCCGATGGAGAGCACGCCGAAGCAGAGCACCGGGACACCGATGACTACGACCGCAGCGAGCAGGCGTGCCTGACCGAGCCAGGTAAGGCCTTTGCTCCAGCGGGATTGGTTGGTGTCGTGCTGCTGGTTGGTCAATCGTTGCTCCACTTTGCTGCGATGGTGCGTCCCGAAGGCTATCGGCCCCGATCGGGCTCGGACTGTAGCCGGTAGGACGCGATCCGTCAGGATCGTCCGGGCGGATCCTGGGCTGTCTCTCTGTAGGGGTCAATCGAGGGTGCTGCCCCTGCCGAAGCGCCCGAGATCGTCGCGGTAGGCGTCGATGATTTCTTTCACGCGGTCCGGGTCGGGGATCTTCTCGACCTGGATCTCGGTGCCGCTCTGACCGGCTGAGGAGATGCCGACCGCACCGACGTTGAAGACGCGTTCGAGGAATTTCTGCTCGATGTTCACGTTGCGGACGTGGTCGTGGAGCACCTCGTCGGAAGAGCGGCTGAGCAGGCCACGCCGCTCGATGGTGCGTTTGTTGGTGATGTAGAGGGAGCACGTCCAGCGGAAGCGGACCCACCACACGAACCAGACGATCCAGCAGACCGCCGCGATGGCGAGCATCGTGAGGTAGAAGCCCTGCTGGGTGATCTTGAGCTCGGTGAAGATGAGCAGGGCGATGGTGACCAGGAGAGGGAAGATGACCAGACCGGTGGCGCGGAAGGGGTAGGCCTTGAAGATCGCGGGGCGGACGGTGAGGACGTGCTGCTCCTCGTCGTTATCCGGGGGGAGGCCGAGCTGCTCCGGACGCCCGGGAGTATGGGGCGCGGCCTCATCCGGCGCGGGCGTCTGCTCGGGGGTCTTGGCTTCGTTCTGGTCCGTGGGCTCTTCGCTGGGCATCGCGTGCTCCTCCTACAGAGGGTTGGGGCCTACCGGCCTTGTTCGGAAGATACCCGCCCGCCTTCCGGCGCGTGCTCTTCTCTGTGGGACCGCGCCCCGTACGATGCCCGAGCATGAGCGAATCACCCCTCATCCTGGCGATCGAGACCTCGAATCCGAACGCGCCGAGCGGCCCGGACCCGCTGGCGGGTCCGGGTGTGTGTCTTCTGAGACACGACGAGATGCTCGCCCACGCGGCGCTCGAGCCCAAGGACCGGCACGACGATGCGCTGCTCCCCGCCATCGATCGCGCCTGCACGCAGGCGGGGGTCGTGCCACGGGACATCGATCGCGTCGGCGTCTCGGTCGGCCCGGGCGGGTACACGACGATCCGCATCGCGGTGACGGTCGCGAAGTCGATCGCGGAGGCGGTCGGGTGCGGCTGCGTCGGGGTGCCGACCGCCGCGGGCGTGGTCCGCGCCGCGGGCATCGTTGGCCCCTCGCTCGTGGCGCTCGCGTGGAAGCGGGATGACGTCTGGGTGCAGGCGTACGAGGGTGAACGACCCGTCGAATCAGGGCGGATCGTGAAGATCGCCGAGCTGCCCGGGCTCTCGGCACAGCGCACGCTGATCGCGGAGGACCGGTTGCTTGAGCAGTTCGAGCATACGGGTGCGCACGCGGCTCCGATCTTCATCGCTCGAGCGATCGCTGAGATTACGGCTGCGATGACGCCGGTGAACCCGGTTGATCTGTTGCCTCTCTACCCGCGCGAGCCGGAGGCGGTGCGCAAATGGAACGCCCTCGGGCGGTGAGCGCGCTCAGAGCAGGCCCAGTGCGCGCAGGTCGGCGGCGGGCTCGGTGAAGGAGCAGGAGCCGTAGCTGATCGCAAAGGATTCGCGGGCGGCGGCGATGCGCGCGTTGTCGAGGCTCTTGTCCCCCCAGCGGACGCCGTCTGGCCCGAAGCGGAAGGCGGAGACGTCTGTGGTCTCGATGATGGCGGTCGCCTCTTCGATCTCGACCCGTGCTTTGCGCACGAAGGCGGCGGCGAGGAAGACGTTGAGGAAGCCGTGCATGACACCTCTGGGCGGGTTGTCCTCGTAGGTCAGGTTGTGCTCGGCACGGATCGGATGGTGCAGGCCCGCGGTCGCCTTGAAGGGGACGTCGGCCGCAGAGCAGTGGGCGATGAATCGCGCGACGTCCGCGGCGTCGGGGAAGAGGTCGGGGGTGATGCCGCCGCAACGGATCTTTGCGCGCCCGCCGGTGCCGGCGAGGGCGGTGATCGCGGGGCGGTTGTCGGTGTCGGTGGGGAGCTCGAAGTAGGGGGTGAGTTGCTCTGGGATGAGGCGCATGAGCCGATCGATCTCGAAGGGGTCGTCGCGTTTGAGCTCGATGGCGTCGATGACCGCGAGGCCCGCACGGTGGTCCTCGGCGTGGGTGCGGTTGAACTCGAAGATAGCCTCGATGTCCGCGTCGGCGTCGGCACCGACGAGGGCGGAGAGCATCCAGGGCTCCTCATCGGGCTCGCGCGGCAGGAGGCTCGCGGCTGCTGTCTCGAACTCAGACAGGCGTGAGACGGGGATGATGAAGCGCCCGAGCATCCAGGCGTCGTCCGAGTGCAGGTGCTCCGCGTAGTTGCGCACCGCGTGGGCCATCGGGAGCTTGGAGGGCGGGAAGAGGCCCGCGTAGTCCACGAGGGCGTCGGTGAGGAGGCGGAGGGAATCGGCGGGCTTGAGGGCGTGTTGGTCGCTCATACCTCGATGGTACCCGCCCGATTCGTGCGCCCGGTAGGATCGTTGCTCCGATGACCGCCCCGCCCGCATCACCCACAGCCGCGATCCGCAGCCCGCACGCCGGGCGCTCGGTGCTGATCGTGGATCAGGGCCTCGCGAAGCACCGGCGCGGCAAGCCGATCCACGGCGTGGAACTTTTCCGGCTCTACCTCATCGGGCAACTCCTTGAGCGGGGCGTGCGTGTGACGGTGGTGTGCGAACGCTCGTGGTCCAAGGCGCTGGACGAGTACGGGCTCACGGGTCACCCGCTGCTCCGCCCGATCTTGGTGCCGAACATCTGGGGCGTTGCGATGAACGCCCTGATCGGTGCGCTGGGCGCGGTGACGGACGACTTCGATACGGTGCTGCTGGGCAACCCTCGCAAGGGGCTCGTCCCCGCGATGTACGCCGCGAGCCTGACGCAGCAGGACGCCCGGTTGTTGGTCTTCGCGCACCGGCGCGGCGAGTACCGGTTCCTGGACATGGTGCAGGGCCTTGACTTCGACGTGCTGTGCGTGAGCGAGGAGGTCGCGCGCAAGTATCGCGGCAACGTCGCGGGGACCGTGGACGTCATGTACGGGCTTCCGAACCACGACGCCTTTTACCCCCCCACCGAGGCGCGAAAGGATGATGGCGTGGTCCGGATGTGCCTGCTCGGGCGGCTGCCCAACATTTCCAAGGGCACGGACAAGGCGCTCGAAGCGCTGGCGATGCTGGCGCCGGATGTGCGCTCCCGGGTCGAGTTGCACCTGGCGTCGTACATCGAGGAGCCATCCGCGCGGGTGTCGAGCATCCCGGGGGTGGTGTGCCATCGGTGGCTCAAACCAGCGGACGTGCCCGAGTTCCTGCGCACGATGGACGTCACGCTCACGCTCTCGAGCAACGAGACGTTTAGTCAGGCGATCGTGCAGGGGATGCTGACGGGGCTCCCGATCATCGCGACGCGCATCCCGGTGTTCGAGGAGAAGTTGGACACCGGGGGCGGGATTCTCGCGCACACGCCGCAGAACATCGCTGCGGCGATGACGCGCCTGGTGCGCGAAGCCGGGACGCGGGCGGAGATGGGGCGCATCGCTCGGCGGACGGCCCTCGAGCGGTACTGCTGGAGCACCGACGCGTTCCTTGATCAGCACCTGTTCCCGCGCCCTTGAGGGTGTTCAGCGCACGACGGGCGCGATGTCCTCGGGGCGGATGCGCTCGTCCTGGGGGGCCGATGAATCCAGTGGCGGGGCGGGTATGAGCGACGCCGAGCGGATGGAGACGGGCTCGAGCGGGCGGTTGCGCGGTGAGGTGGGGTCGTCCGGGTCCGCGAGGCCCAGGGGTGTGCGCACGATGGCCTCGAGCGCGTCGGCCCCTTCGATGATCTCCGCGAAGGACGTGAACCGGCCGTCGAACTCGACGCCCGCGCTGTCGGAGAGGCAGATGAAGAACTGCGCGCCGTTGGTGTTGGGGCGTTCGGGGTCGCGGGCGAGGGAGAGGACGCCGTAGGAGTGGCGGAGGTCGCTGGGCTCGTATTCGAAGTGCTCGCCCGGTGTGCCCGCGCCGGTGCCGGTGGGATCGCCGGTCTGCACGAGCACACGCCTGCCCTGCTCGTCGGCGCGGACGACGCGGTGGAACGCGACGTCGGTGTAGTAGCCGTCCTCGACGAGACCTGTGAAACGGCGCACGCTGATCGGCGCCATGTCCGGCCTGAGCCTCACGATGATCGGCCCGCGCGACGTGCGGAGCAGGACGCGCGAGAGGGGGTAGACGCGGACTCCGGAGAGCAGAGGATGCTCATCGCTGTTGCGCGGTGCCGGAAGGGTGCGCAGGCGGGCGCGCTCTTCCGCTCCGAGCGCGAGCAGCCGGTTGATCTGGTCGGTTTCGTTCGCGTCGTAGGCGTCCGACAGCAGCGATTGCAGCAGGTTCTCGGGGGGCTTGCGGCGCGAGAAGAGCGGCTCGATCACGAGGGGCGATCCGACGGGCTCGTTGTCGATGTGGAGCTGGCAATAGAGGACGCGGGGCGTCCGCGCTGTCCAGAGCACCGGGAAGACTGAGGCGAGGTCGATGGATCGCGCGTTGAGGTCTACCGGGGCGCGGGCGATGACGCGCGTGCGGTCCGGGTCCACCAGTTCGAGTTCCGCCGAGAGCACCGTTTCGCGGCGCTCTTCGCTCGGCGAGATCACCTCTACGGGGACGGCCCGCATCGCGCCGGCGTACAAACGGACCGGCCTGACGGACCAGTTGCCAACGGCCTGCGCCGACGCGGCGGCTGCGCAGAGCGACACAAAGACGAGGGGGATGATCGCGAGGAACGTGCGGTGCGTGGTCATAGGCGTCATGTGCTTGGATGCTCGCGGGTGGGCGTGGTGCCCGCGAACCCTGAGCGTAGTCGCGTTACGACCGATCGGCCTGAGGTTGAAGAGAGGGGAGCGCGGCCCGCGGTTTTACTTCATCTCGAAGTGTAAACCGAGTGCGGCTCCGACAAGGCCGTTCGCACCCGAGGAGTCGGTTGCTGTGCCGCGTTCGACCGAGGTGTTGTCGAGGAGCTTCCAGCCATTGAGGACGCCATCGCGAGACTCTTGCACGCCCGAGGCTGTCACCAGCATCGGGACCGTCTGAGCGAGCGATTTGTACAGTTCGCCCTGGGCGTCGTGGTACCACGTCACGCTCATGTCGCCCTTGAGCATGTTGTTGCCGACGACATGGTTGTACTCGGGCTGCGAACGCATCGCGTCTGCGACGAGCGCGGTCAGGTTATGGACCTGGTCGATACGGCGCGTGTTTGCGTCCCAGCGGTAGTGGTAATTGCACACGATCTCGCCTACGGCACCTGCGAATTGGGCCTCGTAGCGGTCGTAGGTGTGGATGTAATCGTGGCTGGGGTTGTAGAAGACCTGCCCCTGGTTGATGTACTCGTAATGCACGAGCTTGCCCATGCCGTCCCAGACGGTGGTCGGTGCACCGGGGGCGTCGTTCTTGGGTGCCGCGCGTCCGGTGGCGCCTTCGGCGGTAGAGGGGTGGATGCGCAGGTAGACCATTTGTTCCGGCGCGTCTGTGCCGTGGCGCTCCAGCGTGCGGAACGCGGAGGTCGGCAGATCGCCCTGACGGTCGAAGGCGTACATCTGCAACGCCAAGCCCTGCTGCCGGATGTTCGACGCGGACTTGGTGCGGAATGCGGCTTCCTGAACGCGACTCAGTGAGGGCAGGAGGACGGCGATCAGCAGGGACATCACCGCGAGGGACACCAGCAGATCAACGATCGAGAAGCCTCGATGCGACGCTGAATACCCCGGTCGGTTGTGGTCCGATACGATCATCAAGCCATCACCCCTTACTCGTGAAGTGTACCTCGTGGGAGGCCTCACACAACCTTTTCATCGTCGTGACCGCACGGTTTCGTTGGGTTCTCCAGCCGGACCAACCCGGATCGGGGAGGCGGTGTTCCACGAGTACAAGCGAGATACCGGGGGTCAGCACCGTTTTGTGCGCTGTGAGGGTTGATTGTGGCATCCCGCGGGGCTCTCGAGGCGTATCAGGGTGTTGTAGTGTGCTCACCACACTGGGATTAGATTTGTTTGTGATTTGAATGGGTATACGATCTCCTCGTCATGGCCAAGGCATCACGACAAGACGACTTCGAGCTGATGCAGCGCATCGCCGCGGACGATCAGGACGCGATCGGTGAGCTGTACGACCGATTCGGTTCACTGGTCTACCGCATGGCGTACCAGACCATGCCCTCGCGTTCGGACGCGGAGGACGTGGTGCAGGAGGTGTTCGTCCGCCTGTGGCGAACCGCTGGCCGGTTTGATCCGAAGCGTGCGGCGTTGGTGACATGGGTCATGCTCATCGCTCGCCGGCACATGGTGGATCGCCTCCGTCGCCTGCGGAGCAAGATCAAGGCGTCCGTCCTCGAAGAGGGCTGGTCGCCCCCCGCCAGCGGCGTGATGCCGGGCGAGGAACTGCAGCAGGACGAACGATTCGCCGCTCTGCTGGAGCGGGTGGACAAACTGCCCGAACTTCAACAGACCGTCATTAAGCGGGCGTACCTGGGTGGCCAGACGCTCAAACAGATCGGGAACGAACTCAATGTGCCGCTTGGCACGATCAAATCTGCGCTCAGCCGCGCGCTGGTGCGCCTCCGGGAACGAAGCAGCACCGAGGAGCTGTCATCATGAGTACGCGAGAACTTCTGGAACTGGCATCGCTCGACGCGATGGGTCTTCTGGACGACGAGGAACGGGAGAGCTTCGATAGCGCCTTCCGGGCCGCGCCGCCGGCGGTGCAGGCCCGTGTGCGCAAGGAGCAGGCCCGCTTCGCCAACGCCGACCACCTGCTGCCGCCGGTCGAGCCCCCCGCGGGGCTCCGGGCGCGCGTGGTCTCGGCGGTGCGTGAAGCGATCGCCGCGGTGCGTGGCGAGGAGCAGGACGTGCTCGCGACGATCGGTGCCGGCCCTGTGCTGCGCAATACGGCGCCGATGTGGCGTGCGGCGTGCATCGGTTTCGCGACGGCTTCGCTGGTGCTGGGCGTGATGTACCTCACCGTTGCCCAACAGAGTTCCAAAGCGCGAATGCTGGACAGGCAGGACAGCCTGATCGCGGTCGTTCAAGAGATGGGGCCCCGGGCTCAGCACATCCTGATGGCTCAGCGGATGCGCCCCGTGAACTTCACGCCTTCGGCCCCCGACCTGCACCCGTCGGTCACCGCCTCGCTGCTCTTCGACCCGGACTCGGGCGAGGCGCTGCTGCTCTGCGAGGGCCTGCCCGTCGCCGACGGCACGTACACGCTCACCGTGCGCAACGGCCAGGCGGTCGTGAAATTGTCGGAGATCATCGCCAACGGCGGCTTCGTGCCCGTCCACGTCGAGGGGCTCAGCGAGTCCTCGATCAGCGGCATGACCATCGAGGGCCCCGCCCGCGCTGGCGGCGCCAACGAGACCATCTTGATGGTGGGCGACGTCTGAGCGACGCGGCTACACGCCGGACGACATCCCCATCCCCTGCCCGCCCTCCGCACCCGCGGGGGGCGTTTCGTAGTGGGACTGCTGGTGGGTGTCGATCTCCGCGAGGGCTTCGCGCCCGCCCTCAACCAGCGAGCGCCGGGCGGAGCGCCATGCGGCGATCGCGGTGATGAGCAGCAGCGCGGTGAGGCCACCCGCAACGCCCGCGGCGATCGCGGGGCGCGGGTCATCGACGGGCGTTGACTCGGCGCTCGCGGGCTCGACGACGGAGGCGGGGGCGTTGTCGCTGCGGCGTTCGCGTGTTTCGTTGGCGAAGCCGACGACGGCGGTTGCGAAGGTCTCGAGCACGCGCTCGGTGCGGTCGCGCCCCTCGCCTCGGATCGTGATGTCGATGCGCCCCTCGCCCGGCGAGTCGAAGACAGCGTTCTGGGCGAGGTAGTCGCGGAGGTCCGAGGGGCTGGCGAGTTCCTCGTAGGAGCGGGTCTTCAACCGCTGGGCGGCGCGTTCGAGGAACATCGGGTCTTCGTTCAGCGCGAGGGCAAAGGCCGTCCACGCCTGCGCGGAGGCGTCCGGATCGGGCAGGCCTCGCGTGTCGCAGGCGATGCCGACGCGGGCGTTGTGCTCGACGGGGACGAACATGGAGACGCCGACCCACGATGCGCCGAGCAGAGCGACCCACGCGATCGTGAGGCACGCGACGAAGACGCCCGCGGCGCCCTTGGCGCGGATGGACTGCACGCCGGTGAAGACGCGCTGCGTCATCGCCTTCTGCTCGCGGGCCTCGAAGAGCATCTGCTCTGCCTGGCGCCGGGCCTCGCCCGCGTCCTTGAGTTCACGGGCCTTGTGCTCGAGGACCTGTTTGACCTTGTAGAGCTGCTGGGAACGCGACCCGAGGGCGTTGCGGACGTTGTTGAGGCGTGCGCGACGGCGCTCGCAGAACTCGTCCGGGCCGACCTCGAACTCGGCCTTCTGACCGAGTTTCTGCGCCAGCGCATCGCGCTCGGCGCACGCGGCGTTGCGCTGCTCCGCCGCTTCGGAGATCTGTTGGCGGAGCGCTTCGAGTTCGCTGCCGAGCTCGTTCTCTTTGTTCTCCGCCTGCGCCACGCGCTCTTCCATCGCGCCGATCGTGCCGGTCAGTTCATCGATCCGTGATTGGTGCTCCGACCGGCCCTGCTCGCTGCGCTGGTGCTCCTCGCGGAGCCGGTCGAGTTCCTGGCGGGCCCCGTCGCGCTGGCTTTCAGCCGCGCTGGTCTGTTCTCGCAGTGCGTGCAGTTCCTGTTCGAGTTGGGAGACGCGTTCGTGGTCCTGCTGGGAGTGCTGCTGCTCGCTGCGGAGACGCTCGTTCTCGGCGTTCGCGCCGTCGCGCTCGGAGACCGCCGACTCGATCTGCTGGTGCAGTTCCTTCATCTCCTGCTCGAGCCGGGAGACGCGATCGGCGTCGTGCTGGTGCGCGTTCTGCTGCTCTTCACGAAGACGGATGAGCTCCGCGTTCGCGCTGTCGCGCTCGGCCTCGACCTCGTGCATGCGCGCCTGATGGCTTCGGAGTTCCGCTTCGAGTTGCGCGAGGCGTTCGTCGTGTTGCGGCTGGTCAGGCGCGGGCTGCTCGGAGCTCGCCTGCTGAAGTGCTGCGCGGGCCTCGTCACGCTCGCGCTCGATGGACTCCAGGCGTTGCTGGGCTTCCTGGAACTGACCGACGGCGTTGAGGCGCTCCTCCTCAACCAACGACAGGCGGGCACGCTCGCTGGACATCATCTTGGAGAACGACTCGAAGCGCTGGGCGAGGTTGAGCTCGCTGTCGGCGAGCCCTTCGAGCTCGTGCGTCATGGCGAGCTGGCTCAGGGCGTCATCGATCGCGCGGAGGGTGGCTTCGGCCTCGGTTGCTGCGGCGTGCTCGACGGGCTCGGGCTCGTTCGAAACCGGCTTCGGGGCGGGTTGGTCCGCTTTGGTCGCGCTCGGCGCGTTGGGCGTGAAGGGGTTGGTCATCATCGGGGCCGCGGGCGGGGAGACGGGTGGCTCCGGGCGGTGGTCGATGGGCGAGCCGGTCGGGTGGTGCTCGGCGCGCGGACGCTCCGGCTTGGGGGGCGGCACGGGCTGCTGGGGCTCGTCGCTCTGCTTCTTGTTGCGCTTCGATTTGCCGAACACGGGGCCTCCCTCACTCCTGACGCTCATCCGAGAATGGACACGCCCTCGTCATCGGGCGGGCTGTTCCCCGGCTCAAGGCGGGCGGGCCGGTGTGGCTCAGGGGGTGCGTGATGGCGGTGCGGTGGGCGGATCGTGCTGGATGCAGGGGCGGGTTGGGGCTAGAGTCGGGTAAAGTTTCAATCGATACTGAAAGCTCTGCCATGATCTCCACGACCACATTGCCCGCCGGGGCATCCACAGAACCCCGCCCCTTCACGATGACACGGGGGCCGATCCGGGATGCGGCCCTCGAGCCGATCCGGGAGAAAGTCCGGCGCGGGCAGCGTCTGTCGCTCGAGGACGGGATGACGCTGTACGAGACGCCCGACGTCTGGGGCGTCTGCGAGATCGCCGACGGTGTCCGCCGGCGCATGCACGCCGACACCGCCTACTACAACATCAACCGCCACCTCAACTACAGCAACATCTGTGCGCTCAGCTGCAAGTTCTGCGAGTTCTTCCGCAAGAAGGACGACGCGGGCGCGTACACCAAGACGACCGAGCAGATCCAGGCCGAAGCGCTCGCGGGCGTGAACAACGGCGCGACGGAGATGCACATCGTCGGCGAGCTGCACCCATACCTGCCCTGGGACGCCTATCCCCAGATGCTGCGCGACATCCATGAAGTGGCGCCGGACCTGCACCTCAAGGCGTTTACTGCCGTCGAAATCGTCCACCTCGCGAAGATCGCGAAGCGGTACAAGAAGGATGATCGGCGGACGGGCATCCGCTGGGTGTTGAGCGAGCTGAAGGCCGCGGGGCTGGGATCGCTGCCGGGCGGCGGCGCGGAGGTCTTCGACGATCGCGTTCACGACGAGGCGTACAAGGGCAAGATCCGCTCCGATGCGTGGCTGGATGTCCACACCGTGGCGCACGAACTGGGCCTCAACACCAACTGCACCATTCTGTACGGGCACATCGAGCAGCGGCGCGAGCGCCTTGTCCACATGGACATGCTGCGTCGCGCGCAGGACCTCGCGCTCGCGCGTAAGGGCTACATGCCGACGCGCGCCCGGCGAGACGGCGAGGAAACCACCGAGTGGGATAGTGCTGTCGATCCGGACTGGGCGGGCGAGATCAGCCTGCACGGCGAGGGTGCCACGCTCCCCACACCGGACGCCAAGGGCGGGTACTTCCAGACCATCATCCCCCTGCCCTTCTTCCCAGACGGCAGCGAGCTCGAGCATCTTCCTGGGCCTTCAGGTCTGGAAAACCTGCGCACGATCGCGATCTCGCGCCTCATGCTCGACAACTTCCCGCACGTCAAGGCCTTCTGGATCATGCAGACGCTCGCGATGGCGCAGCTCATGCTGCAGAGCGGCGCCGACGACATCGACGGCACCGTCGTCTGGTACGACATCACCAAGCTCGGCGGCAGCAGCACGCACCAGGAGGTCACGACGTGGTCCCTGTGCAAGGCGATCCGCGAAGCGGGCTTTACCCCGGTGGAGCGGGACACGCTGTACCGGAAGGTGGTTCGGGATGGGAAGAGCTGGTCGGTGGAGGCGTAGCGCACACCTCGGTCTGGGCGTCGCCAGCGCCGACCGGTGCCGCACACTGACAGGAGCGACCGATGCCACGCAGAGAGACGACTCGATCACGCTCATCGTCGATCACCTGGATCATTGTCGGCGCGTTGCTCGGATACCCGCTGGGGGTGCTGGGCACGATCTGCGTCGCGGTCGTCGCAATGACCGTGCTGATATGGATATTCAGCACGGTGATGGATGCCCTGGGCCTGCAATTCGGGCAGGGCGCAACGATGCCGAACAGCGTGTTGCAGGTCGGCACACTGATGGGCGTATACGGCGGTGTCTATGTGGGCCTTGTCACCGGAGGCCATGTATTTGTGGTCGTCGCGATCATGCGCCCGTTGCTGCCCGCGTGGGTGTGCGTCTTCGGGGCCTGCACCATCGCGAGTCTCGTCGGGATCGGCACGGACCTCGGGCACATGGATACCGGCGCTGGTGCCCAGCCAGCCCTGTCAGCAAACTTCGTGGCCTACCCGGCGATCATGCTGCTCGTTGCCTCCACAGCGTTTGTGTGCCTCACAAGAAGACACTCGAACTTCCGTGGTCTTCGCGGTTCGAGGCCTTACTACTGCCCGGAATGCGGGTACCGCGCGCACGCGAGCCACGACCCGACATCGTGCGCCGCCTGCGGCAGGGCTCGTACCTAGCACGGCGACAGCACGTCCGACGGAATCGGCGGATGCCCGAAGCCGCGAAGCGCGGTTCTGGCCCACCCAGCGTGTGCGGAGTGCTCATGCTCAAGCGGCTTGAGCATGCCACGCGAGTATTCAGTGTGCCGCCACCGCGGCGCCGAAGGAATCGAAGGCGAACTCCACCGGCACGCGCGCGCTCGCGGCGTTCTCGGCCTCTTGCATCCTTCTGATCGCATCGAGCGCGGGCTGGGGGTCGCCCCCGTTCTCGACGGTGGCGCGGAGGCGTTCGCGGAGGCGGTGGGCGATGAGGCTGACGAGGTGGCGCAGGGCCTCGGCGTTGGCCGCCTCTTTCGACGGGTTCTCGCCCGCTTTCTCGCGGGTCTTCACGGACTGCTTGGCCCAGGCGTCGGCGAGGTCGTGGGCGATTTTGCCGAAGTCTGCGTTGAAGCTGCCCCGCTCGAGCTGCGCGAGCAGGGGTTCGAGGGCACCGGCCCACTGCGTGAGCCCGGTCTCGGCGGCGGTGGTCGCGACGCCCGGGGCGCCGTCGGCGAAGCGCTTGATCCACCCCCACTGCTCGCCCTCCAGCGCCCGTACCGCGTCGCCCGCGCGCTCGCTCCTCCACCGCTCCATCTCGTCGTCGGACAACCGTCCGAAGGTGAGTCGCTGGCAGCGCGAGCGGATGGTGGGGAGCAGGCGGTTCTCGTCGCTCGTGACGAGCATGATGACCACGCCCGGCGGCGGCTCCTCGAGCGTTTTGAGCAGCGCGTTCTGCGCGGGGTTGCTGCCGTAGGGCGGGCCCATGAGTTCGGCCTCGTCCACGATGAAGACACGCCGGGCCAGGGCGTGTTTGGTCGCATCGCTGCCGGCGAGCGCGCTGGGCTCGATGAGACGCTCGACGAGGACCTGCTTGGGGATGGTCGTCTGCTTGCGGTTGCGGACGTCGGCGTCTTCGGAGAGGGCGGCGAGCTCTTTGGTGACGATGGCGAAGTCCGGGTGGTTGCCGGCGTCGATGAGGCGCTGGCAGTGCGAACCCTCCTCGGGCTCGAGTTCGCCCGCGAGGTTGGGGGCGGTCGTCGGATCGAGCAGGAGGCTGGCGAAGGCGACGGCTGCTGTGCGCTTCCCGACGCCACGCGGGCCCGCGAGGATCCAGGCGTGGTGGATCCGCCCCGAGCGGGCGGCGGTCAGGAAGGTCTCCATCGCGCGGGGCTGGCCGATGATGTCACGCAGTTGTGGCGGCATGGGTACAGCGTAGTGGGCCACCCGCCCCGGGTGCTACGCTGAGGGCCCGATCGCGTGTCTATCTACCGGAGAACCACCTTGAACACACACACCACGCTCCTGCCACTGGGCTTGGCGGCCGCCCTCTGCTCGCTCCAAGGCTGTTCCTCCACCTGCGAGGTGTGCAACGGGGGCGAGCACGAAGCCCGCGTCGCGCTGCGAGACGTGCCCGAGCGGTACCGTCATGCGGCGATGAACGCTGTGCCCGGGATCACGTTGACGGGTGCGGAGATCGAACTTGAGCACGGGGACATCGTCTACGAGTTCGAAGGCTCGAAGGAGGGCGTGCGGTACGAGATCGAGGTTGTTGAAGACGGCGACGGGCTGGAAGTCGAGGTCGAGCGGGGCGACGAGGACGACGAGAACTGAGGCGGGCGTTGGGGGGTCAGCCGCGGACGTCGAGGGAGCGTCCGGTGTTGGCGACGATGCTCGTCGCGGCCTCGTTCTGCTGTCCCGGCCTGGTGTAGAAAGGCAGGACGGGCTTGGGCGCGCTGGGGGCGGCCTGGACGTCGGTGAAGTCGATCCCGCCCGGCACGATGGCACCGACGAGGCGGTCTGCCTTGGAGGGGGCGACGGTGACCTCGGGGGCGTCGATGCGCGAGGGGGAGACCTGGCGCTGGACTGGGCGGACGGGCTCCACGCGCAGGTTCGCTGGGATGGCGGGGACGCCGTAGGCCTGGGCGGCGCGGAACGGGATGGGGTCGCCTTCGATGCGCATGCGTGTGGAGTCTCCGTCGTATCAACGCTCTGGTCGAGGGCTGTGTGTCGGTTCTGCGCGAGGAATGTGCTGAATGTGCGGGTTGTGACGGCTGAGGGCGCACGGTGTGCGCCTGATCGCGATGGTCTCCACCCGGTTATCGGGTAGGGACGCGGATCGCGTTGGGTGTGATGAATGCGGGCGACAGGGATCGAACCTGCACGTCGTAATGACACGGGAACCTAAATCCCGCGCGTCTGCCAATTCCGCCACGCCCGCGTGGTGCTGGGATTCTAGGTGAGCCCCGGGGCGGGAGGTCGGTAGGATGAGGGGCGGGTACCCGCGCACGGTCGCGCCCGACGCCCGACACCCCCTACCGCCCCGGAGGACGCCCATGGCTGTCCGACAGAACGCCGCCCTGCACCTGGCCCCGCTCACGCTCCGCGTGGTGCTGGGGCTGATCTTCCTCTTCTACGGGGCGGGCAAGCTGTTCTACAGCGACTTCCAGCTCTCGTGGGAGCAGGAGGCGACGCTGGTGTCGCTGGAGGTGCTCGAGGTACGTCCGGGCGGGCCACAACCGCCTGCGCCGATCGACGCGACGGGCGGGGCGATGTCAGCGCCCTCGTTCGAGATGATCCGTGCGCAGGACGAGGAGCCCGAGACGGAGACCCAGTCCCAAGAGGAACGGGACGAAGAACTCGACCGTATTGCTGAAGTGTTCGACAGCACCGCCGGTGATTCGGCTGCTGAACCCGGTGACACCAACCTCCGATCGGTGCGACGCGTGTACGGGCTCGTCTTCGCGATGAACGGCGCGGCACAGGACGGGCACTGGCCCGGGTTCCTGTCTACGGGGGCGTGGCTCGAACGCATGGCGTGGCTCGCAGCGGTCACCGAGTTCGTCGGCGGCTTCTTCCTGCTGCTGGGCGTCTTCACGCGCCTGTGGGCCCTCGCCATCCTGGGCACGATGGTCGTCGCGTGCTGGCTGACGCAGATCAGCCCGTGGCTCGGCGAATCGGGCGCATTCGTCGGATTCCTGCCGCCCTGGCCTCTCGACGACCCGGCGACCTGGACGAGCGCGTACCAGACGCTCTTCTTCCAGCTCCTCATCATGGCGTCCGCCAAGGCGCTCTTCTTCTCGGGCGCGGGCGCGTTCAGCGTGGACCGCCTGATCTTCGGCGGGCGCAAGAAGAAGACATCCAAGTCCCTCGAAGGCGATGCCTGAGCGCAGCGGTAGCGCGAAGGGGCCTGGGCTGGCGCTTGGCTGGGTGGTGTCGATCGCGCTGCACGCCTCGGTGATCGGTGCGGGGACGGCGCTGGTGTGGTCCATCCAGCAGCAGGAGGACGAGCCGTACGCGACTGACGCGACGACGGTGGTGTTCCAGAGCGCCGGGCTCACGCCCGAGCCCGCCCGGACCAGCACTGCGCCTGAGCCGGAGGCGACGACGAGCCCGATCGACGCGTTGTTCGAGCCGCGTGCGATCGCTCCGGCGCCGGTGATGCTCGCTCCGGCGGACTTCGACTTCCCACCGGCATCAGTGGACGACGCGGTGCCGGACTCAGCTGCACCGCTCCCGCTGCCCGAGGTCCGGCGCGAGGCCGAGTTCTTCGGCAGCGGCGCCTCGGACGCGAAGCGTGTCGTGTATGTGGTGGATGCATCGGGCTCCTCGATCGCGCTCTTCCCGGCGATCGCCAAGGAACTCGAGCGTTCGCTGCACTCGCTCAACGCTACGCAGAAGGCGACGGTTATCGCGGCCCTGGGACGCCCGGCGAACGGTGACCGGGAGGCCTCGGGCATCGTCGCGATGGCTGGGGACGCCCTTGTGCGCACGACCACGCGGGGTGCGCAGAGACTCTCGGACTGGTTCGCGACCGAGGTCACGCCCAGCGGGCGTTCGGACCTGCTGCTCGCGCTCGAGAGGGCGCTGGCGATGGAACCCGATGCGGTCTTCCTGCTCGCGAGCCCGGACAACGCGTCATCGAATCGCGACGGTTTTCTCTCTCAGTTGGACGCGCTGAACCCGATCGACGAGCGAACGGGGCGTCGGCGTGCGATCATCGGCGTGGTGAGCGTGGGACCGCCCAGCGTGGGCGATCCGCTGACCGAGATCGCACGCCTGCACGGCGAGGGCGCCGGGCTCGTCATCCTCGAACGATCCACACTCCTCGAAGGAGCACGATGACACGGTACGCATGGATGCTGTTCACCTTGGCGCTGCCCTCGGGCGCTTTCGCGCAGAACGACGCGGAGACCTCCGTCGCCAGCGCCTTTTTTATCCAGCGCCACCCCTCGACGGGCGACGTCGAGTGGCTTGGTTCGGGCATCACGTGGCTGCTGATGGCGCTCTCGGTGCTCTGCCTCGCGCTGCTCGTGTCGGGCGCGATGCGCATCAGGCGGAGCGGTGCGATCCCGCAGGGCGATCTGGAACTGGCGCGCAAGGGACGCAACGGGGCTCGCGAGGCCGCGGCTTCGACGACGCTGTTTGGTCGTGTGCTCGCGAGCGCGCTCGAGGAGGTCGCGCACTCTGAAGACGCGGCGATCCGGGCGGCGGAGCAGGAGGGTGAGGCCGCGCTATTACGCCAGATGCGCGCGATTGAGCCGCTGTCGATCATCGGCAACGTCGCGCCGATGATCGGGCTGTTCGGAACGGTGTACGGCATGATCGTCGCCTTCCGCGAGATCGTGGCGTCGGGGGGCACGCCCGATGCGGTCGGTTTGGCGGCGGGCATCGGCACGGCTCTGACGACGACGTTCTGGGGGCTCGTGGTCGCGATCCCTGCGCTGACGGGGCACGCGCTGCTGCGCAACCGCACCGAGGGGCTCATCGTCGAGGCGATCCGCGAGGCGGAGCACGTGGTCGAGGCTCTGGACAGCAAGGCGAGCGAGGCGTGAGCACGCGCGAGCGCGATGCGGGGCGGAGGACGCTGATCGTGAACCTCACGCCGATGATCGACGTGGTCTTCCTGATGATCATCTTCTTCATGCTCGTCGCGGAGTTGTCGCGCGCACGCGCACTGGACCTCGACCCGCCCCGGGAACAGGGTGCCGAGGCGACGAGCGACGGGACGCTGCTCGTGCAGATCGATCACAACGCGACGCCCGTGCGCGCACTCGCGGGGGAGCGCTGGTACACGCTCGACGACGCCGGCCTCGACGCGCTGACGGCTCGGCTGATCGGCCTGGAGCGTGTGCGCCTGCGCGCGGACCGCGAGGCGCCCTACCGGGTGCCGGATCTTGTGCTGGGCGCCGCCCGGGAGGCGGGCGTGAAACGGGTGGACCTCGTGGTGGAGGGCGGCCCGTGAGCGCGCGCCCCGCTGACATCACGCTCGCGGAGCGCCGGCGGCGCACCATGCTCCGGCGGGCCGGCACGCCCACGATGCACCTCAACATGACGCCGATGATCGACGTGGTCTTCCTGCTGCTGATCTACTTCGTGCTCGTCGCGGACTTTGCGCGCCCCGCGTCGCTCGCGGGGCTGGACGTCGCCCAGCGCAGCGACGAGGCGGCGGATCCCTTCGCGCTCCCGGAGGTGCCGACGGTGCTGACGGTCACCAGTGAAGGGCCCGACCCGCTGGCGTTCTCCATCGAATCCGAGCGCACGCTGTTCGGCGCTGGCACCTCGTTTGAGGATGAGGTTGCGGATGCGGCTGAGCTGCTCGGGGCTCGGCACGCGATCATCGTCAGGCCCGCGCCTGACGCGCGCTGGGAGCACGCTGTGGTGGTGTACCGAACGCTGCGCAATGCGGGGTTCGAGCGTGTCGAGTTGGGCGGGGAGGAACGTTGAGATGAGACGCCGCGCCCTGCTCACCTCGCTGCTCGTGATGCTGTCCTCGGCGTGCGCTCACGCCGAGCCGCCGGCGTACAGCCCGGCGTCGCTCCTGCGCACGCTCGTCCCGACCGAGCGGCAGGAGCACGATGCCCGTTCGGAGGCAGCCGATGCCTTTGGCACGCAGCGGCTGGAGGCGGAGAATCTCGTCTGGGGTCGGGGGTGGCGCGAGACCGTCTCCGAACTGCTCGCGACGCGTCATCGCGATGACCTGCTGTCCTGGGCGCTCTTCGCGATCGAAACGAGCGATCGCGCGACGTCAGCGATCCCGCTCTGGCTCGATGAGGGTGCGCCGTCGGGCGTGGTCTTCGACGAGGCTGCGGCCGACCGGCTTGCGCTGGAGTTGGAGACGGTGTACCCGCTGCTCGGCGCCCGCGGCGCGGTGCTCGCGTCGGTCGCGTTGCAGCGGGATGACCCGGACACCTCGCGTCGCCTTGCGCTGGCGGCGCTGGCGTACGCGGAGGCGTCGCTGAGCGAGAGCGCGGAGTTGTACGTCACGCGCGGTCACGCGCTGCGCCTGCTGGGACAGCACGACGAGGCGATCGGTCAGTACGAACGCGCACGGAGGGCGACCGACGGGAGGTCCGGCGAGCGCATCGAGCGATCGTTGCCGCTGGAGATCACGCTCGGGGCGCTGCTGTCTCGCGTCGAGTCCGGCATGGACCCGCTGACGGCGCTCGCGTTCGTCGATCGACTGCTCGCCGCGGAGCCTGCCTCACTCGACCTCGCGCTCGCGGTGCCGGTCCTCGACGTCGCCTTCGAGCTCGAACGGCGCCGGGGTGCTCCGCTCGAGGATGTCGTCGCTCGGCACGACCGGGCGTTCCGGGAGGCGATGGGCGATGAGCGTCAGCGCACGCGGTGGCGTGCGCTCGGGCCCTCGCTGGCTGCTGTGGGGGATCGGCTCGGCGGGATCGGGGCGATGGACCGGCTGCCCGTGTCGATCCGGCTCGCGAAGGGGCTCGATGTTCCGCGCGGGGCGGACTCGATCGAGTGGCTGCGCGGCGCGTATCTGGCGGCGAAGCTGGCCCGGGCCGACGATCCGAACGTATGGGTGCATTCGTCGCACTGGTTCGGCGTGAGCGCGATCGGCGGCGCCGATGTCCGGTTGAGCAACGAGGGCGTTGCGGTGCTGCTGACTCTTCTCGAAGAGGTTGAGGAGTACCCCGATGTCTGGGCCGCGTACGAGCGGCTCCGCGGTGCGAACCGGGCGGGGTGGCTCGACGCGAAGTCGCGCGAGCGGTGGTACGCGCTGCTTGTCGCTCGGCTTCCCGTTCTGCGGGACCCTGAGGGTGGGCCCGTTGATGTGCTGGGCCTTGCGCTGCTCGAGGAACTGGAGCGCCGGGTGACGCCGGAGCGCGCTCTGAGCCTTGTGGATGAGGCGAACGAGGTGTTTGCGTCGAGCGGATCGCCGTTCGCCCCATACGGAGCGCTGCGCGTGCGCGGCGCTGCGTTGCGGGCGCTGTCGCCCGAGCATGCGGGGCGAGCGGGACTCGCTCGCGAAACGCTCGCGCTTGCGAAGCACATCGGTACAGAACGCGATGCGGCGGCGGAGGAGCGCTCCGGTGCGGAGTCGTCGCGCCCCTGGGACGTCTACGCCGCCGATGCGATGCTGGTGCTCGGCGATGCGGAGGCGGCGCTGGCGGTGCTCCTGCCCGCCGATTCACCCGAACGGCTCGACGAGCACGCGTCGCGCGCGTACCTGGGTTCGATCCGGCGGGTTCGTGCGCACGCGCAGGTGATGACGGGCGATGTGGCTGGCGCGGCGACGACGTTGCGCGGGCTCCTGGCCGATCCGAACCCGGTGTTCCTGCTCCCCGGCGCGCCCTTCACCCCCGACACCGATCTTGCGGATGGCCTCACGCGGTCCTTCGTAGGAGATGAGGCCCCGGTGACAGAGCGCCTACTGCTTGAAGCGAGGTACGCGCTTGTGCGCGGGCGTCTGGGCTCGGGGAGCCGACCCGAGACGGCTCTCGGGTGCGCACGGGACACGGCGCTGCTGATCCGGGCGGGTATGCCGGACGAGGCGATCGAGCGGCTCTCGGCGTGCGATGACGAACGATCGTCGCGGCTGAGGCTGCTGCGGGGCGAGGCGCTGCTCCGTTCTGGAGCAGAGGCTCAGGCGTTCGCGGTGTTCCGAACGCTGGCGAACGGACTCAGCGCGTCCGCAGAGATGCGCGCTACACGCGAGCACTGGCACGCCTGGGCGCGGATGCTGGAGATCCTCGAGCGTCAGAACGAGGACGGCTCTCGCTCGCAGGCGATTACCGACGCGGTGCGCCGGTTGCGTGCGCTGCCGAGCTGGGGGGAGCACGCGGAGTGTGTTGTGCGCATCGAGGCGGTGGCGTCTCGCGTCGCGATTTAAAGCTCGGGCGCGAATCCGCGGCGCATGGTGTTCTCGGCGCAGGCACGCGGCACCACGAACTGCTCGAGGTATTCGGGACCGCCCGCCTTGGAACCGACGCCGGAGAGGGCGAAGCCGCCGAAGGGGTGGCGGGCGACGAGGGCGCCGGTGCAGGGGCGGTTGATGTACAGGTTGCCGACGCGGAACTCGCGTTTGGCGCGCTCGATGTGCACCGGCTTGCGGGTGTAGACGGCGCCGGTGAGCTTGTAGTGATGGTCGTTGGCGATGCGGATGGCCTCGTCGTACGACAGGGCGTGCATGACCGCGAGGACGGGGCCGAAGACCTCGTTGCGCGCGAGGTCGTGCTCGGGGCGCACGCCGGTGAAGATCGTCGGTCCGATGACGCGCTTTGGGATCGTGGGCGAGTCCTCGGGGAGCGTGTGGTGTTCCATCTCGAGCGCGGGCGGGCCGATCTCCTGTTTGGCGCGCTCGATGGCGGCCATGATGGTGTTCGCGGCCTCCTCATCGATCACCGGGCCCATGTCCGTACCGGGCAGCATCGGATCGCCGGTGATGAAGGCCTCGACCGCGGGGACGAAGCGATCGAGGAAATTGCGCGTCGCGGTGCCGTCCGGGCCCTCGGGGTCCACGATGATGCAGCGCGAGCAGGCGCTGCACTTCTGCCCGCTGAAGCCGAACGCGGAGTAGCGGACGCCGATGACGGCCTCGTCGATGTCGGCGGAGGTATCGATGATGATGGCGTTCTTGCCGCCCATCTCGCAGAGGACTTTCTTGACGTGCTGCTGCCCTGCGTCCTGATCCACAATCCCCGCGGCCCTGATGATGTCGAGGCCGACCGCCTTGGAACCCGTGAACGCGATGAGCGCCGTGCGCGGGTCGCGGACGAGCGCGGCGCCGACGGTCTCGCCCGGGCCGCTGAGGAACCGCAGCGCGTCCTTGGGCAGGCCCGCCTGGAAGAGAATGTCCACGAGCAGCTTGGCGATGGCGGGCGTCTGCTCGGCGGGCTTGAGCGCCACGGTGTTGCCGGTGACGAGGGCGGCGGTGGTCATGCCGCAGGAGATGGCGAGAGGGAAGTTCCACGGGCTGATGACGGCGGCGACGCCCCTCGGCTCGTGCCAGAGCTGGTCGAGTTCCCCGATGAATCGGCCCAGGCGATCCCGCTGGAAGAGCGCGGGCGCTGACCGCGCGTAGTAGCGGCAGAAGTCGATGGCCTCGGTGACGTCCGCGTCCGCCTCGCGCCGGGGCTTGCCGTTCTCCTTCATGATGACCCCCGAGAATTCGTCGCGTCGGGCGGTCATGAGATCAGCGGCACGATCGATGATGGTGGCGCGCTCGATGGGGTCCGTATCGCGCCATGTCGGGAAGAAGGCGTGGAGGTCATCGATGGCGCGTTCCGCGTCTTCGGCGGTCGCGTCGAGCGCAACACGGGGGACCTCTGCACGCTCAGCGGCGCGCGCGAAGTTCTCGCGCTGGTCGGCCTCCGCGAAGTCGCGCACAGGCGTGGTGAAGAAGGGGCGACCGTCGCCGACGCCCTCGATCGCGGGGGAGAGGATGTGTCGCTCGTTGGCGATGGTCGAGAGATCCTGCGGTCGCTCGGCGCCGGGAGCGTCGTGGGGCGAGGCGAGCAGGAGCGTGGGCTCCGCGTTGTCGAGGAAGCCGGCTTTGAGCCAGGACTCATTGGATGTGTTCTCGAGCAGGCGGCGCACGAGGTAGGCCATGCCCGGGATCATCTCACCGACGGGGACGTACTCGCGGACGCGGAGGCCCATCTCGGTGCCGGCGTGCTTGAGCTGGTCGGCCATGCCGTGGAGCATCTGGAGTTCGATGGCGTTGCTGGGGAGGCCTCGCCGTTCGAGCCCGTCGAGTGCGGCGCCGATGGAACGAGCGTTGTGCGAGCCTAGGGCGAGTTTCACGCCGCCCTCTCCCTGCGAGCGGGGCGTGGCGTCGAGGAAGGCCTCGGTCATGCGCTCGAAGCAGGCGTCGCTGTCGCGCTTCACGCTCCACACGGGGCAGTGCCAGCCTTCGAGTTCCGCGTGGATGGTTTCGGCGTCCCAGTAGGCGCCCTTCACGAGGCGGACGCTGACCTGTCGCCCGGTCCGCTTTGCCCACTGGCAGATGGTGCGAGCGTCCTCGTCGCCCGAGCGGAGGTAGGCCTGCATCGCGATGCCCGCCTCGAACTCGACCTCCTCGCAGCACTCCATGAAGAGGCGGAGGGTGAGGTCCTTGAGGGCGTAGTGCTCCATGTCGAAGTTGATGAAGACCCCGCGCTCGCGGGCGGCGTTGAGGATGGGCAGGATGCGGGACTTCATGTCCGCGATCGCGCCGTCGGGGTCGATCGGGTCGCACTGCGCGCTGAGGGAACTGATCTTGATGGAGACGTTGGTCCGCGGGATGGGACCCAGATGATCGTTCTCGAGCTGCTCGTTCGGGACCCACAAGCGGACGGTCTCGGGCAGGTTCTGCACGAGGTCCATGTACTTGTCGAGGTAGGCGTCGGCCTCCTTGCTCGAGACGCACGCCTCGCCCAGGAGGTCCACGCTGAAACCGATGCCGTTTTTCCAGAGTTTTTCGAGCTGGGGGAGGGCGTCCTTGGCGTCGGTGCCCGCGATGAATTTGCGCCCCATGCCCTCGATCTGCCCGGCGATGGTCTTCGAGAAGACGCCCTTCGCGACGCCGCCCGCCTTGATGCCCGAGGCCATGCCGGGGGGCGGGGTGACGCCGGGCTGCTCCATGTAGTCCTTGAGGTGGTCGTAGACCGCCTCGGGCGAGTGGCGCAGCACGGGGAAGGCGTCCACGAAGCGGAAGAACTGGACCTTGAACTCGTGGTCGCGCATGGACCAGTCCATGAGCTTGTCGGACCAGAACTGTTTGGAGAAGAGGCCCGACTTGTGCCCGCGCGCACGCTCGAGGATCTCGAGGCCGAACTCGATGACCCGGTCCTCGCGCCAGGGCGCATCGGTGCGCAGCGCATCGCGCGTCGCCCCGGGCGAGGCGGCGGGGAGGGAGACGGGGATGGGTCGATCAGCGGTCGCGGTCTTGGGGCCGCGGCGGAACCATGGCATGCGCAATCCTCCGCCCCCGCTGCTGGCGAGGGGTGAAGGGGAGTGTAGATATCCCGCACGCCCCGCTCATGCCCGGGGGCCCTTCGTATGATTAGTCATGCCCGCTTTGCAATACCCTTCGCAGCGTCTCCAGGACTGGATCAGCCAGCGATGGGTCATGCTGATGGGGCGACGCGTGGAACCCGATGAGATCGGGTGGCTGATGGGGCCATTCGGATTCGTGGACGTCATTGGCGCATCACACATCGAGCGGCTGGCGGACGAAGAGGGGCTCGAGGTCCGGCGATGCACGGAACGCGCCGGGCTTCTTGAATCCATGAGCGATGTTCTTGACGACGAGGCACTGGTGCGTCTCAACCCCCGTATCCGCGCCTTCTACGAAGGCACGACGGGGTACGACCTCGATATCTGGACCGCGTGGACGCCCTTTTTCGGCATCGGTGGGCGGCTGATCCAACGCCTGTACAGCAGGCGACTGCGCCAGTTGGACCTGCCGCAAGACCCGCTGGATACGGCGCGCGGCATGGAGAGCGTGGTCATCAAGCTCGTTGATCCGGCGACGGGCGAGGTCCGGCACACCGCGTGGCACCGCGTGCTCAAGAGCACGGGCCAAGTGGTCTACTCTGGGTACTACTCCGGGTGTCGCCCGCCCGGGCGGGGCACCTGCATGCGGGTTGTGTTCCCCTTGCCTCGAGGGAACGCGACCGTCGTCCTGGAACCGGAGGTCACCGAGACCGGTGGTCTCAATCTCCACTCCCGCGGCGAGAAGTTCGGCGATCCCGGTTTCTACTTCCTGCTCGTCGATAAGAAGGGTCGCCACTTTGCGCAGTACATCCGCACGTTCCGCGAGAAGATCGCGCTGGATGAGGACGACGAGGGCGTCCTTCGGACCGATCACACCCTGACGCTGTGGCGGCGCACGATGCTGCGTCTGCACTATCGGATCAACGGTCCACGGCAAGCGGGATGAAGTGCGTGCGTCTACGAATCTGCGCCTACGACCAAGACGTATGGGGTTGATAGAAGGCTGCGAGCATGACCGAACCAGCAACAACCAAAGCCCGGCCTCGATGGCTCACCAGGCTGTGGGTGACCTCGTGTTCGATGCTTGCGTTGGCGACGCTGCTCATTGGTGGCGCTCAGTGGTGGAGTGACCGGGACCGGGACAAATTGGATGCACTCGGGCGCACCGAGACGCTGCCCTTCGAATTCGTACTGGACCCAGCGGTGTGCTACCGATTCGAGGTGTACGCGCGGGATGCGCCCGCAGAGAACGCCTCGTCGTGGATTGGATTCGCGCCGGAGCAGGACGCTCGGTGGTGGAGCGACGAATTGCGAGCACCGATCGAACTGGATGGTGTCCTCTTGGGATTCGTTGGCCAGGCTGCGGTGTGGTGGCCTCGGAATCCGGCGGACGAGATGACGACGGTGTCGCTCGATCCGGCGGTTGGTTCGGAGATGGCGGTCGCGGTGCGGATCGTCGCGTGGCGACCCATGGGTGCCCCACCCGGTGCGATGTGGATGTGGCTGCTTGGGATTCCGTCGCTGTTTTTCGGTGGGATGCTGCTGCTGAGCGCGGTGATCGGGTCCGTGATGGCTCGCATGAAATGAGCGGGCAGAAACACCGGTCGGAGACCGGTGCCACCGGGGAGAGGGCACGCCGGTGAGGGGCGCATAGAGTTGGTGATGCCCAGCAAAGGCAAAGTTCTCGTCGCGATGTCCGGCGGTGTTGACAGTTCTGTCGCCGCGGCGCTGCTGATGCGCGAGGGGTACGAGGTGGTGGGCGTGTTCATGCGTCTGGGATCGCCCGGCGAGACCGTGGGCGAGCTCACGCCCTTTGACACTGCGGGCGTCTCCTGCGACCCCGCGAAGGTGAAGATCGGGCACCAGGGGTGCTGCTCGATCAATGACGCCGCGGATGCGCGGGGGGTGGCGGGCGGGCTGGGGGTGCCCTTTTACGTCTGCAACTTCAAGAAGGACTTCGGGCGGATCATCGACTACTTCGTAGAGAGCTACGCGAGCGGCGCGACGCCGAACCCGTGTGTCCGCTGCAACGACTGGTTGAAGTTCGGCAAGCTCCACGATTACGCGCACCAGATCGACGCGGAGTTCGTCGCGAGCGGGCACTACGCACGCGTGGAGAACGGGCGGCTCAAGCGGGGCGTGGACGTGTCCAAGGACCAGTCCTATGTGCTCTTCGGCGCGAGCCGGGAGCGGCTGACAAAGATGATGCTGCCCATCGGCGGGTATCAGAAGAGCGAGGTGCGGGCGATCGCCGAGGAGCTGGGCTTGCCGGTCTTCGACAAGCCAGACTCGCAGGAGATCTGCTTCGTGCCCGACAACGACTACGCGGGGCTCGTGGAGCGCCGCCGCCCCGAGCTCGCGGCGAAGGGATCGATCCTCGACGAGGCGGGGAACGTGGTCGGCGCGCACGACGGGCAGCACCGCTTCACCATCGGACAGCGGCGCGGCGTGGGCGTGGCGCTGGGCTACCCGATCTACGTTGTGGACAAGAACCCCGCGACCAACACCATCACCGTCGGCGACGGCGAGGGGCTCTTCTCCAGCGCGTGCAGCGTGGGCGAGGCGAACTGGCTGACGGACGCCTCGAAGTACCGCGACTGGACGCCGGCCTGGGTGCAGCACCGGTACAACTCCCCCGCTGTCCGCGCCGAGGTGCGCACGGACGGGGTGATGCCGGAGGGCGAGGCGTCGCCGTCTGGTCGCCTAGGCGTGTTTCAGGTGCGGTTTGAGGAGAAGCAGCGGGCGGTGGCGCCGGGGCAGGCGCTGGTGATCTACGACGACGACGATCCGGATGTGGTTGTTGGGGGCGGGTGGATTCGGTCGGCTTCGCGGTAGGATGCCCGTGTGAACCGCGCGACTGAGGAAATCGAACTGAACGGGACGTTTACGCCCGATGAGATCATCGAAGAACATGCGTTCGCATGGGAGACGATCGGCTCGAATCAAGAGCTCGCTGCGATGCGCATCCGATATCTCGCAGGGCGACGCAGGAACGGCGTACTGAGTGTCGCGCTCTTCGTACTCGCTGTGATCGCGATTGCATTTGACGCGCCTACGCCTGTGAGCGTCCTGCTCGTGTTCTTCTCGATCGTCCTTTTCAAACTCTCTTGGGGTCTGCCAAGGATGGATCAGACCTCCATCGCAAAGAACCAGAGCAAGCTGCGGATGATGGTGATGAACTTGGCGATGTCCGACGCGACGCGGATGTCGTGGTTTCTGGGCGAACGCCGCGTTCTGCTTTCGGCTGCCGGTTGCACAACAGAACTCGCTTGGTACACAGGCGCTGCGTCGTGGTACATCATGACCGCTCTGACCGAGAGCGAACAGTCATTCGGGCTGCACTATCCCGGCGGGATTACGATCATTCCTAAGCGGTGGTGCGAACACGGGGATGTGATCGACCGGGTTCGTTCGTCAATCGAATCGTGGACCGGCATGGGCTTCGAGAGAGCGCAGACCAAGAAGCTGGTCGAGGACCTACGTCCGGTGTTCACCGAGGCGTTCGAGAAGATCGCAGCATCGGCTGCACACGACCATACGTAAGCGACCGCCATAGCCACTCTGCCGGCCCGAATCGGAACGCCCTGAGCCACAGCGTGCTGAGCACGAGCTGTGCGACGATGATGCCAGCTCCGATGAGAAACACACCCGTATCGTTGTATCGCCCGATGAGACCGAGGCCCCCGAGCCCGCCGTAGAAGAGGAACACGCAGGCGACGGACTGGAACAGGTAGTTCGTGAGCGCCATGCGCCCTGTCGCGGCGAGCGGGGTGAGCAGCCTCGCGTGCTTGTGGCGTGTGCATATGAGGATGATCACCGACGCGTACCCGAGGCCGAGCACCGGGGCGAGGACCAAGTTGACGTAGGAGTATGCCATTGACATTTGTGCACCCTCGGGGATGGTGCTCGTTGCGATCGTGATGGCGGGGATCGCGATCACGGCGCCGAAGACGATGAGCCCGAGGTAGAGCCGGGTCGCGAGTTCACCTGTGAAGAAGCCCGCTTTGACGAGGGCCATACCGATGAGCATGAGGCCCGCGTTGAACCAGGCGGCAAAGAGCACGAGGAACACGGTTTGGAGGATGATCACGAACCAGATGTGCGCCATCACACGCTCGAAGAACCCGCCCCGAGCCGCAGCGAGTTCGTCGGCGCGAGAGATAAGCCCACTGCTGTCACCACCCTGCGCAAAAATCCATGACGTGAAGAGCCACCCGAAGAAGAAGAGCGCGCCGCCGATGAGCAGGAGCCACTTCCACTCGAGCCTTCGGAACCAGTAGGCCGCGAAGCCGATGATGGCGTAGGTGACGAGAATGTCGCCGTACCAGAAGAGGTAGGCGTGGATGAGGCCGATCGTGAGCAGGATGGCGGTGCGGCGCAGGTACACGCCCGTGCCCGAGGTGCCCCTGCGCTGTGCCGAGCGATCCATCAGCACGATGCCGGCGCCGAAGAGCAACGAGAAGATGCTGATGAATTTGCTCTCGAAGAGTACGTGTACGATCGCCCGGACCCAGTGATCCGTGTCGGTCGGGTTGGTCGCGATCTTGTCGAGCCCCATCCCGAAGTACTGGATGTTGACGGGGAGGATGCCGAGGATCGCGAACCCTCGGATCGCATCGATCGACAGGGCCCGCTGGGCGGGCTGCACGGGCTTGGCGGGAGGCTTTTGGTTCGTCTCGTCCATGCTCACCCTTCCTGAGAGTCCGGTGTCCTGCCCATTGTGACTCGGAATCCGCGGCGCGTGATTACGTGCCGCCGAGATATCTCAGGACGACGACGCAGCGGTCGTCGTCCGCGGGCCTCCCCGCCGCGTGAAGGTCCACATCGGCGATGACCGCGTCCACGATGTGCTGGGCAGAGGCGTCCTCGGGCAGCGAGAGGATCAGGGTGTCGAGGCGCTCGTAGCCGTAGAGCTCGTGCTCGATGTTGAAGGTCTCGTTGATGCCGTCGGTGAAGAGGACCACGAACTCGCCGGGCTGCAATGTGCATTCGCCGCCCGGGGTCTCGATCTCTTCGAGCACGCCGAGCGGCGGCGTCGCGTTCTCGTGCAGCGTCTCGATCGTGCCCCCGGCACGGCGCACGCGCGGCGGGCAGTGCCCGGCGTTCGCGTAGCCGCAGAACCCGGTTGCCGGATTCAGCCGGAGGAAGAAGGCGGTGACGAAGACGCCGGCGCGGAGGCCGTCGTTCATGGCGCGGTTGATGTCGGTGACGACGGTGTCGCCCGAACCGTCCATCGTGCGGTTCATGGCCATCGCGGTGCGGAGCATCGCCATCACCACCGCGGCCGCGGGTCCGTGCCCCGCGACGTCGGCGATCATCATGCCCAGCTGGCCGTTGTCGAACTCCCGGAAGTCGTAGAAGTCGCCTCCGGCGAGGTCGGAGGGTCGGTAGTGGGCCGCGATATCGAGCGCCGGGTGTTGCGGCAGCCGCTGGGGCAACAGCGACCGCTGGAGCTGGGCGATCTCTTCGATCTTGCGGCGCTCGCGCTCGTGCATCGCCTCGACCTGGCGTTGGAGCCGGAGCTGGTAGGCGCCGCGCGAGAGCATGTTGACGACGGCGCAGGCGAGCCGGACGTCGGTCTCGCTCAGCTCGAGGCCCGGGGCACGGAAGAGCACGGTCCACTGCGTGATCTCGCCGTCGAAGTAGATCGGCACGGCGAGTGCATCGCGCTGGGTGTGGATGATGCCGACGAGACGCGGGTCGTCCTCGGGCGAGACGCCCCGGCTGACTTTGGGAGTCTCGCCCTTGATGATCTCGCCCAGGAGGCCGCCGGTGTGGATGGTCTCGCGCTCCAGACCGGTGGGCCACTTGTTGTGGCGCATGACGGTCTCGAGGGTGAGGCCCGGGTCGGTCATGTCGATGTGGTCCGCGATCACGAAGGCGTCCTCGCGTCCGGGCACGATCGCGAGTTCCATGTACTGGTGCACCTCGCCGATCGCCTGCAGTTCCCTCACGAAGTTGTAGATGAGCTCCCGCTCTGTGCCCGCCCGGCTGACCGCGCGCTGCACGTGCAGGACGGGGTCGCCCATCTCGGCGCTCTGGACTTTCGGGCCGGGCATGGGCGTGCTCCCTTCGGGGTGCGCATGAAAACGCCGCCCATCGTCCTCGGGCGGCGCGTCGTTGGCAAACGGGTTGTCCGGGCGTTCAGGCCTGGACGAGCTTCTTGAGCCGCGTGTTGAGGCGGCTCTTCTTGCGGGCGGCGTTGTTCTTGTGGATCACGCCTTTGCTCGCGCTCTTGTCGAGCAGCTTGGAGGCGAGCTTGTAGCTCTCCTTGGCCTTGTCCGTCTCGGAGTGGATGACGGCGTCTTCGAACTGCTTGAGGGCGTCGCGCAGCGTCTTCATGCGCCAGCGGTTGCGCATACGGCTGCGGATGTTCTGACGGACGCGCTTGCGGGAGGAGACGGTGTTGGCCATCGAATCGGGCTCCGTGCCGAGGCGGTCCTCGGCGGGGTCGGGCGGGCTGGGTGGACGATCTGACGGGCCGAACCCACCGCTCGGGCGTCAGGACGGGAATCTTCGCACCTTCCCGACGGATCTCAAGGGGCATGACCCACCAGATTGCCACGACACCCTTGTCCGCCTCCCGAGAAGGGCGTATTCTCCACTTCCGCTGCCCGAAAGGGCGGCCCACGCACGGCCTCGTGCCACACACGCGGGCGTAGCTCAATTGGATAGAGCACCTGACTACGGATCAGGAGGTTGCAGGTTCGACTCCTGCCGCCCGTGCTTGAAACGCCCCCTCACAGAGGGGGCGTTTTCTTTTCGTAAACCACTGCAAATACCGGGCTTACGATCCCTTAGGCGACCCTGTCGATTCCCAAAGCGGACGATGATCCGCGATTGCGATTCTCCCGCTGTATCCCCCAAAGGGATACATGGGGGATACAGAAGGGATACGAAAGGGATACAGAATCGGCCTCTGATCGGGTATGATCCGACGCCCCGAACGCGGTCACACACGACTGCCCGGGGATACCGGAAGGGATACCACCGGGACGCCGTCTGGTCGATTGGCGGTTGCCGTCGAGAGTCCGCGCGGCATCACTGGGGGATACGGATGACCGATCGGAGCCGAGATGCCTCGCAAATTTGAGCTGACGTGGTTCGCACCGCGCAAGTGCTGGAAGAAGAAGCGCAAGGGCCAGGTGCACTACCTCGGCCAGGGCCGGTGCAGCGGGAAGAGCGACCTGCGGGGGTACCAGGCCGCGCTCGAGGAGTGGAATCAACTCGAGCAAAAGCTCGAACGTGAGGAACAGGGCACGCTGGTTGTGCAGGCCGGCACCGAGCGCAATGAATCCGCCCAGCGCATGCGGCAGCTCCACGAATCAGCACGAGACGGAGCGGACGAGCTCGAGCGTCGCGGTCAACGCATGAACCGCGATTACCCCATCGTCGCCATGGGCGGTGACATCGGGCTGCCCGAAGACGATCCCGAATACCCCACACGCGAGAACATCGAGAGCACGGAGTTCGGGCGATTGGGTCTGGCCGCGGTCGCCGACATGACCGAGGAGGAAGCGGAGGGGCTCGAATCGCCTCAGATCGGCACCCTGATCGACGAGTTCGTCGCCTTTCACTTCCAACGCGCCGACGCAAAGCAGATCGCGCAGAGCACCGCCCTCCAGTACCAAACCAGCATGGGAGCGTTCAAGGCGTGGTGCGAGCAGAAGAAGCTCGTGACGGTGGCCGACCTGCGGCCCAAATGCTTCGCGGCCTACCAGATCGACATGCTGAAGCGGATCGGGAACGGATCCAAGCAGCGCACGGTCAGGGACCGGCTGCTGAAGGCCAAACAGTTCGCCGCGTGGCTGTACAAGCACGAGCACTTCAAGGAGATGCCGAGGACCGTGGGGAGTGACTACGCCTCGGTCAAGCAGGACCGGCCCGCCCCGAAGCACTGGGAGATCTCCGAGCTGCGGAAGATCTGGGAACTGGCGACCGATGAGCTACGGCTCTACATGCTGCTGGGGTTGAACTGCGGCTACACGCTCGCGGACATGGGCACGCTCCAGCACGAGCACGTCGACTTCGAGAAGGGCGTCATACAGCGCACGCGCCACAAGACGTCGATCCCGCAGGTGCACAAGCTCTGGCCGGAGACGATCGAGCTGCTGAAGAAGCGCAAGACGAAAGCCGCAGACGACGTGCTGCTGCGATCACGTAGAGGGGACGTGCTGTGGCAAGACGGCCGAACGGACACCTATGTGTCCATTCTCTTCCGTGACCAGGTCATCGAGGCGGGGATCAACAGGGACGGCCGATCTTTCCGGCACCTCCGCTCCACCGGAGCCAACCTCATCGAGCAGGCCAACCCCGAACACCCCCACCTGTCGTCACAGTACCTGGCTCACGGAGAAGGTGGCGTGAAGAAGCATTACACGCTCCCGGCGTTTGGGCCCATGTTCAGGGCGTTGGATGGGCTGCGGGAGGAGTTGGGGTTGGGCGGGATCGAGTGAGTGGATTAGACATGGAGGGTGGCTGCTACGCGCCGATCGTGTGATGCGGTGCCGCGCGAACGCACCAATTTGCTGCGATCGTGAACCCATCTTCCAGTACACTTAAATTATGGGTGCAATGCAGAGACCGAGCATCGATGCGCTTCTGCGCAGCGCGTCGAAGGGATACTCTGAGGCCGCCGAAGAGCTTCTTCCCTTGGTCTACGACCAGTTGCGGCAGGCCGCCCAACTTCAACTCGCCTCAGAACGAGAGGGACACACACTCTCGGCGACCGCCATCGTCCACGAGGCGTACCTCAGGTTGGTGGGGCCGCGAGAGATACCGTGGTCTGGTCGTGCACACTTTTATGCCGCAGCAGCTCAAGCGATGCGCCGGATCCTGATCGACCATGCGAGGGCGAAGGCTGCGCGAGGTGGGGTTGGGGCTCGGCTTGAGGACATCGGGGACGTCGGGACACTCGCCTCCGCACGATCTGAACAAATCTTGGCAGTCGAATCGGCCCTCGTCCGCTTGGAGGCTGAGGACCCCGAGGCGGCGACGATCGTTCGCTTCAGGTTTTTCGCAGGGTTGAGCGTTGAAGAGACCGCGCTCGCCCTTGGGGTCTCGCCACGGACTGCGGGACGCATGTGGTCGTACGCCCGCGCCAAGCTGTTTCGAGAACTGAGCGAAGACAACGGATGGACACGATGACCGACCAACAGAGACATCAGCGAGGGCACGACGCCCGGCGCGTGTTCATGGAGGTCGTCGAGTTGTCCCCCGCTCAACGTGGGGACGCGCTTGCGAAGGCGTGTGCCAACGATCCGGTGCTCCGCGCCGAGGTCGAGGCGCTGCTGAACGCCGATGCCGAGGCGGGTCGCTTCTTTGCGAAGCCGACGCATGCGGACGCGGGCGAGGCAGCCAGCACGCTCGAAGCGCGGCGCGACACAGCATCGATCGGTGGCGAGCGCATCGGTCAGATGATCGGTCGCTACAAACTCCTTGAGCGGATTGGTGAGGGCGGCTTCGGTACGGTGTGGGCCGCAGAGCAGCGGGAACCGGTGAAGCGACGCATCGCGCTCAAGATCATCAAGCTCGGGATGGACACCGAGCAGGTCATCGCCCGATTCGAGGCCGAGCGCCAGGCGCTCGCGATGATGGACCATCCCAACATCGCGAAGGTGTTCGACGCGGGCGCGTCCGAAACGGGGCGGCCGTTCTTCGTGATGGAATTGGTCCGAGGCGTTTCCATACTGGAGTACTGCGACACCGAGCGCATCGGGACACCGGCACGATTGGAGCTTTTCACGAGCGTGTGTCACGCGATCCAGCACGCCCATCAGAAGGGCGTCATCCATCGAGACATCAAGCCGTCGAACGTGCTGGTGACATTGCACGACGGTGTGCCGGTCGCAAAGGTGATCGATTTCGGCATCGCGAAGGCGACGAATCAGGAGCTGACACAGAAGACAATCTACACACAGCACCGCCAGATGATCGGTACGCCGGCGTACATGTCGCCCGAACAAGCGGAGATGTCCGGCCTCGACATCGACACACGCTCCGATGTGTATTCGCTGGGCGTGCTGCTGTACGAATTGCTCACCGGCACCACCCCATTCGATGGGCGTGAACTGCTGAAGAGCGGCGTTGCAGAGCTGATGCGCATCATCCGCGAGGAGGATCCAGACACTCCCAGCACACGGTTTCGGCTCTTGGGTGAGTCCGCTGAGAAGACCGCCCAACAGCACCGATCCGATCGCCGCAGCCTCAGCACGGTGCTGCGCGGCGACCTCGACTGGATCGTGATGAAGTGCCTCGAGAAGGATCGCACGCGTCGTTACGCCACGTCCAGCGCGCTCGCAGAAGATGTCCGGCGTTATCTGGAGGATCAACCGGTCTTTGCGGGGCCGCCGAGCCTGATGTACCGAACCGGTAAGTTTGTCAAACGGAATCGCGCGGGTGTTCTCGCGGCTTCCGTCGGCCTGGTCCTTCTTCTCGGCGGGCTCGCGGGAACGACCTACGGCCTCGTCGAAGCCAGACGCCAGGCAGAGATCGCACGGGGAGCGGCTTCCGCCGAGGCCGAGCAACGCGAAACGGCACAGACCGCAGCACGGGCCGCGCAGGATCGTTCGAACGAACTCCAAGCCATGATGGACTTCCAACGCGAGCGACTCAGCGACGTCGAGCCGAGCGTGCTCGGCGGCATCATCCGGCGCGCGGCGGTCGAAGACGCCTTAGCGTCGGACAACGAGCGAGCCATCAGCGCACTCTCTGATGTCAATTTCACGAACGTCGCGGTGGCGACGCTTGGGCGAGGGCTGTTCGATCCGACACTCAGGGCCATTGACCAGCGTTTCTCAGAACAACCGGTGCTGCGTGCCCGGTTGCTCCAATCCAGCGCGAACACGCTGCGCGACATCGGCTTGTTCGACCGTGCCGAGCGACCTCAGGCGGAGGCACTCAGCCTGCGGGAGTCATCACTCGGTGCAGACCATCCCGAGACGCTCGCGTCACTGATCCGCTCAGGTGCGTTGCTTCGCTCACTGGGAGAGCTCGAACGATCAGAGGGCGTACTCCGAGAAGCGATCAAACGATGCCGGGATGCGTTGGGCGATAGTGATGCGCTCACGGTTCATGCGATCAACGAGCACGCCCAGACACTCCGTGACGCGGGGCGGCTCGATGAGGCCGAGACTGGGTTCAGAGAGGCTCTGCGCATCGGTGATGCGCAGCTGGGCGAAGGGCACCACGAGACACTGACCGCGCTCAACAACCTCGGCTTCGTATTGGTGCGTCGGGGCGATCTTGAAGAGGCCGAGCGTGTTCTCCTCGCCTCGATCGAACGTGACCGACGATTCCGGGCGAGCGAGAGCGATCACGCGCTGATTGCGTCAAGCAATCTGGCGGACCTCATGCTCGCGAGTCAGCGCTACGAAGATGCGATCCCGCATTTGCGAGCCGCCCACACGGTGTTTTCCGAGCGGCTGGGCGATGAGCATCCCAACACCATGAACGCTCTCAACAACCTCGGATACGGGTTGTACTTCGTCGGCGACGCAGAAGGCGCCATCCACTGCCAGAAGCGTGCACTGGAAGCTACCAGGCGCGTGCTCGGCAACGAGCATGGCGACACCCTCACCGGCATCATCAATGTCGGGTTCCTGCTGCAGGCAGAAGGACGGCTCGACGAGGCGGAGCCATACCTGCGAGAGGTGATCGCGACCGCCGGGAGAACCCTCGGGGAGAGCCATCACCTCACAACTGGCGCGATGATTGATTTAGCGACCGTCTTCGCCCAGACAGATCGTGCCGACGAGTCGATCAGCTGGTTTGAAGAAGCCTTGCGCCTCGCGGAACGTGTGCACGGCACGGCCGGTGATCCATCCCGAACGGTGCGTGCCGCGATCGTGACCGCCTTGATCGATGCCGCGCAGTTCGAGCTCGCGGAGTCGATCGCCCTACAACACGAGCGTGCGCTTCGGGAAGAGCTCGGCGACGCTCACGATGCCGTGAACGCTGCGGTGCGCACGCTCGTTCACCTCTACGAAGTGTGGGACCAGCAGCAGCCCGGATCGGGGCATGCGGAATCGGCTGCAGCGTGGGGTTCACGCACGCTGGAGTCCCGGGGGGTGCGCCCATGAGTGCCCCGAGACACGTCAGATCGCGCATGAGTGTTGCTCCGGCGATCGATCTACAGCATGATAGTAGCCGTAAGCGCTTTGGATGATGCGCTGGAGTCGCCGCTCATGAATTTTCACGCGCGAGGCTCGGCGACCAAGAGGAGAGAATTTGTGGCAATCAAGAATTGTGGAGCCTCTGTCATTGGCTTGGTGCTGACGGGACTCATCACGAGCGTCCATGCGCAGCCGACCTTCTCGAGCACCGACCTCACGCCGCCGGCCGATGGCGCTTATACGGTCTTCGCCGCCGATCTCGACGCGGACGGCGACGCGGACCTGATCTCGGGTTCGTTCGGCGACTGGACCGTGTGCTGGCACGAGAACAATGGTGAGGTGCCACCCTCTTTCACGGCGATCGACGTCTTCACCGACCCAGACCGTCGTGTCTATTCGGTCTTCGCCGCCGACCTCGACGGGGACGGCGACACAGACATTGTGTCAGCAAACGGGACTATCGACGGCAGGCTCCGCTGGCTCGAGAACGAGGGCGGCTCGCCGCCCACTTTCACGGCGCATCTCATCGATGACTACCGATACGGCGGAATGAATCCCGGCGGGCCGCGTACTGCTCTACGGATGGCCGTGTTCGCTGCCGACATGGATGGTTTCTCGATCTTCGGTGCTGCCTTCGGGGCGACCGCCGGGGATGACTCGTACGACCCCGTCTGCGACTTCAACGCGGACGGCCCCATCGATCTCGGTGATTTCAGCCGCTGCAGCCAGGACTTCGAACGCACAGAGTGCGGGGATGACGCGTGAATCAAATACTCAAGACCATCCCCGCGGCGTTGCTGCTTGCCTCGCTGGCGACGCACGCCCTCGCGCAACCGACATTTACAACGACGGTGTTGAGCCGCCCAGGGTCTGACGACCCGCGCGACGTCGAGGCCGCCGACATGGACGGTGACGGGGATGTCGACCTCGTCGTCACTTTTTGGAACGACCAAGGCATCCGCTGGTACGAGAACGAGGGCGCCGACGTCCCCGTCTTCCCGACCATCTACGACATCAACACGGCACTCACAAAGCCAGATCAGCTCTTCCTCGGTGACCTTGACAACGACGGGGACAACGACGTGCTCGTCGGCACGCTCGACGGGGCGTACTGGTTCCAGAACAACGGCGCATCGCCGCCTGGCTTCACACAGCGCCTGATCGACGACTTCATCTACCCCGGCGCTTCGCCCACGGGGGTGATCGATTCGGGTGTCACCGCTGCGGATATGGACAACGACGGCGATCTCGATGTGCTCGTCGCCCTCACGGCGGAGGACGGCACGTTCGATGGGGTGCGGATTTACACGAACGATCTGCTCCCGGGCGGTATGCTGACGTTCACGGAGACCACGTTCGCGCCCCGCGCGGGTGCGGCCCGTATCCGGGCAGGCGACCTCAATGGTGACGGCTTCAAGGAGTTCATCACGGGGGAGCGACCCACCGCCGGGAACGCGAACCGGGGCATCTTCTCTCGCTGGCTTTTCAACCAACAGACGGGGGAGTACGAGCCCAGTTCACGGATCGTGGGCGACAGCGGGACCCGGATCAGCAGCGTCGCGATCGCCGACATCAACGGGGACGGCTTCCCCGACCTGCTCAGCACGATCAGCAACCTCGGCGGCGGGGTCCGGCGTTACCTGCACTCCGGAAACAACGCGGACCCGCAGTTCATCGCCGGTGAAGTGACGGTCGGGCTCGGCTTCGCCGAGTACATTGACACGGGGGACATCGACGGTGACGGCGATATCGACATCGCCGTCGCGTCACGCTCCAACGGGAGCTGGTGGTTCCGGAACGCCGGTAACGGCACGAGCTGGACCGGCACGAACCTAAATTCCTCTGTCAACTGCTGGGGCGCGCTCGTCGTGGATGTCGATGGTGACACAGACAGCGACCTCGTCTACGGCTTCCCGGTCGATCAGGTCGTGCGCATTGAGCGCAACAACACCTTCACCGCGCCGGTCGTGAATCTGACTTCGGGCACACAGCACGACGACGGCTTGCTCTCGCTGTTTTTTGCAACATTGTTCGCATCTGACGGGGACACGATTCTCGCGACACCTGATCAAGTCGCGGACGAACCCGTGAACCTCGCCGGAAAGGATTTGGCAATTTTCTCGAGGGCTGAAATCACGCAACCCCCATTCCGCACCTACTTCCTCGACGGCGGCGACACGATCTCTGTACGCGATCCGGAACCCACGAGGACGCTCGGCGATACGACCGTCTCGCTCGGCCTCAAGCAGGACTTCACATTCGCGGGAACAATCACCGCAAGGGATGAAGGCCCGGGGATCGCGACGCTCCAGGGCGCACGCATACTCCAACTCGATACCGGGAGTATCAATATTGAATCGAATGCGGCACTCGAACTCCGCTCTACCATCACCGATAGCGATCGGCAGTTTGATCCGAGCGTGCCGCCGATTGACCTAAGCGGTGACGTGCGACTGGCACCCGGATCAACGCTCTTGCTCTCCACCGATCGCACCTCGCGATTCAGCGGCACGCTGATTACGTCCCACAATGCCTCGATCATCGCCGACGGAGCGATCATGTTCGGTGCCCCGCGTCCGCCCGTGGGGTTTGAGAAGAGCGTGATCGATTCGACAGTCGAATCGATCACGGATGTACACGCCGCGGATATCGATAGCGACGGAGATATCGATGTGGTTGTCGCGATCGAGAGCGCCCACACTGTGAGGTGGTACGAAAAGATCGCCTCGGACCCCGCGATGTACGTGGCGCACGACGTGGCGACCGATGCGTCATTCGTGAAAGCGGTCCACATCGCGGACATCGACGGCGACGGCGCTTTAGACATCCTCTCAGCATCCCTCGGTAACGACCCCGTTCGCTACTACCTCAACGATAACGACGGGAACCCATCGACGCCCGCCACCTTCGCAGAGCAGAGCGTCGATCCCATGATGTTCTTCGCGTTCGATGTACACGGCGCGGATCTCAACGGTGACAAGCGCGTTGATATCGTGGCCACTGACGAGTTTGGCAACACGATCTACTGGTACGAGAACGAGCTTGACGATCCTATGCCCGGCTTCGCCTTCCGCGAGATCGCGACCACCGGCGTGGGTGTTCGCTCTCTCTTCGTCGCCGACGTGAACGCCGATGGCCACCCGGACATCGTGACCGCCAGCGGCTTCGACAACGCGGTCCGGTGGTTCGAGAATAACGGTGCACCGGCACCGAGCTTCGCAGAGCGCGATGTCTTCATCGGCGCCCTCTTCGCGCACGACGCGATCGCGGTGAATCTCGATAGCGACCCCGAACTCGAGATCATCTCCGCATCACAAGACGACGACACCGTCCGCCTGCACGACACCGATGGCCTGAACCCGCCCACTTTCACCACAAGCGTGCTCACAAACACCGCGGCCTTCGCCTCGGGCCTCGCAGCCTTCAACCCCGACGCCGACGGCGACATCGACCTACTCGTCGCCTCGGCGCTCGACGACTCGGTGCGGTGGTACGAGAACAGAGGCAACGATCCGTATGTGGAGCACGTGATCGATGACAACGCAGACGGTGCTTTCGCCGTCGCCAGCGCGGACATCGATGCAGACGGGTTTGACGATGCCTTCGGAGTCACGCTCAATACAGGTGAAGTCATCGCGTACCAGAACTCGTTGTCCACGATCGTTTCCCCTCCAAGCAACATCTTTGTTGATACGGGCGGCTACATCGAAGCGCAGGGTTCGATCATCAATAACGCAACCGACATGCTGCTGCAGTCGGGCGTTCTGATCAACGCCCCAGGCGGATTCTTCAACGAGTCGAGCCTCAACCTCTTCGGCCCTACGATCGACGCGGATTTCTTCAACGGGCCGGAGGCCTTCTGCTCCGCTGAGATGACCTCCGTGTTCCTTTACGGCGTCACCATCGACGGGTTCTTCGGCCTCGCGGCCCCGATCGCCGTCGCCGGAGTGCTCACGATCGAGGGCGGGCTCTTCGCCGGCGGACCGGGCAGCGGCATCTTCAACGAAGGCGGGATCATCGCGACGAGCGGCGCAAGCCTCACGGTGATCGACGCAGACGGTTTCGTACACGTTGGTGGCGATTACGACATCGCGATTAACGACTCTTCTCGATACAATCTCTCGACAGTAGATCTTCAACTCGATGGCGCTGCGACCAGAACGATCGAAGCAATGAGTCTGGATATCGGTGCGTCCCCTGACGGCCTGTCGCCGTCTGCGCCGGGGCGATTCCCCGTCGGCACACTCCGCATCGGTCCGGGATCGGCCACCGTCAACGTCATTGACACGCACGACAACGCGAACGATAGCCAAGCCTTTCCCGAAGCCATCTACGCACGGAACCTGATCATCGAGCCCGGCTCAACGCTAAACACCAACGGCCACAAGGTGTACTACGAAACGCTCACGATGAGCGGCACGGTGGATTCGCCGGCGAATCTCTGCCCGATCTCCGCGAACACCTGCCCCGCCGACTTCGACAACGATGGTGACGTCGATCTCGGGGATTTCGGTGTGTTCGGAGCCGCGTTCAACAGCATGACCGGCGACATGAACTACAACCCTGCCGCAGACTTCGATAACGACGGCGACGTCGATCTCGGTGACTTCGGCGTCTTCGGTGCCCAGTTCGGGCGCACGGACTGCCTCCCGTAATCCTCTGGTCCACACGACACATCCTCCCCGCACCCCGCGAGGTACCCACTATGTTCCGCAGCATCCTCCTGTCCGCTCTGATCGCATGCCTGGCAACGCTCGTCCCAGCGCCCCCCGTCATAGCCGGCGCGGGCGGCACGCCCTACGACTTCCGCGTCGACGGGCCGAACCTCGACTTCAATATCGTCGATAACGAATCGCTCGCGCGGTTCAAGCAGGCGGTGACGTTCGCGGAGTACACGCGGTTCGGTTACGACCTCGACGCCCGCCCCCGCATCATCGCGGCCACAACCGGGCTCGTGATCTTCGCGACAAAGAACCCGACCGCGACCGGCGCCCAACTCGCGGAATTCGTCTCGCAGTACAACAGTGCGCTGAGCGCATCGTCGCCAGGCGATCCGGACTTGCTCAGAACGGGCAACTTCGTCACCGCCATCGAATTCACAACGCCGTTCGCGGATGACTACACGATTTCTCCGAACGATTGGCGGACGCTCGGGGTCTTCCCGTCAGTGACCGAACTCGGCCCGCTCTCAGGTCTCGACACAGGCGTCGCAGCCGATTCGGTCCGCCTGCTGGACATGGAGGTGGCAGACGTTCGGTTGTACATGGACCTCAACACGGACCGCATGAGTTCCTTCGAGCGAGCGCGCACCCGCGTCACAAGCGAATCGGTGCCATGGTTTCACGCGATGGTCATCGGGTTCTCCGGTCAGGACCTCAATGGGTCTCCCAATGAGAGACTCGCAGGCGCACTCACGAACTACCTCCTCACGCAAGGAATCTCCCCGATCCCCACTGGCCCCCTGACCGAAGGGCGTGCAAGCATCCAGGCCGCGCTCGCTGAGACGTTGCCGGTGGACTACGCCACCTTCGCCGCGCAACGCGATACGCCCCTGGATGACGATGGGGGATCTCCGTTGTGGGCAGCACCTTCGCCCGACTCGCCGGGTCTGCTCAACACCGGGCAAGGCTCGGTGTGCGAAGGGCTCTCCCGCACCGCCTGGATCAACGAATTGCACTACTCCAACGTGGGTGTCGATATCGGTGAATTCGTCGAGATCGCTGGGCACGCGGGGATCGAATTCGATCCTCCTACCGGCGGCCCATGGCGTGTGGTGGTGTACAACGGGGCCGACGGATTCGTCGCGTTCCAGATCCCGCTCTCGGGCACGATGCCCGGTACGGGCGACGATCTTGGAGCCTTGGCCTTCAGCGCCCAGGGGCTCCCGGATGTCTCGGGCGCTCTCGCGCTCGTGAATGAGGATGACCAGGTCGTTGATCTCATCGCGTACGGAACAACCTTTGCGCTCCAGGACGGGCCCGCCGCGGGGATGACGCCGTTCCTCCTTCCCGAGGCAGAGTCGGGTACCACCGCCTCCGGCCAATCGCTCCAACGAACGAACGACCCATGTGCCGTTTCAACACTCTCGCCGTGGTGGGCCAGCGTGCAGGGCGGGCTTGGAGAATTGAGCGTGATCACGAACGATCGCGTTGTCGAACTGGCCTCAGCGCTCTCGACCGAAGTCTCCATCAGCCAGGCTCGGACCAACGCCGCCGATCTCGCGTTCATCGAGGCCCAGGACGAGGCAATTCGTGCCCACCTCCGTGCCGCCGCGCGTCCGCGAGCGATCATCTCGGCCAACGCGCTGCTCCTGCAGCAAGGGACATCCGCTCCGACACAACAACTCGCGAGCCAGCTCGAAACCTACTCCGCGAGTTCATTGGAGACGGGCAAAACAATGGCCGCCGCTTCGAGCTCTGCGAAAATCCTAATGGGCGTAGGCGAAGCGGCGTTCGGCTTCTTCGGGCCAAAGAAGGATCCTGCTGCGATCGCATCTGGGCTCGCAGGAGCGATCGGCGCAGCCATCGGGCTCGGCGGTGTGTTCGCGGACACGGGGCCGACCGAAGACGATCAGCGGCAAGAGATTCTCGACGAGGTCGTAGACCTACGCAACCAACTCAACGACGTGCAGCTCCAGCTCAACGATCGATTCGACCGTGTGGAGACGCAGCTCGCAGTGATCTACACCGAACTCTCCTCGGCGATGCAAGCGGTCTATGACGAGATCAACGTGCTTGAGGTCGCCATTGAAGACGTGCGTGACGAGATCCAGGCCAACGCGGACCTGATACGCGGACTCGAAACCCTCATCGCTGAAGAACGATCCAAACTCGAGCGCATCGAAGACATCCTCTGGACGGTCGCGGCAGATATCACCCAACAGGACTTCGAGAACGCCGTCGACAACGCGTTCATGACCACCAGCCTCACGTTCAACCAGTACGAGATGCGCCAAGCCGATTTCTTCAGCTTCGCGGTCAATGACGCAGACAAAGCCGTATTCGCGGACTCCTCCGCTGGGCAAACGCTGACGCTCGACAACGCGGGAGAACTCCTCGATAGCGGCGCGATCGGTCGCTCGATCCAACCCCTGCTGCGCTACGCACAAGGCGATATCACGCTGCCAGGTGGGTTCATCATCGACGAGACCCCCGGACCCGCCGCGTGGTCACAGGGCGCCGCCGCGTACGCCCAGCTCGCACGAGACAAACCGTGGTGGCTAGCGCGCGCTGTGCAGGTCGGTGGTGACAGCGGCATCCAAACGGTCATTGATACTGGGGCGATGATTGATGAGGCGACCTCCGCAGTGCGAACGAGCTCAGTCTTTGATCCCATCGTCACGGTATTCCGTGATCGGATTGAGAGTCTGTCAGAGCGCATCCGAGTCACCGTTCCCGTAGATCCATTCAGTGGCTTAGAGCAGAGCGTACACCCCAGTGTTGCCCCGTGGTTCCAGCTCGAGTTTTTTGAGGCCGATTCGGGTCAGATGTTCCCAAATCTATCCAATATTCCGACCGCATGGAATGACCAAAGATTCAATTTGTTTGGCCCAAATCAAAGGGCCAATATCGCGGCCGCAATGTACCCGAATCAATATTCAATCGAAGGAAGCTATCATCACTTAAATGGTGACGGCGTCTATGAGATCACGCTGGAAACTCCGATTTCAACGCATACACGGCGCTTCCGTTTGAGACTTTTTAGAGATGGAAGCCAATTGGAATTTTGCGATGACTTATTCCCAGCGGTGTGCTTTGGCACTTTCTTGGGATGGGAATACTTCTTAAACTTTAACCCAAATTTCGGCACGTTTGTTTTGTCCGAACCGCGCGACTTGACCGGTGAGTCCACCACCTACAACCGCTCAGGGCGGACATGGGAGATATTGGTTGTAGAAGATTCGGTAATTCAGACTGGCCTGAGTGCTCTTGAGAGTGAACTCCAGTCCAACGGAAGACGCGCAACAGCGAGATCGCAAGTTCTAGCCGACGGAACACTTGAGAATCTTGCGGAGGATCTCGCAGGACCGCACGCGCTGATCGACGGATACGCAACACTCGGATTCCCCGATCTGCTCGAACTCAGCGGGGTAGCGAAAGCAACACTCCGCGGCGAGCCGGGCTCCGGCCTGTCGATCATCCCCACAGTGGACACCGCGCCGGGCAACACCAATCCGGCCGGGGACACGCGCCAAAGCATCATCGACCGATACATGACCGATCCGATGACCGATACCGGAACACAGGGGCTCATACGCGATCTCGAAGAGATCGACGCCGGTCTCAACGAACTGCTATCGGAGATCGCCCTCGCCATAGCGGCGCCCGCCGGCGGCCACAGCTATGTCGATTACATGCTCGCAGATCTCACGCAGATCCGAGACAACGCATTGCAACTCGCGGTTTCCGACCGGTTCGAGTTCTCGTATTCGGGCGCATCCGACCAACTCAACGTGAGTGCCTCAGAGGGTGTGCTCGCAAACGACGTCCGCCAGCCGACGCTTGTAGACCCGATGGACAACGAATACGAGTCCGTGGTCAGGACAGACACCATGGGCGGCACGCCTTCGTCACGCATCATCACAACGCTCCGAGGCAATACCGTGGAGCTATTCAGCGACGGCTCGTTCACCTTCACGCTCGACTCAGTCCCTGTGGGTGACGACGTGCTCGATGCGTTCCTCTACGAAGCCTACCGCGATGCGATCACGTCCGGAACCGGTGGCCCGGTGACGAGCGAGCCCGCGATCGTCGTGATTCGGCTCACGCCGAGCACCGGCGGCGGCCCCATTAACAACCGGATCTGCACCGCCGACCTCGACAACGACGGCGACGTCGATCTCGGCGACTTCGGCATCTTTTCTGCCGCCTTCGGATCGACAGCCGGGGACCTCTCGTACAACTCCGACGCCGACTTCGAGAACGACGGCGACGTCGACCTAGGAGACTTTGGCGCCTTTGGGAACGAGTTTGGCCGGAGCGATTGCCTAGACGGCTGAATCAGCGTTCATGCAACCCTGTGCCCTGGCGGTGGTCGCCTAATTCCCGCCCATTCCGTGTCACTATTCCTTGAGCCCCCGTCACTTCGATGGGGGTTTTTCGTTTTTGCCATCACCACAAAGGAGATCACTATGCCAATGACCGTGAACGTCGGCCTGTCGCGCAAGCGTTCGGCCAATTACAACTCCGACGGCGTCACGATCGGCCTGAGCGCCGAGCTCGACCAGTCGCTGCTCACCCAGCCTTCGCGCCTGCAGGGCGAGGTGGCCAAGCTGTACATACAGGCCCGTGAGGCGATCGAGCGCGAGTCGTGCGGCGACGAGCCCGCGCCGACCGGCGGGCGCTTCGCTTCGCACTCGAACGGTCACGCCCGATCGGGCAACGGCGGTGTCCGTCCCATCACCCCAAGCCAGACCCGGGCGCTGCACGCCATCTCCTCCAAGCACCACCTCGAGCTGGACACCCTCTGCGAGGAGCGGTTCGGCAAGCGTCACGGCGAGCTGAGCATCCGGGAGGCGTCGGAGCTGATCGATCACCTCAAGAAGGAGGTGGCGTAGCGGTGGGGGCCTGCGAGTACCTGAGCTGGTCGCGTGTGCAGCTGTACCTGCGGTGTCCACGTGCGTTCTGGTACCGGTACATCGAGGGGGCGCCGAGTTCGTTCACTTCGTCTGCGCTGGTGCTCGGCTCCGCGGTCCACGACTTGGTGGGCGAGCACTTCGGCAAGCTGATGGCGGGTGAAGCCGCTGAGGAGATGCCCTGGGCGTCTGATTTCATCGGAGCGTGCTTCGATGAAGCGGATCCGGCGGTCAAGCTCGGCGCCAAGGAGGATCGTGACAGTCTGTGTGACCTGGGTGCTGCCATGGTCACCGCCCTTACCGATCACGACCTGCTGGGAGACACCTGGTCCGTCGCCGGCATCGAAGAGCTCGTCGAGGGACCGCTCATCGACGAAGCACCGCCCTTCGTCGGCTACATCGACCTCCTGATGGTGGATGACACCGGACAGCTCGGCGTGGTGGACTTCAAGACCACCAAATCGCGATGGAGCAACGCAACCCTGCGTGAGAACTCAGGCCAGCTCGTGCTCTACGACGCCCTCTTAGATGCCACCACCACCCATTGCTCGTTCCTGACCGTGACCAAAGCGAAAGCACCCAAGGTGCAGCAACTGACCGTCGAGGGGAGCGAGCAGGGACGAGAGCAGCTGCACGAGCAGGTCCGCCACGTGTGGCGGGGGATCGAGTCGGGGACGTTCCCCGCCCACCCCGGCTGGGGCTGCGGCTATTGCGGGTACCAGGACCGCTGCCCGCACAGCTCGGCCTGATCGAGAAACAACCACAACCGAAAGGAACGACGACATGAGCGTGCTCATGCGCGATCGGTACAGGTACGAAGACGACGATGATCGTCAGTACCACCAACAGATCAAAGACGAAGCACTGAGGATCGCACGGCATGAGGCCGGTCGGTTCTTGAGGCGCTGCGTGCTGACCATCTGCGCGGCGCTGGCGATCCTGCTCAGCGCTGCGGCTGCCGTGACGGCCTGGCAGGGCCTGCCGCTCTACACGGGCGGTGCGTGGCTGGCGTGCGCGCTGGTCATCTTCGCCCTGCTCAAGCCGGCGCTCGGACCGGCACGCGGCAAGGCCTGATCCACCGGCCACTCCGGCCCACCCACATCCCCACACACGAAAGGCGAACTCGATGGTCTACATCACCGAGCGGGAAATCCCCGCGCACGAGCGGCACCTGGTGCCGTTTCAGAGAGAACGGACGGCGTGCCGCCCAAGTCTCCCGCAATCGCGACGCGAGGCACCAACCCGCACACCGTCTCACAACACCCCCACACCCGAACCAAGGAGCACACCCCATGGCTCATGAACTCACCCAGCGACAGGATGGCAGGGTAGAGATGTTCAGCGCGGGCTCGACACCCGTCTGGCACCGGCTCGGCCAGCGCACCGAAGAGGCGGTCGACAGCACCGAGGCCCTGCGGCTCGGCGGCTTGGACTGGCGCGTGGAGACACGCCCGGTCAGCGTGCATCACAACGGCGCCCACGCTCCCATCCCGACGCACCGCGCGGTCGTGCGGACCGACACCCAGCGCGTGCTGGGCGTGGTCTCGGACCGGTACGCGCCCATCCAGAACGCGGAGGCCTTCGAGTGGCTCGATTCTGTGACGGGCACCAATCTGGCCACCTACGAGACGGCGGGTTCGATCCGAGGCGGCAAGGTGGTCTGGATGATGCTCAGGCTCCCGGAGGAGCTGCGCATCGCCGGCACGGACGACGTCACGCACCCGTACCTCCTGGCCTGCAACAGCCACGACGGGACCAGGGCGCTGCGTGTCCTTCGGACCAGCGTCCGCGTGGTGTGCAACAACACCCTCACGCGGGCGCTCGGATCGAGTGTCGGCCTCTCGTTGCGTCACACAGGGCGTACCCAAGAGAAGCTGGAAGACGCACGCCAGGTCCTCGGCATCGCGTCTCGTGGGTTCCGACTCATGAACGACGAGATGAACGCGATGGCCAGGGTGCAGATGAAGACCAGGCAGCTCGATGCCTACCTCAAGCGGGTCTGGCCGGACGAGCCCGGAGAAGCGCCCAAGGAAGGGGCGAAGAAGGTGCGCAACCGGATGGCCGAGCTCTTCGACGACGAGCCCCAGCGTCTGCCCGGCGTGCGGGGCAGCGTCTGGGCGGCCTGGAACGCGGTGAGCCAGTACACGGACTGGGAGCGGCGTCACCGCGGCGGCTCTCGGGAGCGCCGTGACGAGAACCGTCTGCGATCGATCTGGTTCGGTGACAGCGCGGAGGTCAAGCGCCGCGCGTGGAACGAGGCCCTCGAGATCGCCCGGTCGAACTGATCACTCACACACATTGAAAGGAGGATCCCATGAAGCTATCGGGATTGGTGGTGCTCGCGGTTCTTGTGCTGGGCGTCTCGGCGGTGCTCACCGAGGGGTGCTCACGGCGGTCGTCTGGCCCCGCACGGCAGCCGCCTCGGATCACGGTGGACACCATCGTGGCGGCG